>CALAOB010000049.1 GCA_937927445.1 uncultured Oribacterium sp. | reverse complement strand
AGTCTCGTGGGCTCGGAGATGTGTATAAGAGACAGGTGCATACAGGATACCCGCCGCCGCCAGCACGATGCCCATGGTGAAAATCATGCCCTTATGAGTATTGACGCCATCGGTCGCCGCATACATCGCCTGCTCCGCCTCGAGACCGATGCCGCGGATCGCCTGAAACACTTCTTCCGGCGTATGGCCGGCTGCCGTCGCATCCATCCCCTCCGCAAACATGCGCACCATGAACGGTGTGATGGCTTCGGTACTCGCGAGGAAGGTCTCGTAATTCATATCGCGATGCGCACCGGTATCCCGGCGATCGACCAATCCAGGCTTCGGAGTCGCATAGACCTCGCCGAGCAGCGCATTCCGTACCCGCCAGCCGATGCGCTCGAAAAGGGCGGCACGCGCCGAATCATCAAACGCTTTTTTATTCATCGCGCCGCCTCGATGATGCGGTGGATCTCCGCGACCATGTCCGGTACCGCATGGGTCCGGTTCCGTGCACAGAGATGGGCTTCCTCCTCGCACATAAGGCACTTCCGCGGCGGCATACCGAACTCCTCACGGCTCACCTTCTGTCCATCCTTCCGGATGACATCGATGTCGAAGATCCGGCCGAGCCGGTCCGCGTCCTCGATGAGACACATGAGCTCCTTCACACGGATCGCCTCCGCATCTACGGAAGCATAATACACATAGCCGGTCAGCTCGACTTCCTTCTTTTCTGCTTCGATCCGGATATCGTTCTGATCGAGACAGTCCTGGATGCGATGAAGGCCGGTTTCGAAGGCCCAGTAGAAGTCCTCTCCCACCTTATGCGGGCCCGGAATGTTCAGCATGAAGCAGATCACCGGATGGTGAAAGCGCGCGATGAAATCCTGCTGCAGCTCCACCCGATGATCTCGTGCGGCCAGCATCTCCAGCACCGTCACCTCATGTGTAAAATCAAGTTTCTTTTCCATAGCAGGCCTCCTGTTTTTCTATCTGCAGCTTATTCTAACACATAAAAAGGCGCTTTGGTTATCCCCTTAACCAGAGCGCCTTCATTCATGAGAAGACCGTGTCACGCACGGAGAGGTCATGATCTGCTGACCCGAATCGAAAATTCAGGTCCTGTATGATCAGTCTTTAAACTCGAATGGCTTGATCTGACGAACGACATCCATGATGGAGCCGTCACGTGCTTCGATGACACCGACAACACGGTCACCGAACTGAACCTTCTCCGGCGCGCCGGTGATGGAGTACGCGATGTCGCGAAGCTCCTCGATGGTCTTGATCGGAAGATCCTTACCAGCGACAGCATCGATGAGATCCTGACGCTTCGGGTTGATGGCGATACCATAATCGGTTACAACGACATCGACATCCTCACCCGGAGTGGTGACGGTCGTACAGTCGCTGCAGATCGTCGGGATTCTGCCCTGCATAATCGGAGCGATCACGATGGTGCACTTCGCACCGGCAGCGGTATCCGGATGTCCGCCCTGGGCACCGGTGATGACACCGTCAGAGCCCACAACGACGTTACAGTTGAAGTGTGTATCAACCTCAAGTGCAGCGAGGATAACGAAATCCAGCTTATTTACGTATGCACCCTTGTTGAACGGGTTTGCATACTCATCTGCCGTGATGTAGAAGTGGCGCGGATGAGTCGCTGCGGACTTGATCGCATCCTGGTCGAAATCCTGGGTATCGACGAGACAGTCTGCGAGACCCTCATCGAGGAGGTCACACATCGGCTTCGTAAGACCACCGACGCCGAAGGACATGTGAATATTGCGCTCACGCATCACCTCTGCGAGGTACTTGGTGGAAGCGATGGACGCACCGCCGACACCGGTCTGGTAGGAGAAGCCCTCCTTGAAGTACGGTGTGTTCACAACGAAATCTGTGCAGTACTTCGCCATAAGCAGCTTTCTCTGATCGGTCGTCGGCTTCGCTGCACCGGTCGCGATCTTCGTCGGATCACCGATCTCGTCGACCTTTACGACATAATCGACCTTAACCTGAGAAATCTGTGCAGGAAGGTTCGGGAATGGTACCAGTGTATCGGTAACTGCAACTACGCGGTCTGCATACTCAGCATCCACTGCGGAGTAGGAAAGCACACCACAGTCCGCCTTACCACCGTTGGCGTTCAGGTTACCGTACTCATCTGCGGTTGGTGCGCCGATGAAGGCGATGTCGATGTGGGTCTCACCACTCATGATGGCTCTGGAACGTGCACCGTGGGAACGCATGATGGCGAGTCCCTGCAGACGACCATTTGAAATCGCCTTACCGATCTCACCACGCACACCGGAAGACTCGATGTTTGTGATGGTGCCATCGTCGAGCATGTATACGATCGGATCGTTCTGTCCACCGAGGGAAGAAGCGCAGATCGTGATGTTCTTGATGCCCATGGCATGAACCTCTTCCATGACCATGTTGAGCACCTTGTCACCATTACGGAAGTGGTGGTGGAAGGAAAGGGTCATACCGTCCTTGATGCCGCACTTTACGAGTACATCATGGATGGAATCTACGAGCTTGGAGCCGTTCGAGTTGATCACGCACTTCACCTTATGGGAAGCAGTCTCAAACTCATGGCCGTCGAAATGATGGGTTCCCTGGAATACTTCCTTACCGGTCGCCTTTAAAATCTCCTCCGGAATATCTCTTCCTACTGCATTTAACATAATTAAAGATCCCCCTTATACACACCGGCTGCCTTTGCGAGCTTGATGGTTCTCTGTGCGCCGTCATAGAAAGCGATATCGATCATCTTACCGTCTACGGTGAAGACGCCGATGCCCTTTGCCTTCTTGTCATCGATTTCCTTAATTACCTTCTCTGCGAAGATGATATCCTTTGTGGTCGGCGTGAAGATCTCATGTACGATATCGATCTGACGAGGGTTGACACAGGACTTTCCATCGAAGCCCATGTCATGGATCGTCTGAACATCCTTGCGGAAGCCGTCCATGTCATCGAGGTTCGTCCATACGGTATCGAAGCACTGTACACCAGCGGCACGTGCAGCGATGATCATCTGCTGACGGGCACCCATGAGCTCTACACCGGTACCGGTGATATGGGTCTGCAGATCCTTCGTATAGTCACCACCGGAAAGTGCAACACCGATCAGACGATCTGAAGCGGTGCAGACCTCGTAAGCATTCATAATTCCCTTGCAGGACTCGAGTGCCGACATGATGAGGGTGGAACCCGGCTCACGGTCGAACTCTTCCTCAGCAGCCACGACCTTCTCTTCTACGGCACGTACCATATCGGCAGACTCGGTCTTCGGGATACGGATGACATCCGCGCCTCCAGCTACGCAGCAACGGATATCCTCCTCCCAGAGGTCGGTATCGAGGCCGTTGATACGAACGACACGCTCAGATCCACGGTAATCGATGGTGGTCAGTGCATGGTAGAGTGAGAAACGTGCGGTGTCCTTCGCAGTTACCGCAACCGCATCCTCGAGGTCCAGCATGAGTGAATCACACTTGTAGATGTACGGATCCTTGATGAGTGAAGGCTTCTGTGCATTCAGGAACATCATGGATCTTCTCAGTCTCTTCTTGTTCGGATTCTCAATCATCGGATGGCACCTCCCCATGGTAAATTCGTGTACTGATCCACAGAACGGAATACAGCACCTTCGATACGCGCCTTGATCGTGCAGTCGAGTGCACCCTTGTCGACGATGGAGATCTTGACATTATCGATGCCCAGATTCTTCAGGGTTTCCATGGTGACCTTGCGGATCTCGTTACCAAACTGATGTGCAACTGCGGAATCGAGAGTGAAATCGATCTTTCCGTCTCCCGGCTCAACCGTTACCTGGCAGTCACTGGATTCCATCGTGCCCGCTACAGCAGGTTTCTTAATTTCCATAGTTTCCTCCTTGTCAGCAGAAGCGATCCCCCAATCGTTTCTGCAACTCCATTAGTTACTTGCTTCGACTTAACCAACGCTCTTCTGTGTTTAAGCTATAGTAATTATACACTTTGAAGCGCCGGATAATTCTTATTTTTTGTGGTAATTCCATAATATAGCAGTGTCGAAATATAGTAAAATAGTTATATTATTATGGAAGGCATAGGTTGTTCCTATGTTTATACAATTCGTATACACAAACAGGGAGATGGCATGGATCTCCCCGTTTTTCATCATTCAAAGCGGGTTCAGAACGCCCTGGCGCTGTGATGATGGCGTGTTTTATGCATTGGCATGGCCCAGCTTGTTAAAGTTGATGAGGCAGCCATCCATGACGATTCTTCGCTCGTTCTCGGTCATCGGAAGGACATAGAGCTCGATCTCGGTCGTCTGACCGTTCTTCAGAACATAGGCCTTGATATCGTCGAGCTTGTTCTCGCTGAGCGCCTGGCGGATGCCCGGTACGTAGATGTAATCACCGACCTCGAAGCTGTCCGGCTCGCCCTTCAGGTGGAACGGCACCATGCCCCAGTTCATGCAGTTACTTCTGTAACGCTTGGTTGCGTACTCCTGCGTGATGTTTGCGAGGGCACCGAGTACACGCTGGCAGGAAGCGGCCTGCTCACGGGCAGAACCGTCGCCCGGCTTGTTCGCGTAGATGGTGGAACCGATCTCGACCTCGGACGCCTGTACGTTCTCCTGGCCCGGGATCTGATGGATCAGCTTGAATACCTCTTCTACCTCAGCGGCGTTCTTACCGGCCTTACGTGCATCCTCGAGATCACGTACTGCCTTCGCACGGGCTACGTACTCCGGATCACGTCTCGAAAGCGTGAACTCTGCGAGGCCGAGCGGGTTCGAACGATAGGAAGAGGTCTCACCGGAAGGGATGAGCTCATCGGTCGTGGTGACCGGATCGAGGATCTTCGAAGCGACCTTCAGAAGGATGTTGTCGGTCATCTCCTCCTGCTCCGGCCAGTCCTTGATGTTCGGTCCGAAGCGAAGCGGAAGCTCGAGATCCGCCTTGCCCCAGCCCTGGTATACACGGTTCTGGTAGGCCTTGTCGTCGTAGTTGTACTCCGGGATATCGCCCCAGCAGTCGAGCTCCTCGGCAGAGGTCAGCTTGCCGCCGTTTGCAGCGGTTGCCGCGATGGAACGCGCGTCCATGAGGCATACGGCCGACATCTGGCCCACCCCCGGCTTCGAGCCCTCACGGTTCGGGAAGTTACGGGTCGTATGACGGATGGAAAGCGCGTTGTTCGCCGGTGTGTCACCTGCGCCGAAGCAAGGTCCACAGAAAGCGGAACGGATGATGGCACCCGCATCCATGAGGTCTGCGAGCAGGCCCTTGCGGTCGAGGTCGGTATAGACCGGCTGCGAGGACGGGTAAACGCTGAGATAGAACTCGCTGTCGCCAATGTTTTTGCCCTTCAGTGCATGAGCCGCCTCGACGACATTGGTATAGTTACCGCCTGCACAGCCGGCGATGATACCCTGCTGTACCTGGAGGCGATGATCCGCGGTGATCTTATCGAGGAGGGTGAAGTGTGCTCTGCCCTCGGCAACCTTCTCGGCTTCCTGCTCGGTCGCACGGAGGATGTCCTCGAGGTTGTCATAGAGCTCGCCGATCTCGTATGCGTTGGACGGATGGAACGGAAGGGCGATCATCGGACGGATGCTGGAAAGATCGACCTCGACGCAGCCGTCATAGTATGCGACGTCTGCCGGATTCAGCTCCTTGAACTCTGCACCTCTGTGATGCTTGTCGAGGAACTCCTTCGTTGCGGCATCGGTTCTCCAGATGGAGGACAGGCAGGTGGTCTCGGTGGTCATAACGTCGACACCGTTACGGTAATCCGCCGTCATGCTGGATACGCCAGGGCCCACGAACTCCATTACCTTATTCTTCACATAGCCATTCTTGAAGACCGCGCGCTCGATCGCGAGTGCGACATCATGCGGACCAACGAATGGCTGTGGCTTACCGGTGAGGTAGATGGCTACGACACCCGGATAAGCGACATCATAGGTCTGCTTCAGGAGCTGCTTGCTGAGCTCTCCGCCACCCTCACCGATGGCCATGGTACCGAGGGCACCGTAGCGGGTGTGGGAATCGGAGCCAAGGATCATCTTTCCGCAGCCGGCGAAGTTCTCACGCATGAACTGATGACATACGGCGATGTGAGGTGGAACGTAGATTCCGCCGTACTTCTTTGCAGCTGAGAGACCGAAGTAGTGGTCGTCATCATTGATCGTACCACCGACCGCGCAGAGCGAGTTGTGGCAGCAGGTCAGCACGTATGGCAGCGGGAACTTCTCCATGCCGGATGCACGTGCCGTCTGGATGATGCCGACGAAGGTGATATCGTGGGATACCATCGCATCGAATCTGATTTTCAGATTTTCCATGGTCTCCGCGGTATTGTGCGACTGCATGATGCCATAGGCGATCGTGCCCTTCTTCGCTTCCTCCTGGTTTGCAGCCTTGCCGGTCAGCTGCTCGACTTTTGCGGCCTCGGATGCCGGAACGAGCTCGGTTCCGTGCACCAGGTAGACGCCACCTTCATGTAACTTTACCATATGTACCTCCTTTGGTTTGATATGTTTTCTATATAAAATAATAGCTTATATACAGGTATCGTAGAATCCGATATTTTGTTATACTGGTTATCGATAATTCCGATATAATACGTAATTCTGTAATTTAGAGATATAATTAATAATAATTATTATAATAAGTTCGAGAGGAGCTGCTCAAATGGAACTAAAAGATCTGAATTTTCTGATTGCGATTTATGAGGAGAAGAGTATTTCGCGGGCGGCGGAGCGTCTGTACATGGCGCAGTCGAGTCTGTCGCAGTTTCTTTCGAATTATGAGCGGGAGCTCGGCTACCGGCTTTTCGTCCGTACCGCGAACGGAGTGCGTCCGACGGAGGCGGGGGAGCTGCTGCTCTCCTATGCCTATAGGACGACGGCGGAATATAAGCGGCTCCAGGATGAGATGCAGGATACGGCGAATCTGAAAAACGGCAGTGTGATTCTTGGCATCAATACCTTTCGTGGCTCTTATATACTGCCACCGGTGTTGAATGCCTTCCATATGAAATATCCGAATATCCACGTGAAGGTCGTCGATGGTCGTACGCGTATGCTGGAGCAGCTTCTCACGAGTGGTGATCTCGATCTCGCCCTGCTCGCCACCCCGGATAAACACAGCCGGATCGAAGCTGAATACCTGATGACCGACGAGATCTGTCTCATCACGAGTCATACACATCCGATCATGAAAAAGGCGAAAAAAAATCGACAGCACAGCGGGACCTCACAGATTCCGATGTATGTCGATCTTCAGGATGCGGCGAACTATGAATTTAATCTCTGCGGCACGGATACGATGCTCGGGCAGTATGCCCGTCGTATCTTTCTGAAAAACGAGCTCACGCCGATCACGTATAACGACAACATGTCGGTCCTGCTGGCTTCCTCGCTCGGAGCTGCCGGGCAGGGGCTCGCCTTCACCTACTACAGTTCCCGTCACTACTTCCGAAATGCAGAGTTCCTCTCCCTCGGGAAGGATGGCGGCACCATCGAGATCTCGACGGCGCTGGCCCCTGGACGCTATCACAGCAAGGCGACGCTTGCACTGCGGAATGTGATGCACGAAATCCTGAAATAAGCATGCAGAAAAACCGCCGATCAAGGGCGGTTTTTTGACATCATTCCTCATCACGATTTATGAGGAGGCTGATAAATTCTTCCGGAGCCAAAACCGGTATGGGCCTATAGAACAAATCTATGAAAAATGTGGATTTTAATATATAATAGACTTTGATATTTTTCTGACGGAGGCGGGCGTATGGATTTCAGAGAGCTGAGTTACATCATCGCGGTGGCGGATCATCATAGTGTGACGGAGGCGGCGAAGAAGCTGTATATTTCACAGCCTTCCCTTAGCTACATCATCTCGAAGGTGGAGGAGGATCTCGGGGTGAAGCTGTTTGACCGGAAGACGAATCCGATTACGCTGACCTACGCCGGTGAGCGTTATGTGAAGACGGCGCGGGAGATCCTGCTGCTGAAGGATAATCTCCGGCGGGAGCTCGCCGATATCGGCCACGGACAGAAAGGGCGCATCAACATTGGCATCCCGACGGAGCGGGCGGGCTACATGCTGCCGAAGGTGATCGGGCCGTTCCGGGCACAGTTCCCGAACATCGAGATCCATCTTCAGGAATCGAAATCCGAGGAGATCATCACGAATCTCATGAATGATAAAATCGCCTTCTGCGTACTGCCCGGTGGCACGGATCATCTGCCGGTGGGCGTGAAGACGGAGTACATCTATACGGAGCGTCTGTTCCTCGTCGCCGGAAAGGATATGATCACGGAGGAGATGCTGGTTTCCCCGGGTGGATGTATGGCGCGCGACGCCTCGAACATCCTCGAAAACCTTCCGGAAGTTGACCTTCGAAAACTCCGGGATCTTCCGTTCATCATCATGAAGCGCGGCCAGTACATCCGTAGGAAGGTAGACGATATTTTCCGTCGTTTTGATTTTCTGCCGAAGGAAATCATGGAGGTATCGAGCTGTATCTCCGCGACGCAGCTGGCGGCCTCCGGTCTCGGCGTGACCATCGTGCCGGAACGTGCCATCGTGCCGTTTCAGAATCCGAATTTCAGCGTCTACAATTACGGCCCGGCGCCGGACTGCTGGGAGGTCAATGCGGTTTATAAGGAAAATGTTTACCTCGGCGAGGCAGAGCGCGGCCTGATCGAAACGATGCAGCGGGTGTTTGAAGCGGAAAGCACCACCCGATAGAGAAAAGTACATAAAAAACATACAAATCAATATATTTTACTTATAAGAAGGAGCACCCGTATAATTGGATTCAAGTACAGGGTGCTCTTTTTATATCATTTCCTGCGATTCAGGCGATGAGCACCGAAACATCGTAGAAGGAGAAAAAGATGGTTACTTTATTTGATCACGGCGTCATCCTCGATGCGGCGGGTGATGTCTCCGACGCAAGTGCGGCACCTGCCCAGGCAGTCGAGGCTGGCCGTCAGAAAACCATGGCGTATCATATCCTGGAGGCGCACAACCACAGTGGCGACATGCGGCATCTTCAGCTGAAGTTTGACAGCATGGTCTCCCCGGACAACAACTATGTCAATATTCTGCAGACGGCACGTGCATCCGGACTCACGAAGTTCCCGATGCCGTATGTGCTGTCCAACTGCCACAACACACTCTGTGCCGTCGGCGGTACGATCCTGGAGGACGATCATGCCTTCGGCTTATCCAATGCTGAAAAGTTCGGCGGTATCTTCGTGCCGCCTTATCGTGGCGTCCTCCACCAGTATATGCGTGAGAAGATGGCCGGCGGAGGAAAGATGATTCTCGGCTCGGATTCGCATACGCGTTACGGAGCCCTCGGCACGATGGGCATCGGTGAAGGTGGCGGCGAGCTCGTGAAGCAACTGGTCGGCCATACCTATGACCTCGCTTATCCGAAGATCATCGGCATTCGTCTCACCGGATCGCCGAAGCCGGGGATCGGTCCGATGGATGTGGCACTGGCACTGATTGCGAAGACCTTCGCAAACGGCTTTAATAAGAACAACGTACTCGAGTTCTTCGGTCCGGGAATCGGAAATCTCTCGATGGAGTTCCGTATGGGCATCGACGTGATGACGACAGAGTCTGCGGCACTCAGCTCCATCTGGTGCACCGATGAGAAGACAGAAACCTATCTCGCCGAACATGGCCGCGCGGCAGATTATCAGAAGCTCGCACCGGAAGCCGGCGCGTACTATGACCGCTATATCGAAATCGATATGGATACGGTCGAATCGATGATCGCCCTTCCGTTCCATCCGAGCCATGCGATGCCGATCCGGGAATTCAAGGAAAACATGGAGACGGTACTTCGTGAAGTCGAGGCCGAAGGCAATAAGATCAAGGGTGCACACGGTGAGCCGTTCCGCATCATGCAGCATGTGCATGACGGCGCATTCTATCCGGACCAGGCACTGGTTTCCGGCTGTGCCGGGGGACTGTTCGAGAACATCGTTGCCATCGCAGATGTCCTTCGGGCACCACTAAACGATGAGGAGAAGGTGACCGGCGCAGACGCCATCTATGGCATCCCGGGCAATGGACTGAACCTGCATGTGAATCCGGCCTCCCTTCCGGTGATGGAGGACCTGATGAGTCAGGGCATCGGCTCAGAGCTGGCAATCGCCGGCGTCACGATGCGGCCATGCATCTGCGGACCATGCTTCGGTGTCACCGATACACCGGCGAACGACCAGCTGAGCATCCGTCATGTAACGAGAAACTATTCAACACGTGAGGGTTCGAAGCCTGGTCAGGGTCAAATGGCGGCGGTATGCCTCATGGATGCACGTTCGATCGCCGCTACCGTTCGGAATGGTGGCCGCCTGACCGCAGCGACCGAGCTTAAAAACGTAGAGTATCGGGCACTTCATCATCATTTCAATGAGAAGATCTATGAGAATCAGATCTTCGATCATTATGATCATGGCGATCCGAAGGTCGAGCTCGTCAAGGGCCCGAACATCGCAGACTGGCCGGAGATGGCACCACTGAAGGAAAACATCCTTCTGAAAGTGGCCGGATCCTATCAAGGCTCTGTCACCACGGATGAACTGGTACCGTCCGGTGAAGCCAGCTCCTATCGCTCGAACCCGGAGAAGATTTCCGCTTTCACGATGATTTCTCGTGATCCGCAGTATGTACCGACGGCAAAGGCAATCCGTGCCCTCGAAGCAGCACCAAACCTCGAGCAGGCGCCGAAGACATCTCAGGATGCCGGTGACCCGAAGGGTGTGACCTTCGGCTCCCTGATGGTTTCCGATCAGATCGGAGATGGGTCCAGCCGTGAGCAGGCGGCTTCCTGCCAGAAGGTACTGGGTGGCTTTGCAAACCTCGCGCAGGAATACTCCACGAAGCGCTATCGCTCGAACCTGATCAACTGGGGCTTGCTGCCGCTTCGCACCGAAGAAAAGCTGCAGCTTCCGGTCGGTAGCTATGTCTTCATCGAAGGTATCCGAAGCCTCCTTCGAAGCGGCGCAAGTGAAGTCGAGCTTCATGTACTGGATCACAGCATCCAGGTCGAGGACGAGGCAGACGTACGTGCACTGGCTCCGGCAGATCTGAAAGCACACAGCGTACAGGTCATCCACGCAACGCTTGACAGCCTGACCGAAGAGGAACGAGAAATCCTCATGAGCGGCTGCCTGATCAACCACTATAAAAACGACTGATAAACGAAAAAACCGCCGTTGATCGGCGGTTTTTTCTATGCAGTTAAGCATCCTGTGATTCAGAAAAAATGAATGGGGTCTGCCCCACATAAACTCAGGCTTAGATCAGCTCCAGCGTCTTCACGAGCCAGAGCCAGAATGTGAGGGAAAATGCGCTGAAGAGGGTCGTCAGCATAACCACCGAGGAGGTCAATGTGCCCTCGTGGTGCATGTTCCGCGCCATCACATAGCAGCTCACCGTCGTTGCGGAACCGAGCATAACGAGGATCGCCACCAGCTTTTCGGTCCGGAAGCCGAGCGCGACCGCCATCGGTAGAAAGAGGATATTGAAGCCGATGAGCTTCAGGAACGTGGCACCGAAGGCCGGTCCCAGCTTGCCGAAGGCCTTCTTAAAGTCAAACATCGCGCCCATGGCCATCAGCCCGAGCGGCGTACCCAGCGCCCCGACCTTGCTGCAGGTCGTCATCAGGATTTTCGGCTGCGGGATACGGAGAAGTGACCAGAGAAGGCCGACCAGAATGCCGATGATAATCGGATTCGTTACGATGCCGCGGACGGTCTTCGCCAGCGTTTTCTTATCAAGTCCTGTATTTTCCGGATCGGTCAGACTGAGTGCCACGACGGCCATCACATTATAGAGTGGTACCGCACCGATGATCATGAGCGGTGCCATGCCGGCCGTCCCGTAGATGTTCTCGATGAAGGCCACTCCGAGAAGCGATGCGCTCGAGCGGTACGCCGCCTGCACGAATTCGCCACGCTCTGCATGGTTATGAAGCATCCGTGACAGAAGTGCAGCGATGAGGACACTCAGCAGCGTCGCGACGAAGCAGAATACGACGAAGCGGGTATCCCAGGCTTCGCGGATGTCGAGCGCCGATACCTGCACGAACAGGTTCACCGGCAGCGGTACCAGAAATACAAATTTATTTAATTTACTCGCAAAATCAGTATCAAGCCAGCCGATCTGGTGCAGCGCATAGCCCAGTACCATCATAAGAAAGATCGGCATCGTTGCATTGAGACTGAAGATCAGATTTTCCATAGTCTTTTCGATATCCTTTCACATCCTGCCCCGAAGGCTGTCTCCATGCGCTGTGCCCGATTTCGGAAGCATGCCTGAACCGGTCCGGCACAAGGAGCTGACCCCTAGTATACGCCGGTTTTTCCCGGATGGATAATCGATATTCCCTATCGAAGTCATACGGACTGCTTATACGCTCTTTTTGATCTTCGTCATGACCTTGCCGGTTTCGATCATCTCCCGAACCGTCGCCTCCTGACGCTGCTTCTTATCCAGCGATTTCGCCATCGCCTCCAGCGCTTCCTCCGGGCGCATCACGAGCACACCGTTACGATCTGCGCAGATGATATCCCCTGGCATCACCACCTGGTTGCCACAGGCCACCGGCACATTGATGGCACCGACACCGGATTTCTGCGCCGTGCCGCAGGTCAGGCCCTTCGCAAAGATCGGAAAGCCGACATTTTCACAGCCTTCGATATCACGAAATGCGCCATCCACGATGACCCCCTCCGCACCCATCATCTTCGCACAGAGGGAGCGGTGATCGCCCCAGTAGGAGCATTCACAGTTGCCCTTTCCGGAGACCACCAGGATATCCCCCGGCTTCAGTGAGAGGATCGCATCGGCGACGATGCCACCCTCCCCGGATGGCACGTCGACCGTGACGGCGGTCCCGACGATGTGGGTACTGCCCACCCGCGGCTTGATCTCATGATCCATGACATGGTAGAGCGGCAGCCCATCGCAGAGCTCCGGCACTGTAAAGGTCCGGAGCCGCTCCAGTATTTTCTTAATTTCTGACATAGACATATCCATCCATGATACGACGGGCCGTACGCTGTACTGCAACACCCGGTACCTTCGCATCCGCCATGTTCTCACCCTGCTTCTCGACGGTCGGCACCATGGTCATCACACCGCTCGGATGACCGATACGGACCGTGGTCTGACCCGGCTTCACCGGTGCGATCTGGTTCACAATCGTACCATCCAGGAAGGCGGCAGTGGAAACCGAGCTGGCGGCCGTCAGCGGAATCGCCTTGTGGCACTTGAAGACGGAGATCACACGGGCACAGACGTCCATCCTGTCTTCATTGACCTCTTTCCCTTCGATATCCGTAAAGCCGACCGGACTGGTCACAAAGCCGACCTTCGGAACACCCGGCTGATGATCGGTGGCATCCTGAAGATCCTTTGCGAAGCCCATCATCACGCAGGCGGTGCCCCGGATCTTCTCGAGAAGCTCCATCACCAGAGTGTTGGCATTGATCTCGGACGGAAGCTCCGTGCCCTTCATGCCGATATCCTCGGCACGTACCAGGACGATCGGGTTCGATACATCGATGATGGTCGCCTCGAGCTTTCCGAAGCCCGGGATATCGAGCGTATCGATCACATGTCCGGTCGGAAGGAGCTTCCCGGTCTTGGCACCCGCCGGGTTCAGGAAATCGACCTTCAGCTCGGCGGCCGTACCATCGACACCGGCGATCTCACAGTCACCATCCTGTGCGAAGGTATGGGTCTCCGGATCGATCGGGACATCGACATTGATGTACTTATCGGTGTTCTTATTCAGCATGCGAACCGTCGTGACCGGTTCCTTGATCTCGACCATGCCCTCTTCGACCGCGAAGGCCGGAACCGCAGCGGTCATGTTGCCGCAGTTCGACTTATAGTCCACCTGCTCCTTGCCGACGATGACCTGGCCCACCAGGTACTCGATGTCGACATTCGGCTCCTCGGACTTCCAGATGACGACGATCTTGTTGTTGGAGGATACGGTACCGCCCATACCATCGATCTGCTTCGGATCCGGACAGCCCATCGTCTGCAGGAAAATCTGATCCCACTCGGCTCTGTCCGCCGGGAGATCCTCCTTCTTAAAAAGGCATCCCTTCGAGGTGCCGCCACGCATAAATACTGTCTTGAATTTTCTCATGATTAGCTCCTTTATGATGTACGTAACACTTGATTTAAAGAACCGCATCCTCCGATGTCGAAGGATGCGGTCGAGATTTCATATTTCAAAGTGCAGCGAATTACTTCTCCAGACCCTGGATGGTCTCGATGAGGTAATCGGTGAACTCGGCTGCAGAAGCATCCTTGGTCTCGGTGGTCAGTACGACCTTGCGCTCGGTCACGGTGCAGATCTCGAGGGCCTGATCCAGGATCGCCTTCCGGTCACCATAACCGATATGTGCCATCATCTCGCCCATCGCACGGATGAGGGAGCATGGATTTGCATAGTTTCCGCGGCCGTGGCTCATAAGGTATGGTGCGGTACCATGGATCGCCTCGAAGAGTGCATACTGGTTACCAATGTTGGAGCTGGATGCGGTGCCGAGACCACCCTGAAGCTCGGCTGCGACATCGGTTACGATATCACCGTAGAGGTTTGGAAGAACCACCACCTGGATGCCGGCGTTAAACTCCGGATCGGTCATCTTCGCTGCCATCGCATCGACGAGCTTGTCCTGTACCTCGATCTCCGGATACTCCTCTGCACCGATGCGGTGAACGGTCTTCAGGAAGTTACCATCTGCCAGCTTTACGATGTTGGACTTCGTTACGACAGTGACGTTGGTCTTGCCATTCTTACGTGCAAACTCGAACGCGGCACGTGCGATACGCTCTGCGCCCGGCTTCGTGCAGACCTTGAAGTCGATACCGAGGTCCTCATTGACCTCGATACCCTTGTTGCCCCAGATGTACTCACCCTCGATGTTCTCGCGGAAGAACGTCCAGTCGATACCCTTATCCGGCATCTTGATCGGACGTACGGCTGCGAAGAGGTTCAGGCCTCTGCGAAGCAGGGAGTTTGCGGATACGAGGTTTGGATATGGATCACCAGGTCTCGGGGTTACGAACGGGCCCTTCACGAGTACATCACACTTCTTGCACTCCTCCATGACATCTGTCGGAAGAGACTCCATAAGCTCGGATCTGCGCTCGATGGTCATGCCCGGGATCTCATGAAGCTCGACACGACCGGAGGCGATCTCCTCCTTCAGAAGCTCGTTTACGACACGAACTGCCTGCTCCATGATGATCGGGCCGATGCCATCACCCGGCAGGATGCCGACCTTGATATGTGAAAGCTTCGAGAAGTCCTTCACCTCACTGTCCTTCTTCATCGCCTCGATACGTGCATTCTCGTTACGGATCAGCTCACCAAACTTCGACTCCGCTGCCTTGATCTGCTCTTCTGTAATCATCTTTCTCTCCTTTTCCACCGCCCTGAACGGTGCTCTACAGTATTCATACCCGAATGCCCCACGCGCTTTTCGTGTGCATTCCTTCTATAATGAAAGTATATCGGCGATGAGCCATATAGTAAAATATATATAAAAATATATGCATCATAAGATATTTTCTATGAATATCCATCAGATAACACCGTAGTCGAATCGATTTTTCTCACCATGCCTGCGTTTTCCACAACCTCATCGGTTTTCATCCCTGGATCTTTACATACTTTTCCACATACTGGATCAGTTCATCCACCACCGCCCGACGGTTTTTCTCCTTCTTATAGATAAACCAGCTGTCTCTCGTGATCTGCTTTCCATCCTTCGTGAGAAGTGGTGTCAGTGTCAGATGAAATTCATTGACGAAATTATCCGGCAGGAAGCAGAGAAGATACCTGTTTCCTGCGGCAATGCTTCGGAATGCAAATTCGATGTAGCCCGCGTCCTCTGCCGGCTCCGGCAGCTTCGTGCCGAAGCGCTCCATCCACCACGCTTCGATCTTCCCGATGGTTTTCTCATTGGTCTGATAGGCCACCTGTTCCATCGATGGCAGCGCATCGAGCTCCACCGGATCCCGCGTCACGCAGTACGCCGCCGTATGGTCCACGAGCTCATGATATACACCAGTGGTATAATCAGAGCGGATAAACGCCGCATCGAGCTTCCCCTCCATCAGCATCTCATACAGATAATTGCTCTGCTTATTGATGACCCGGACGCTGATGTTCGGGTGCGCCGCCGTAAACGGATTCAGCACATCATAGAGCGAGTACTTCGTATAGGTATAGGCAGAACCCAGCAGAATCGTTTCCTTATGCTGCGCCCGAATCTTCCGAAGCCCTTCCTGCGTCTCATTTTCCAGCTGCAGATACTTTTCCGCCATCTGAAACAGGAACTCGCCCTCCTTCGTGAACGTCACTCCCTGCGGTGTCCGCTCTACGATCCGGCACTCGAGCTCCTGCTCCATCGACTGCAGCCGCTTCGTAATCGCCGACTGCGACTTATAGAGAAGCCCCGAAACCTTCGTGATACTCGGATTCTGGTGCAGCTCAAAGATGATCTTCCAGTCACTGTCCCGCATAAAAAACCTCCTTCGTGATGTCTTTATCATACCATCACGAGGGAGGTTTGCCTCATACTATTCTGCTGATTTAAAGTATCCGTTTTTTTCTATTGGCCCGGTCTTCACACTGTACAGCCAATGCTTCCGACGCGGCATCCTCACGACGCCACTGCGGTCACGAAAGCGCCGCGTCCAGCGTCATGTCTTCCTGTTCTTCTTACTTCTCGAGGTCCTCTGCCTTGAGCACACCCATCTCGACGAGCTGCTGCTTCAGGTAGCGAAGCTGTCCACCGGCGAGCACGACGGCGGTCTCTGCATCGGAAAGCTCGAGGCGGCACTTGAAGCTGAAATCCTTCGTCACATCGCGTACGATCACCTCATGTGTCGGAATCTGCGCGGTGAAATCATCGATGGCAAGCTCATCCATCTGATCCAGCTTGTCATAATCGGCCGGATCCTCGAAAATCATCGGTACGATGCCATGATTGATAAGGTTACCCTTATGGATACGGGCGATGCTCTTTGCGATGACTACCTTTACGCCGAGGTACATCGGATTGATGGCGGCATGCTCACGGGAGGATCCCTGACCATAGTTCTCACCGCCGACGATGATGGACTTTCCAAGCTCCTTTGCACGCTCAGAGAAGCTCGGATCGTAACGGTTGTAGCAGTACTTCGACATCAGCGGGATGTTCGAACGCATCGAGGAGAACTCGGCGCCGGCCGGTGTGATATCATCGGTTGAAATATTGTCCCCTGCCTTCAGTGAGATCTTCACCTGAAGGTTCTTCTCCGGCTTTTCCGGAACCGGCAGGAATGCGATGTTCGGTCCCTTCAGCACCTCTACCTTTTCTCTTTCCTCTTCCGAAAGCGGTGGAATGATCATCGCATCATCAACGATGTAGTGTACCGGCTCCTGGATCGCAGCGAGCTTTTCCACATCTGCGCCCATGATTTCCTCCGCCGTTGCGAAGGTGCCCTTGATGGCCGTTGCGGCTGCGGTCTCCGGTGAAACGAGATAAACATTGGCATTCGGTGAACCAGCACGGCCACGGAAGTTACGGTTCGAGGTACGCACGGCGACACCATTCGTCGGCGGCACCTGGCCGATGGCACAGCATGGTCCACAGCTCAGCTCCAGGATACGTACACCGGCATCGATCAGCATATCGAGATAACCATCCTTCAGAAGCTGCTTGTAGATCTGCTTGCTGGCGATTCCTGCCGTACACTGCAGATTCTCACTGACATGGCGTCCCTGCATGACGAGCGCGGCCTTCGCGAAATCGCTGTAGGAGCCGTTGGTGCAGGAGCCCATGAAGACCTGCTGTACGACCGGATGCTCCTCGAGTGTGCTCATCGGTACGACGTTATCCGGCTGATGTGGCAGGGCGATGAGGGGCTCGAGGCTGCTGAGGTCGAGGTTCATCTCCTCATCGTACTCGGCATCCGCATCCGGAAGAAACTCGGTATACTGCTCACCACGCTCCTGCGCCTCCATAAAGGCCTTGACGACTTCGTCCGCTGGGAAGATCGAGGTGGTGGCACCCATCTCGGCGCCCATGTTGGCGATGGTGAGACGCTCCGGGACAGACAGGGTCTTCACGCCCTCGCCCACATACTCGAAGACCTTCCCGAGGCCACCCTTGATGGTGACGCGGCGAAGCATCTCAAGGACGACTTCCTTTGCGTTCACGCCGGCCTTCAGCTTCCCTGTAAGATTTACCTTGACGACCTTCGGCATCGTAAGACGCATCGGTACACCGGCCATTGCGGTCGTGATATCCATACCGCCGACGCCGATGGACAGCATGCCGACAGCACCGCCCGATGGGGTATGGCTGTCGCCACCCATCAGAAGCTCACCCGGGGTTGCAAAACGGGAGGTCTGCACCATATGACAGATACCGTTTCCTGGTCTTGATACATACACACCGGTCTTCTCTGCGATGGTCCTAAGATAATTATGATCGTCCGGTGTCTTGAAATCGATGTACAGCAGATTGTGATCGAGATGCGACACCGAGGTCTTCACCTGTGTCGGGATGCCCAGCTGCTCGAAGCCGAGATAGGTCATGACCGCATTGATATCGTGCGTCAGGGTCTGATCGACCTTTACAAATACATCCTCGCCTGCGGTCATCGAACCCTTCACCATGTGGGAACGGATGATCTTTCTCGTTAATGAATCGCCCATGTTTACCTCCTGAAATAAACCATGTTTCCATCCACTCTTTTCATGCGGCCGTCTGTCTTCGGATCGTCTCGCATATGCGATGCCGGAGGCAGAAAAGAAATGGCTCCTATCACGATCCGTCATGAAAGCGGTTATTTATTTATCATTCTGTACTTCGATTGTACTGTGCCACGCGCGTGAAGAGGAAATGCAATAAAGAAATAAGGGCATTCCATAATGGAATACCCTTACCTGAATACTTCTTTTATTCATAGATTTATCTGATCAACCGTCATATCACGGTTTACCAGTGTTTACTCAGTTTTACCTGACTCAAGTATTTCTGACTAAAAAAGAGACAAACGCAGAACGTCCGTCTCTTCTCCACTTATGATTCTCCGGTAGCCATGCCCTCTGAATCACGCTTATTTCTTTTCCAGCACGATGTCCTCGAGTGCGCGCTTCGGCACGTAGTGGGTGCCGTTTTCATCGCGATAGTAATTCACGTCGCCGTTCTCCGGTACCGGCACCAGCTCGATCTTCTCTGCCGGTTCTCCGATTGCGATGACCAGGACCGGTATAAGATGCTCCGGAAGTCCCAGCACCTCGGTCAGCGGCTTCAGTCCAAAGTTCCGGATCATGAGGCAGCCGAGGCCCTTCTCGGTCGCCGACAGTGTGATCGTCTGTGCCGTGATGCCGACATCGATCATCGCTGCCCGCATGTTCGGCTGAATGCCGGTATCCTGCAGGATGACGATGAAGGCGGTCGGATGTGTGCCCGGCTTCGGAAGGTGCAGCTCCGGAAGGGCGGCTGCCCACTTCGTCGTCGCGAGGATGGCCTCCACCACCTCCTGCTCTGTTGAAATATAATACTTGAGCGGCTGCTTGTTTCCACCGGACGCGGTCAGACGGGCATCATCCACCATATCGATGAGCTCGTCTCTCGTCACCTTGCGTTCCTCATGATAGCCACGATAGCTTCTGTCCTTTAAAACCAGATCCTTCAGCATAGATATCTCCTTTCACTGTATCCCGATCACGGAGAGAATCTCCTTCGGGGAATCCACGATGTAGCTGGCGCCTGCATTGACCAGCTCTGCACGGTCTCCGAAGCCGTAGGTGACGCCGATGGAATCGACGCCTGCCTCGACGGCACCCTCGATGTCAAACATACGGTCACCGATCATGACGCAGTCCGCCTTGTCGAGCTTCAGCGCTTCGACGGCACGGTTGATGAGGCGTGCCTTCCGGCTGTCATGGTCACCAAGCTCCGGGCCGGTCTGGTAGCAGAAGTACGGTGCAAAGCCGAAGTGCTCGAGGATACGCTCTGCGAAGATGTGCGGCTTCGAGGTCACGAGGACGAGCTTACGGCCACTCGCCTGAATCGCGCGAAAAACATCCTCGATGCCTGCATACGGAGTGGCATCAAAGATGCCATCGGTCGGATAGACCTCGCGGTAGAGGGCGACGGCCCGCTCCGCGTCCTGCGGATTCATGCCATAGAAGTTTGTGAAGCTGTCCATGAGGGACGGGCCGACAAACTTCCGGAGCTTCTCCTCCGGCTCATTCGGATAGCCGAAGTGGTCGAGTGCATACTGCACCGATTTCATGATGCCAGGACCAGAGTCCATGATCGTACCATCGAGGTCGAAAAGAATGGCGGTATAGTTTTTGTTCATATCATTTCTCTTTCTTTTACAAATGCTTCTGAAATGAGCGTGGGCGAAAACGGATACCTCAGATTTGTTCCGATCACGCTCGTGATCAGGGTCAATTTCATTTCATGTGCAATTTATCTTAGCATATCGGGCCCGGCTGTGGTACAGTTAAGTTTATCTGTTTGTATAAAACGAAAAGCAGTGATGAACTCCCGGTATGCATCTGTATCTTTCGGGAGCAGCTGGCATGTTTTCCGCCGCACGTAAACCAGATTGAAGGATAGATAATGACCACACGTGAACTTCTCTATGTAAAAACCACCGCCGATACCGGCAATATCTCGAAGGCTGCAAAGAAACTTTTCGTCACCCAGCCTTCGCTCTCGCAGTCCCTGCAGCGCATCGAGGACTCGATCGGCACGAGGATCTTCGTGCGCAGCCCCGATGGTCTGAAGCTTACCTTCGCCGGTGAAAAGTACTACCAGATGGCCTGTCAAGTGCTGAAGATCTATGATGACTTTTCATCGGAAATCACGGATATCAACGACCTGAAGGTCGGCCATATCAGCTTCGGCGTCACGCATCACCTCGGTGCGATCGTCCTGCCACAGATTCTTCCGGAATACAATGCCCTCTATCCGGGCATCACCATCGACCTGTTCGAGGGCTCCACCGAGCCGCAGGAACAGCATCTGATCTCCGGCGAAATGGACTTTTCCATCATGCATGCGCCGGTCTACGGTGTGCTCGCGAACCCATCGCTTCAGTATGAGGTGCTGAAGCGCTATCCTTTTATCATCGCGATGTCCCGGAATAATCCGCTGGTTGAAAAGGCCGTGCCGACCCCGGGCTATCCTTATCCGGTACTGGACGTAAAGTTGCTCGCTGACCAGCCGCTGCTGACCCTGCATAAGGAACAGCGTATCCGTCATGTCACGGATTCCGTGCTGCGGAAGGCTGGGATCCAGCCGGAGATCCGCCTCCTGTGCCGAAACTACATGAGTCTCGAGAAGCTCGCCGCCGAAGGCATGGGTGTAACCATGCTCCCATCCGAATATGTCGCCGCAAACAGCTTCGAAAACCCGCCTGCCTTCTTCTCCATCGATGCCTCCTACCCGGCCTACTGGGATCTCTGCATCGCCACACTGAAGGGTGCCTTCCTCTCGAAGGCCGACGAGTACCTGCTCGAGATTCTCCGAAAGAAATTCAACTGATAAAAAGCCGCCCACAGCATATGACTGTGCGCGGCTTTTTCCTTTATTCGGATTTAATCCTTCGGCTTCATATAGAAGCGTCCGGCGAGCTCGGTCGTGCGGATGGAGTTCACGAAGGCATGGGCATCGATCTCCCGGATGCGCTTGATGACATGGCGGGCACTGTCGGCTGCGATGACGGAGTAGAGCACCTGATGATTCTTATGCTCATGGGCACCCTCCGCCTGCATAATGGACGCACCGTGATGGGTCTCATTGAAGATCATCTTCGCGATTTCCTCTGCCTTGTCGGTGACGATAAAGAGTGTCTGACGCTGGAAATCACGGTAGAGGGTGTGCAGGGTCTGGGTCGATACGTACTGGAAGACGATTGAATACAGTGCCTTGTCCCAGCCGAAAAGCATGCCTGCGGCACCGAGAATCAGGACATTGAAGCCGAGAATCAGATTCCAGGTTTCCATCCCGCGCTTCTGGCTGAGGTAGATGGCGATGAAATCCGTACCACCGGTCGTCGCGTCCACGCTTAAGCAGAGGCTGATGACCACACCGTTGATGATACCGCCGAAGATGGCGATCAGCAGGGTGTCATAGGTGATGACGTGCGCCGGCATCAGATCAGTGAAAAAGCCGGTCAGGAGAATCATGATGAGCGAGAAGAAGGTGAACTTCTTTCCGATGAAGCGGAAACCGATGTAGACCGGGATCGCATTCAGCAGGATATTGATCGGCGAGTACGGAATCTCATGCGGCAGATACATCTGGCTGATACGCTGGATCAGGATCGTCAGTCCCGTCGCACCACCCGGGTAGAGTCCACCGGTACGGACAAATGTCTTGATATTGATCGCCATCAAGAGTGAGGCCAGCACCACCGTGATCAGCCGGCGCAGATCCTTCTTCGCTTCGATTTTCATTTCCACTCCTCCTGCCCCTCATGCACGCATACGAAGCATACACACTCGTAAAGATGCCGAAAAGGCGATCTGCCCTTTTGCAGATCTCATGTATTCCTGATGTTCAAAAAAATATGCCCGTCAGAATCTACGGGCATATAAGTCATAGCAGATATTCATACTTCTTGCAAGATAAATCCACTATTTTTATCACTCCCGGATCACCACGAAGCCGTCACTGTCCTCTTCACCGATCTTCTCGCCCTGCGCATCGAGGATGGCCTTTGTATATCTCGTATATGCCTCCGGATGTGCGAGCAGTTCGTCGGCGCGTTTTTCGGTATAGAGGCCCTTCCGGTCGGCGATGATGTCGTGAAGGTAAGCACGCGCCTTCTCCTGATCACCGGTACGAAGCGCGTACTCGGCGAGCGTAAGCTGCATCTCCTTCCGGTAGATGACATTTCCGGCGTACTGGATCTCCTCCTCGAGGTACGGGATATCCGCATCCGCCCGGCCCTCTGCTGCGGCGATCCGGGCCTCGTGAACACGAATCTGCTGTGCGAGGTTTTCAGCGAGACGTGCGGCACGCTTTTCCGAAACCAGCTTCAGCTTCTTCAGATCCTCGATCTGGAAGCTGGCCGCCTCGAGATCCCCGCGCAGGATCTGGAGATTCGCCTTCTGATTCACGATGAGCGCAGAGCTCGTCAGCGCATGAATGCGAAGCTCGTCCGGCTTCAGGTCCTTCACCGCATCCCAGGCACCCTCGAAATCACCGAGGGCTTCCTTCGCGAAGGAAACCCAGTGCTGACCGTTCGCATACTCTGCGAGGTTCTTCGGCACACGGGCATTGACTTCCTCGAAGTTCTGCAGGAAGCCCGCCGGGTCTGCGTCCGTATAGAGCTGCTTCTGCACCGCCTGCAGACGTTTATTTGCAAGCATCGCGGCGAGCAGACGCCCGATGATGACACCGGCGAATATCCAGAGTGCCCAGACGAACACCGTCGTCTTGTCCGGGTTATTCAGAATCTGCCCGTGAAAATAGATGAGGCCGAGGACGCCGCCGAGCACCGCGCCGAGAAGCATGATGGCGTTCGCCATCCGCTTGTAGTAAACGATCATGGAAAATCCCCCTTTATGGATGTGATGTAGTTCTTATCAAAAAGGGTCGCCCGCGATGGACGACCCATACTGAACCAGCTGCTTATGGTTCTGCCATATTCAATTGTCAGTTTCTCTACAGCGCGTATTACAGCATGAAGGAGAATACGAAGGCTGCGATGATGAGGACGATACCACCACCAAGACGAGAAGAAAGCTGTGAGTAAGCGATCAGATCCATACGGTCTGCAGCACCGAGGCAGGCGAGGTCGCCGTTACCGCCACGATTTGCCATGCAAAGACCAGCGGTGATTGCAGAGTCGATCGGATAGAAGCCTACGAGGTAACCAACCGCTGCGGAACCGATGATGGCACCGATGACGATCATGAGTGCCATGATGATGTTCTTCGGAGCGATCGCGTTAAAGAGCTCTGCGAGGTTGAAGTCTGCACCCATGCCGACCATGATGATGATACCAAGCTGGCCGGAGAAGAAGCTCTGAAGTCTCTTCGCACCTGCACGTACTCTGGCAGGGATGAGACCGGTCGCTGCAAGGATGACAACGAACACGATCATATATGCATACTTATGAATCGGTGCACCTGCGATCTTCGGAAGAACCTTACCGCTCATGAGCTCGCCGACAGCGAAGCATGCGAATGCAAGAAGAAGTGCACCTGCGAGGTCAGTGTTGTCGGTCTTTACCTTCTGATCATCTCTTGCAAGCTCCTCTGCACCACGGATCAGGGTCTTCTTATCACCGGTCAGGGTCGGAACCTTCTCACCGAGCGCGTTCAGCGCTGCGGAAGCGATGATACAGAAGATGTTTGCGATGGTCAGTACGATGATCGCGAAGGAATAGTAGTTCGCTGCCGCGTCACCGGTTACCTGCTCATAGATCTGAGAAAGCGGAACGGCACCTGCACCATTACCACCACCCATGATCGGAAGTGTGTACTTGATCAGGGTATCTGCAAACGGAATACCGAAGATGGCACCTGTGATGCCACCGAGAATCGCTGCTACGAGAAGTCCGCCGAGGATCGCCGGGATATAACCTGCGAAGGAACGGAGCAGAATGTCACGCTCGAGTGAAAGCACGGAGCCGACAATCAGCATAACGATGAAGAGTTCAAGGAAATTCGCATCATCTGAGATGAAGGAGTTGATTGCATCGAGTCCTGCCTCCGGGATCAGACCGAACTGTCTGAGGAGTGCAACACCGAAGAAGGTTGCGAGAAGTCCGCCACCGATGTACTTGTTCCAGATCGGAACACGCTCACCGATCTCGTTAAAGATCACAGCGAAACCGAAGCAGATACCCAGTACCGATGTCATGGTCGTCGCGGCCAGCATCACCGGGTTACCGTCCTTCATCTTCGTCACATAGACCGGAAGAAGTACCAGTACGATACAAATGAGAGCCTGCCACCAAGGAAGGCCACCGAGCCAGAGCCCACTTCTAGAGTTTTTGTCTTCTGCCATATTAAAATCCCCCTTTAATATGATTGGAACGAAGCAGCACGTTCCAGTTTGATATGACGTTCCAGGAGCCACCTGGATGAATCCTGCTTAAGCAGAACAGGATCCAGCGTTATAATACTGGAATATATTACCATAGTGATTCGGGTTTTACAACCGAAACTGGTGAATCTGTCCATATAGCAATCCCTGGATGCGTAAAAGAGCTTCCGGCAGAAGCTCTGCACTTCTGTCGGAAGCCCTTCCGTTTTTCCTTGTGTTAATGTAATGAAAGCTGTGCCAGCGCTGCCCGCACCGCGTCGATCGGCAGCTGCCCAGGAGCGCTGCACTCTCCGACCGTCGCAAAGGTGAGCATGGAGCCGAAGGCCCCACCGACGAGTCGGCTGATCTGGCCGATCTCGCCCATCGACATCGTGATGAGCGGGTGTTCCGCCGCATCCTCCTCCCGGAAACGGGCCGTCGCAAGGAGCAGTGCAGCGACATCCGAGGTTTTCACCGGCATGTAGGCCGTCTTCAGGATATCGGCCCCCATCGCACGAAGCGCGCGCAGCTTCTCGAGGATCTCCTCGACCGCCGCTGTCTTCTCGAAATCATGGTAGGACGCGATGACGCGCACACCCTTTTCGTGGGCAAGCGTAATCAGCGCCCGGCTGTCCTCTGCCGGCGTCGTATCCTCGAGATCGAGATAATCGAGATTTCCGGAGTGAAGCGCCCGGGTACAGATTTGCCGATATGCCATGGCATCGTTCGGAAAGCTTCCTCCCTGTCGCTGTGTCCGGATCGTAAAGAGCAGCTCCTTTCCGGGAATCAGTGTCCGAAGCCGTGCGATCATCGCCTGCAGCTGCCGGGCATCAGCCGAAGCCGCATCGATGTCTGCACGGCTGCCGTCTTCCGCGGCATCCCGAGTGTGTGCATTGGCCGCCTGTACCGACGGATACAGTGCCGTCGCGAGATCGAAACGCCACTCCACGATGTCTGCATCGGTCGCAGCGATGGCCCGTGCCTGCGACTCAATCTCTGTCTGATTCTGTCCGGTGATCGGAACACATACTTTTACCTTTTCCATACACTCTCCGCTCTGTCTCTCCATGCTGTACCGAGCTCACTCGGCACTGCTGTGCTGTGCCTGATTCGTGAGCAGCTTGCCGATCTCCTCCACGAAGGTATTGACGTCCTTAAACTCCCGGTACACCGAGGCGAAGCGGACATAGGCGACCTGATCCACGGACTTCAGCTTATCCATGACGAGCTCACCGATGCGGGAGGTCGGGACCTCCTTCTCACCGGTCGAAAAAATCTCGTTCTCAATCTCGTCCACCATCCGGTTGATCTGTGCCGTAGAGATCGGGCGCTTGTGGCAGCTGTGGATGATGCCGGCCTCGATCTTCGAGCGGTCGTACGGCACACGGCTCTGATCCTTCTTGATCACCATCATCGGCATGGTTTCGAGCTTCTCATAGGTGGTGAAGCGCTTGCCACATACCTCGCACTGGCGGCGTCGACGGATGGCGGTGTTCTCATCCGCCGGTCTGGAGTCGATGACCCGGGTATCCTCTGCATTACAAAACGGGCACTTCATAGATTCTCTCCTTCTGTATCCGTGTCTGTTCCTACGCTTTCCTGCGTATATTCTCTACGTACATCATCGAAGCTTCGAGATGCAGGTTTCTCTTCTGTCATGTGAACGTCCGTATCCTGCGCCGCGTGGGTTGCAGGCTCCTTCACTTCACGATAGTCTGCTTCGTCCAGCTCGCGGTACTCTCCCTCCTCGACACCGGACGGATAGTCGTCACTGTAGGCGCTGAGGTAGAAGATCGTCACGGCCTGACTGAGGTACGGCTGGACGAAGATGCCCGCGAGGCCGAGGGTGAAGACCATGAGCAGTACCCAGCCGAAAAAGCTGAGATACAGGCCGAGCAGCTTCAGCTTCTTATTCCGCATCATATGGAGCGAGGTCCGGATCGCCGTCCAGGTATGCATCGACGGATGATCCGCGGAGGCCAGCGCAGCCATCGAGAGGTACAGACCGATCACATACACGATGAAGCTCGTGATCGTCTGGGTCACGCGGTAATCGAAGGTGACGGTACCATAACGATGCCCGATCACGAGCTGCGGGGTCTCGAGCAGGATCTGGATGAACCAGATCACGAGGAGCGTGCCGAAGAAGTGCGTCATGTGCGACAGGCTCCGGAAGCCATGAAACACATCCGTCGCGCGGACACGACGGCCACGTGCGACCGCGAAATACATCTGCTGCATGCCGAGCGACAGGCCGGCATAGAGCCAGAGCCCGAGAAAGAGGAGGGCAGCGATCACGATACCGATCAGTACCAGAATGGCGAGTGGCAGCGCCGGATCCATCCGAAGTGACCAGAGCGTGGAACGCCCGAACAGCGGTGAAAAACTGCCGAGAACAACGACCGCATACAGCACTGCGAAATATGCGAACATCGAAAACAGAATCAGAAAGCCGGCACCGATCACCGCACCCCAGTTGCCGCGCAGCTGGTTCCGGGCGAAGGCACGAATCTGAGCATTTGTCATCATAGGCCTTATCCTCCATGGATATCCTTTAACATGCACGCATTTCAGTTCAATGCAGACATCCGGTATCGTCTTCACCAGCCGGAGCTGGTACGAAGCCGGACGCTTTGCGTGCGTAAAATAAAAACGGGGCTGTTCCTCACAGCCCCATAAGTATACCACATCTAGAGATGCGCCGTATGTGAAATTGTTGTGTCTTCGCCCGGATCCCACTGTATGATGTGGCCTGCCTGCAGCGACTTCTGCACATCGATGGTCCGCTGATTCCGCGAGCCCTTGAACAGCAGGGTCACATCCTTCTCCGCCATGATAAACGGCCCATCCACGAGCACATCGATATAGCTCAGAAGCTCCTTCGTCTCCGGCAGCTCTGTCACCATCCTGCCGAGGAGATCCCGGTCGTAGAGATAACCGGTGAAGCACCAGAGATCCTTCTCCGGATACATGGCCTTAAAGCGACGGACGAGGGACAGCACGGCCGGCTGATTCTGTGGCTCCATCGGCTCCCCGCCGAGCAGCGTCAGGCCCTGGTAGGCCGGATCGGCCAGGTTTCGGAGGATCTCATCCTCGGTTTCCTTCGTGAATTCCTGACCATAATCAAAGGGCCAGGCGATTTCATTGAAGCAGCCCGGGCACTTATGTGTGCAGCCCGAAACAAACAGGCTCACACGGACGCCCGGCCCGTTCGCGATATCAAAATACTGTATTTCTGCATAATGCATCTCTGCACCTCATGACGATTCCAGAACAGCTGCATCGGTCACCCGATCCAGCTGTTCTGCGTCTTATTTCGATAGGGTTACTATATTTGAGATAGAGTTATCGTTTTACAGATGAAGCACTCTGTCCTTGATTTCCTGCGTACGGCCCTGGTTCCAGAACTGTGTGCCGATGTATCCGCAGGTTCTGCGTGCGACCGACATCTTCGACTGATCACGGTTTCCGCAGTTCGGGCACTCCCAGATCAGCTTACCGTGCTCATCCTCGATGATCTGGATCTCTCCGTCGTAGCCGCAGCACTCGCAGTAATCCGACTTCGTGTTGAGCTCGGCGTACATGATGTTATCGTAGATGAACTTCATGACGCTGAGCACCGCCGGGATGTTGTTCTGCATATTCGGCACCTCGACGTAGGAGATGGCACCACCCGGTGAGAGCTTCTGGAAGTCCGCCTCGAACTTCAGCTTCGTGAAGGCATCGATCTTCTCACGAACGTTTACATGATAGGAGTTCGTGATGTAGTTGTGATCCGTGACGCCCTCGATGATACCGAAGCGCTTCTGAAGTGCCTTCGCGAACTTGTAGGTCGTCGACTCCATCGGTGTACCGTACAGGGAGTAGCTGATGTTCTCTTCCTTTCTCCACTCCGCGCACTTGTCGTTCAGATGCTGCATGACCTTCAGCGCAAACGGCTTCGCCTCCGGATCCGTATGGGACTTTCCGGTCATCCGTACGCACATCTCGTAGAGGCCGGCATAGCCGAGGGAAAGGGTGGAGTAGTTTCCGAAAAGAAGCTTATCGATCTTCTCGCCCTTCTTGAGGCGTGCCAGTGCACCATACTGCCAGAGGATCGGTGCGACATCCGAGGTGGTGCCCATCAGGCGCTCATGACGGATACGAAGTGCACGATGGCAGAGCTCCAGGCGCTCATCGAAGATACGCCAGAAGGCCTCCATATCGCCATGTGCAGAGCAGGCGACATCCACGAGGTTGATCGTGACGACGCCCTGGTTGAAACGGCCATAATACTTATGCTGGCCCTTCGCGAAATTGCCGGCATCCGCCTTATTATCATCGTTGCAGAGGCCCTCCGGCTGCTGCTCGTTATCCGGTGTCAGGAAGGAACGACAGCCCATGCACGGATAAACATCGCCCTTATACTCCCGCATCTTCTTCGCCGAGATGTAATCCGGCACCATGCGCTTCGCGGTACACTTCGCTGCCAGCTCCGTCAGGTAGTAGTACTTGCTCTCCGGATAGATATTGTCCTCATCCAGTGCGTAGATGATCTTCGGGAAGGCCGGTGTGATCCAGACACCCTTCTCATTCTTGACGCCCTGCATGCGCTGCTTCAGGACCTCCTCGATGACCATCGCGAGGTCATCACGGGTCTGGCCTGCCGGTACCTCATCGAGGTACATGAACATCGTAACAAACGGTGCCTGGCCGTTACAGGTCATGAGGGTGATCATCTGATACTGGATGGTCTGTACACCACGTACGACCTCTTCCTCCAGGCGCTTCTCCACGACCTTTCGTACCTGCTCGTCGGTCATGCTGACGCCGGCCTCCGCATTCTCTTCCAGCACGCGGCCCGTGATTTTCTGACGGGATACGTCCACAAACGGTGCCAGGTGGCTGAGGGTGAAGGACTGTCCGCCATACTGGTTCGAGGCCACCTGTGCGATGATCTGTGTCGTGATATTGCAGGCCGTATAGAAGCTGTGCGGCTTCTCGATCATGGTGCCGGAGATCACGGTACCGTTCTGCAGCATATCCTCGAGGTTCACGAGGTCACAGTTGTGCTCACGCTGTGCGAAGTAGTCGGAATCATGGAAGTGGATGATGCCCTCGCGGTGTGCCTTCGTGATCTCCTCCGGAAGAAGCACACGGCTGGTGAGGTCTCTCGATACATAGCCGGCCATGTAGTCACGCTGTGTGGAGTTGATCACCGGATTCTTATTCGAGTTTTCCTGCTTCGCCTCTTCGTTTGACTGATCGAGGAGGGAAAGGATCTCTTCATCGGTGGTATTCGCCTTACGCGCCAGCTCACGGGTATAGCGGTAGCGCACATACTTCTGTGCGACCTCATAGCCACGCATCTCCATGATGCCGGTCTCGACCATATCCTGGATTTCCTCGACGGAAACCGCACGATCCAGCTTCGCGCACTGGCCTGCTACATTCTCCGCGATGCCGTCGATCTGGTACTCGTTCATCTGGTAGATCGGCTCGACCTCCTTGTTCGCCTTCCGGATCGCGTTTGCGATCTTTGAGATATCGAAGTTTACCTCCTTACCATTTCGCTTGATGACGTTCTGCCTCGACGCGAGGTCCTTTTCCTGTGTTCCCATGACATTTACTCCCTTTTCTCTTTTATTCCGCCCGGCGGATTTTTCTTTTTTATAGTTAACGGTTTACAAAATATTGCTTCTGTGCTACCGCTCATATACCATATCTTGTGTGCAGAGTCTACTATACTACGACAGAAGCAAAATAGAAAGGGCCAAATGCAAAAGTTATGGCCCCCGTCTTTTCCATCCTCTTTTTTATATCCGTCCGCTTCACATACCCGCGCGGCTCGTCGAACGCACGAAAAAACAGGCCCCGGAGTATCTCTCCGGAGCCTGTCGCTCTTTTCCTGTGTCTGGACAATGCAGGCGAAATCGACGCTTATGGCCGTCTCTCACCCGCGCTTTCCTGATTTACTGAAGAGGGATAACACCGCCCTCATACTTCTCGTTGATGAAGTCGGAAACCTTCTTCGACTGAAGAACCTCGACGAGCTTCTTCGCCCACTCGGCATCCTTGTCCTTCTCTGCTACAGCGACGATGTTACCATAGGTCTGTGCAGCCTCGGAGTTCGGATCCTCCTGAACCAGTGCATCGGATGGCTTGAAGCCGGCCTCGATCGCGTAGTTACCGTTCATGCAGGCGAAGTCTACGGAATCGATGGATCTCGGAATCTGTGCAGCCTCAACCTCGAGAAGCTCTACCTTATGCGGGTTCTCGACGATATCCTGCTTGGTGGCCTTGAGACCAGCACCATCCTTCAGGGTGATGATGCCGTTGTCCTGAAGAAGGAGAAGGGCACGTGCCTCATTGGTGGTGTCGTTCGGAACAGCGATCTGTGCACCATCGGCGATGTTTGCAAGATCAGAAGACTTGCCGGCATAGATGCCGAACGGCTCATAGTGGATCTTACCTACAGATACCAGGCTGGTCTTGTTCTCTGCATTGAAATCATCGAGGTATGGCTGGTGCTGGAAGTAGTTTGCCTGGATCTCACCCTGCTCGGTTGCGAGGTTCGGCTGCACATAATCGTTGTAGGTTACGATCTCGATGTTGATGCCTGCAGCCGCAAGGTCATCCTTTGCAGCCTCGAGGATCTCTGCGTGCGGGCTTGGGGTCGCACCGATCTTGATGTCTACCGGCTCAGCGAGCGGCTCGATGGCATCGGATGCCTCTGCAGCAGCTGTCGTCTCCGCAGCAGCCTCTGTCGCAGCCTCGCTTGCAGCTTCGGTCGCTGCTTCGGTTGCAGCAGCGGTAGTAGCTGCAGCAGTGGTTGCCTCTGGTGTGCTGGATGAACCGCAGGCTGCAAGGGATGCAGCAGCGAGAACAGCAGCAAGTGCAAGTGTGATGTTCTTCTTCATAATTTTTTCCTCCTCACCGGTCCTCGACCGGTTCTTCGATACCATATGCATCGTTTATTTATATCCAGCGGGATTCCTCCGGCGTGGCAGAGACTTGTATCTTCACCACACGTTGGTTTCCTTCGATGTCTTCCTGAGATGTCTAACCATGTTGTCAGCCAGAGATGCCCTGCACAGGAAATCAGAGGAACCGCAGAATATACTGTTTTAATTTCTGGCCCGCTTATCGGTTTTCGCACTTAAGCGCATCCAGAATTCCTGAATGATCTGTACGAGGATCACCAGTACTGCGACCGCGATCAGCATGATGTCGGTCTGATAACGATAGTAGCCATAGTTCAGTGCGATCGCACCGAGTCCGCCACCACCGACGAAACCGGCCATCGCCGAGTAACTGAGGATCGTCGTGATACAGATGGCTGCACCGACGAGAAGACTCGGCTTCGCTTCCGGAAGCAGCACCTTGAAAATGATCTGCGTATTCGTCGCGCCCATGGACTTCGCTGCCTCGATGACGCCGGCATTGACCTCCTTCAGACTCGACTCCACCATACGTCCGATGTACGGCGCCGACGCGATGATCAGCGGTGGAATGATGGCCTTCGGTCCCAGTGTCGTGCCGACGAGCATCTTCGTCAGCGGCAGCACCATGACGAGCAGGATCAGGAACGGAATCGAACGGAAGATGTTGATGAGCACACCGAGCACCGTATGGACCGGTGTCATCGGATGGATACCATCCTTGTCCGTCACCACGAGGATCACGCCCAGCGGGATGCCGATCAGGTACGAAATACTGCTCGAGATCAGGGTCATATAGATGGTGGCCCAGGTCTCCTTCAGATACATGGAAATCGATGATGCATCCATCTTACTTCACCTCCTCAAAACGGATATCGTTCGTTCTCAGATAGTGGGTGATGCGCTCTGCCTCCTCCACACTGTCCGGAAGCTCTACGACCATCTGACCGACGGCCTTTCCCTCGACCTCCTTCGTGTTGGCGAAGAGGATATTGACCGGCGCGTTGCAGCTCAGCACGATGTCCGAGATGATCGGACGGTGCGCCTTCTGTCCGTCGAAGATGATGCGGATTTTCGGATTCCTGCTGTCACCGAAGTTCACCGGCTGGATCGCATTCGCATTGCCATCGCCGAGGATCAGGCGGCGTCCGATCTCTGTCTTCGGGTTACTGAAGACCTCCGATACCGGACCGCTTTCCGCGATGTGACTGTGGTCAATGATGGCGACATTATCACAGATGGCTTCGATGACGGACATCTGATGCGTGATGACGATGACCGTGACGCCCATCTCCTGATTGATCTTCTTCAGAAGATCGAGGATCTGCTTCGTGGTCTTCGGATCCAGCGCCGAGGTCGCCTCATCACAGAGGAGCACCTTTGGATTCGTCGCGAGCGCCCGTGCGATCGCCACACGCTGCTTCTGTCCACCGGACAGCTGGGACGGATAGTTCTTTACCCTGTCCTCGAGGCCGACGAGCTTCAGCAGCTCCATCGCCCGCTCCTGTGCCTTTTTCTTCTCGACCCCTGCAATCTCCAGCGGGAAGGTAACATTCCGAAGAAGATTCCGCTGATCCAGCAGGTTGAACTGCTGGAAGATCATGCCCATCTTGCGACGCGCCTCCCGGACCTCCTTATCGCTCATATCCCCGAGGGACTTGCCCTCGAAGAGAACCTGTCCGCTCGTCGGGACCTCGAGATAATTGATACAGCGGACCAGTGTCGACTTGCCCGCACCAGAGAGACCGATGATACCCTGTACCGAGCCCTCCAGAATATCCAGATTGATGTCATCGAGCGCATTCACGTCCCCACTCGAGGTGTGGAAGGTCTTGCCCATATTCACCATCCGGATGATCTTATCACCCTTTGCCATACTACATCCTCCCGAGGCCGCGGGTTCGACGTCTTTCACTCGCCGCCTCTTTTTAATGTCCACAGTTTACGACTTCTATAAGCTAAAAGCAAATACATTATAACAATAGTCCGCTATAGGGCATGCCTATAGCGGACTCGACTCTCGATGCTTCTTTATATATTATGAGCAGAGCTCTATGATTGCCTCGGCATAGACCTTGGTGGCAAGCACGATGTTCTCGAGGTCGAAGAACTCATCCGCACCATGCATGTGCGTGTCGATGCCCGGAAGAACGGCACCGAATGCCACACCGTTCTTGATGTCATGAACGTAGGTACCGCCGCCGATGGCCATCGCCTCACCCTTGAGACCGGTCACATGCTCATAAGCATGCAGCAGCTTCTGAACGAATTCACTGTCTGCAGCCACTCTGTGTGGCGGGATCATACCCGGTGTCTCGAAATCGAAGCCATGCGCATGCGCCGTCTTCTCGGCTGCATCCTGGCAGTTCTCCTTCGTCGCCATCACCGGTGTACGGCTGTCGAACTTCACTTCGACATAGGTCGGATCCACATGATAGAGATCCGGTGTGCAGGTCAGTGCATGAGACTCTGCATCCTCCATCTTGATGCCGAGATGCGCACCGTCGGTCTCTCCCCATGGGAAGATCTCCAGCATGGCCTTGATCGCATCGACCTGTGCACAGGCAGCGAGCGGCAGCTTCGTCGCCAGGATCATCGCTGCGAGACCTGCATTCTTACCACCCTCCGGAGTAGACGCGTGGGCAGATACACCGACGATCGTGATTTCATCCACACCGGTCTGTGTGCACTCTACGCCGCAGAGCGCGCTGACCTCGTTCATCGGCGCCTCTGCGAGGTTCATATCGAGGCCCTCGAAACGAAGGGTCGCCTTCTGCGGAACGGCATTCAGTGCGAGACCTGCCTCGAGTGAAACGAGACGTGGAAGTGCAGTCGACTCCTCCACATTTTTCGAAATCGTGCCGCGGAACTGGCCCTTCTCGATATTGATGAGCGGGAACTCTGCATCCGGAGAGAAGGTCATCTCTGCCTCCGGCTCGGTCGCATAGTACTTCGCGATATCGGTACCGGAGCCGGTCTCCTCATCTGCACCCATGATGAGACGTACGCCCTTCTTCAGCTCGACACCAGTCTCCTTCAGCGCACGCATCGCATACAGTGCGCAGAGAAGCGGTCCCTTATCGTCGGAGGTGCCACGGCCATAGATACGGCCGTCCTTCACGATCGGCTTAAACGGCTCCGTCACCGTCCAGCCCTCGCCTGCCGGTACGACATCGGTATGTGCCAGCATATCGAGGCATCTCGGAAGAGAGGCATCGAAGTCTGCTGTGCCTACATAACCATCGTAACTCTGAACCGGGAAGCCGTACTTCGCGGCCAGCTCGATACCGAAGTTCAGTGCATCGAAGGAACCGTCACCGTATGGCTTTCCTTCCTCATATGCACCCTTTACCGAATTGATCGAGCAGAAATCGATCAGATCCTGCGTATACTCATCGATGTGCTCTTCGATCCACTTGTTTACCTTCTCATTCATAACAGTCTGTCCTTTCAACTATGATCATCCCTGTCAGATGACCGTTTTTTCATCGGAAACCAGCGTACACAGCCACCGGTTCCCGTTTTTAATAGTAGAAACCGCCTCAGTTCCGGCTGAATTCCGTCAGCTTCAGTTCCTTATTCCGCTCGAGTACCATACCGACGGACCACTCGTGCGCAAACAGCAGCAGCGGACGATCCTTCAGATCCTTTACGATCTTCATGTCGGAGGTTCCCTGGATGTGGTCAATGTCAACCTCGGTGTAGTTCTCCACCCAGCGGATATAGCCATATGGCAGCTGGTCGAGCTTGATCTCAACATTGTACTCGTTCTTCAGACGGAAGCTCAGTACCTCGAACTGGAGAACACCGACGACACCGACGATGATCTCTTCCATACCGGTGTTGTACTCCTGGAAGATCTGGATCGCACCTTCCTGCGCGATCTGCGAGATACCCTTCACAAACTGCTTCCGCTTCATGGTGTCCATCTGGCGCACACGCGCGAAGTGCTCCGGCGCGAAGGTCGGGATACCCTCATAGCGGAACTTCTTACTCGAAAGCTCCAGTGTATCACCGATGGAGAAGATGCCCGGGTCGAAGATACCGATGATATCGCCCGCATAGGCCTTCTCCACGATCTTTCGCTCATCCGCCATCATCTGGGTCGGCTGACTCAGCTTCACCTTACGGCCGGTCTGCACATGATTGACTTCCATGCCGGCGTCGAATTCACCGGAGCAGATGCGCATGAATGCGACACGATCACGATGCTTCGGATCCATATTGGCCTGGATCTTGAACACGAAGGCAGAGAATGCCTCGTCCACCGGATTGATGATGCCCTGGTCACTGTTTCTCGGAAGTGGCGGCAGTGTCATCTTCAGGAAGTGCTCGAGGAAGGTCCGTACACCGAAGTTGGTAAGGGCCGATCCGAAGAAAACCGGCGTCAGGTCTCCGCGATCAACACGCTCCTGATCATACTCATCGGAGGCGCCATCGAGAAGCTCCAGATCCTCCTGCAGCTTGTCATAATATTCAAAGCCGACCATATCCTTCAGTCCCGGATCGTTGATGGAAACATCCTGCTCGGCCACAGCCTTCGTACCGCCGGCATTTGCCGTAAAGAGCTCCACCATCTCCGTCTCACGGTCATAGACGCCCTTGAAGTTACGTCCACAGCCGATCGGCCAGTTGATCGGACAGGTATGGATACCAAGGACGTTCTCGATCTCATCGAGCAGCTCATACGGGTCCCGGGCCTCACGGTCAAACTTGTTGACGAAGGTGAAAATCGGGATATGGCGCATCACGCAGACCTTGAACAGCTTGATGGTCTGCGGCTCGACACCCTTCGCACCATCGATGACCATGACGGCACTGTCGGCCGCCATCAGGGTTCGGTAGGTATCCTCCGAGAAGTCCTGATGTCCCGGTGTATCCAGGATATTAATGCACTTTCCTTCATAATTAAACTGAAGCACCGAGGAGGTAACCGAGATACCTCTCTGCTTCTCGATCTCCATCCAGTCGGAAACCGCATGCTTGGTCGCCTTACGACCCTTGACGGTACCTGCGAGATTGATCGCACCTCCATACAGGAGGAACTTCTCCGTCAGTGTCGTCTTACCGGCATCCGGGTGAGAAATAATCGCAAACGTACGTCTCTTCTCGATTTCTTCTTTTAAACTTGCCATTCTATCCTCAATAATCTAAAAAAATACACAAAATCGTCATCCATCATAGCACGAAAAAGGCTATGCCGTAAAGACATAGCCTCTCATTTCTATCTTCAGGGATGAAGTGATTACTTTCTGTTTCTCAGGAAGTCCGGAATATTGATGGACATTTCCTTATTCTGCTGCGGACGGAAGGTCGGCTGCTGCGCCTGCGCCGGTGCTGCACTCTGTGTAAGCGTCTGCTCCTGCGGTGCTGCCGTCACCGGTGTCGTCGGACGAAGCTGCGGCTGGAAGCTGGTGTTTCCGTTCAGGAAGCTCGGCATCGTCGGTCTGACCGTCGGCTCTGCTGCCGGTGTCTGTGCTGCTGCGCCTGCAGCTGCCTTCGGCTGTGCCGGCTTCTTCAGCATATCAAATGCAGAGCTGGTAGCCGCAGAATCCTCGATACCGGTTGCGATGACGGTGATCTTACACTCATCCTGGGCATTCTCGTCATACATCGCACCGAAGATGATGTTTGCATTATCACCTGCCAGCTCCTCTACATAGGAAGCGGCTTCGTTTGCCTCTACGAGGGAGATATCGCCGGAGATGTTGATGATCACATCCGTTGCGCCCTCGATGGTGGTCTCGAGAAGCGGGCTGGAGATCGCCATCTTCACCGCCTCGGTTGCCTTCTCGTCACCCTTGGCTGCGCCGATGCCGACATGTGCGACACCCTTATCCTTCATAACAGAAGAAACATCCGCGAAGTCGAGATTGATGAGGCCCGGAACATTGATCAGATCCGTGATACCCTGTACAGCCTGCTGGAGAACCTCGTCGGCCTTCTTCAGTGCATCCGGCATCGTGGTTCTGCGATCAACGATCTCCAGAAGACGATCATTCGGGATGACGATCAGGGTGTCTACGGACTCCTTCAGCTTCTTGATGCCGTCGATGGCGTTCGTCATACGCTGACGAGCCTCGAAACGGAACGGCTTCGTCACGACGCCGACGGTCAGGATACCCATATCCTTCGCGATCTTCGCGATGACCGGTGCTGCACCGGTTCCGGTTCCGCCACCCATACCACAGGTAACGAATACCATATCGGCACCCTGCAGTGCGGCCGTGATATCCTCAGAGCTCTCCTCTGCCGCCTTCGCGCCTACCTCTGGTCTGCCGCCGCAGCCGAGTCCCTTCGTCAGCTTCTCGCCGATCTGCATCGTGGTCGGTGCCTGGCTGTACTGAAGCGCCTGCTTATCGGTATTGATGCCGATGAACTCGACGCCCACGATACCATCCGTCACCATGCGGTTTACCGCGTTGTTACCTGCGCCACCAACACCTACGACGATAATCTTTGCAGCTGCCTCTGACTCAGGAAGCTTAATCTCAAGCATAATCTTCCTCCTTCAATCCCTCATATATATTCATTATATAAGATAACCTGTTTTACTGCGGCCACATACGCATATGACTGCACAATAAGATAATATACAAACAAAGCTATCAGATTGCAATAGCTTAGTCCATATAATATTACCACGCTTAGAAGCGGAGCTCTATCGAAATTTTCACATTATTTCTTACTTTTTTATAACTTCAGCCGTCGCTGTGCGCAGAAAACGGCACCTTCAGACAAAGATCAGCCCGTTTTTTCTTTGAAAATATAGGACTCGTGATCCGAGGTCTCCGAATAATCCGAAAGATTCAGCTCGCCCTTCCGTCCGCTGAGATGCGGCAGGATATCATGCAGCGTCGAGATCTTCATCTCCATGTCCTTATTACTGCCTAGGCGGACGCTGATGTCACCGATCCGGAGTGTGGCGTTCAGAAGTGAGTCGTACTGAATCTCCTCACAGTCGATATCATAGGTACGAAGTGCGCCGGTCAGGTTCAGGATATTATTGAAGACATCCTTATTCTCTACCGGCAGCGCCCGGTACAGCACGATGGAGCCGAAGCTGAGACCACGGATGCGCGGGATCCCCTCCAGCCGGTTGCCGGTTGACTCTACGATGATACCATCCTTATCAAAGTACATATGACTCGACATATAATCCACATAGCCGACGACATTTTTCTCATAGACGGTGATGTTCACCGCGAAGGGACCGTCGAAGTCGATATCATAACGCTGCACGAACGGGAGCTCCTTGTGCGGCTTCGTCTTATCCTTCACGAAGCACCAGGCGGTATCCGTATCCCATGGATCCGAAAAAATCATGTGGACGATCTCATCACTGCTGTACTGTGTATTCCCCACCACCGTGAAACGCTGAATCCGTACACTGGCGAGCAGGATGGCGATCAGCAGGAGCAGGACGACGATGCTCCAGCGCACGATATGCCGTTTATTGCGATCCCTCGGATCATCGTAGCCGTAAAAATCCTTATCTGTCATTCCATTCGTTCTTTCTGTTTATATTCTGTTTCATTGCGTCTGTTATGCAATACATACGGTCTGTTCTTTCCGGTTCTTTACTCTACCATAAAAAAAAGAGCTTTGCCATGGGCAAAGCTCTGAATACTTACATCGGATCTTCCAGTCGGATCTGCCGTGAAACCGACAGTGCGAGTCCGATCTCCGCCATCAGCAGCATGAGCGAGGTACCGCCATAGCTGACAAACGGGAGCGTAACACCGGTATTCGGGATGGTGTTCGTCGCGACACCGATGTTCAGGATGACCTGCAGCGAGATGTGGCACAGAATTCCGATCACCAGCATTGACCCATAGAGGTCCCGGGCATTTCGTGCGATATCGAACAGCCGGTAGATGATGAACACATAGATGAGGATCAGTGAGATCGCGCCGAAGAGGCCGAGCTCCTCACAGATGATCGTAAAAATCATATCATTCTGTGCCTCCGGCATGAGGAATTTCTGTACGGACTCACCGAGGCCCTTACCGAAGATGCCGCCGGAACCGATCGCATACAGGCCCTGCAGGGTCTGGAAGGTTTCATCCGAGTAGCTCGCCGGATCCTTCCATGCGAAGATACGTGTCAGCTGATAATCCTGCAGGATGTTCAGCGCAGACATGAGCTTCGCCATCGGATAGGCGAAGATGTACACGAGGACGCCCGCGACGCCACAGAGAACGAAGGGCCAGTACTTCTTCGAAGCGATCCACATCATGAAGAAGGTGATGCCGAGGATGATCATCGCCGTCGACAGGTTCGTTGCCGCGACCACGATGCCCGGCGCGATGCCGACCAGCGCGACCTTCCACCAGGTTCGTCCGTTATTGATCTGGTATCCATAGTGGGTAATCAGATACGACAGCAGCACGATCACCGCGATTTTCATAATCTCCGATGGCTGGAAGCGTACACTGCCGAGTCGGATCCATCGCGCGGAGCCGTGGGAGGCGACACCGATCACCATGGTCGCACCAATCAGCAGCCAGGCCACGATATATAAGATTTTCGAAAAGATCGCCGTCAGATGGTAATCGATGACCGACACGATCAGCATCGCCACGAGGCCGCCGACCGCAAACACGGCCTGATGTCGGAGGAAATACATGGCATCATTCATCTGGTTCTGCGCCGAGTAACCGGAAGCCGAGTACATCATGATCATACCGAAGCCGGTAATGAAGATGACGGCAAACAAAAGGCTGTAGTCATAAAAATATTTTCTTTTCTTCTTCGCTGCCATCATTCCTCCTGTCAGCATTACAGATTCTTCACGCACTCCTTGAAGATGCGTCCGCGCTCTTCATAGTTCGGGAACATACCCCAGGATGCGCAGGCCGGACTCAGAAGAACATAGTCACCTTCATCTGCATACGCCGCACAGTCCTTCACGGCCTCATCCATATCCTCTGCAAACATGACATTGGTAAAGCCGTACTTCTTCGCACACTCTGCGATGATGTTTCGTGTCTGACCGATCAGAACGAGGTACTTGACGCGGCCCTTAAAAAGCTTACACCAGTCATCGAAAGGGATGTCCTTATCATAACCGCCGCCGATCAGAACGACCGGACCCGGCATCGCCAGCAGTGCCTTGATGGCTGCATCCGGGTTGGTGCCCTTCGAGTCATTATAGTAGCGAACGCCATTGCGCTCACGGACGAACTCGATGCGGTGCTCCACCGGCTTGAACTTCTTTACAGCCGCGATGATCTTCTGCATCGGCACGCCCATCTCCATGGAGACGGCGATGGCACACATGATGTTCTCGTAGTTATGCGCACCGAGAAGGTTCGTATCCCGTACATCGAGCAGGACCTCATCCTCGCCATCATGGGCATGATGAATCTCGAAGTTCTTATAGTAGAAGCCATCCTTCAGCTCATGCACAGAGCTGAACCAGATGACCTGTGGCTTCAGGGTCTTCCGCTTTCCGAACTTCCGAAGCTCCGGATCCTCATAGTTCAGGACGATGAAATCCTCTTCGGTCTGGTTCAGCGCGATGCTTTCCTTCACCTTCACATAGTTTTTCATCGTTTTATGACGGTCGAGATGGTCCGGGGTGATGTTGGTGATGCAGGATACATGCGGATGGAAATCCATGATGGTCTCAAGCTGGAAGGAGCTCACCTCGAGGATCGTCGCAGAAGCATCCGTCGTTTCCAGGGCTTCGGCCGTAAACGGATTACCGATGTTTCCGCATATATGCGTATCGTCATAGGTCGTTTTAAAGATGTCACCGATCAGTGAAACCGTCGTGGTCTTACCGTTCGTACCGGTCACGGCTGCCAGCTTGCCCTTGCTGGACTGGTACGCGAGCTCGATCTCGCCCCAGATCGGGATCTTCGCCCCATCGATCAGCTTCACAAACGGCTTGTCGAGCGGGATACCCGGGCTGATGACTGCGAGATCCACGGATACGAGATCCGTCGGCTTCAGCTCTCCGACCACCAGTGAAATCCGGTCTCTCTTTCTGAAATTTTTCATCACCTTATCGCTGTCCAGCTTTTCATTGGAATCGAACAGAACGACCTGTCCTCCCAGCTGTAAAATCTGCTTTGCGGCGCAGATACCGCTTTTTCCCGTGCCGAGCACGAGCACCTTCTGACTATCCATCTCATTCACCCCTATTATGTTCTACTGTCTCTTACATCCCCAGGCTCGCCACCAGACATAAGAGCACTGTCAGCACTGTGAAGACTGTCACCACCTTCGTCTCCGACCATCCTCCGAGCTCGAAGTGATGGTGGATCGGCGCCATGCGGAAAATCCGCTTTCCATGGGTTTTCTTAAAGTAGGTCACCTGGATGATGACCGACAGTACTTCCACAAGATAAATCAGTGCAAAGATCGGAATAAAGAGCGGGATGCCCATCTCGAAGGCCGCTGCCGCGACGAAGCCGCCGAGCGCCAGCGATCCGGTATCGCCCATAAATACCTTTGCAGGGTAACAGTTAAACATCAGGAATCCCATCAGTGCACCGAACACTGCGCCGGAAATCGGTGCAAGCTGGCCATCCGCCTTGCCGAAATACAGGCTGACGAAGCCGAGGAACAGTGCGATCACAGCGGTCACGGAACTGGCGAGTCCATCGAGTCCATCGGTGAAGTTCGCACCATTGTCGGTACCGAGCACGATAAAGAGAAGTGCCGGCACATAGAACCACCCGAGATCGAGATAGATCTCCGTAAACGGGACCTGCATACGATGATCATAGGCAGGTGAGAGATAGAGATACAGTGCGAAAATCACACAGAACACCAGCTGACAGAGAAACTTCTGCTTCGGGTTGAAGCCCTCGGACTGATGCTTCACGACCTTCAGAAAATCATCGATGAAGCCGACGATACCGAAACCGACCGTGAGAAGCATCACCGGAAGAATCTTCGGATAGCGGCGGACATAAAAGAGGCTGACGATCACGATGGCCAGTACGAACACGAGACCACCCATCGTCGGGGTGCCCTGCTTCTTGAGGTGTGCCTTCGGTCCATCATCCCGGACCTCCTGCCCGAACTTCAGCTTGTGAAGCTCCGGGATGGCGAAGGGCATCGCCAGGGCGACCAGCGCAAAGCCCATAAGGATAGAAACAACAAAATCAAGATACATAATCTAACTCCAGTTTAAATCATCAGCTGCTTTTTCATCTTAAGAAAATCGTAATGGGGTCTGACCCCATTAATTTCCGGCGGAAGTGGAGGTTTCGGTTTCGCTCTCGCTCTCCTCGCCCGGCACAGCCTCCGGGAGCGCGAAGCTCGCGTCGTCACCCGCCGGTTCGACATACTCGTCGGTCACTGCTGCAGCCGTGGTCGGCGTAATCACATTGCCGTCGGCATCGGTTTCGGTGCTCGTTCCGTCCGCCGTGGTTTCACCCTCGGCGCCGGTCTCACCTCCCACCTGTGCGCCCATCGTCTCGGAGGAGATGCCCTCCGGGTTCTGCTGAAGCTGCGCGTTGATGGAATCCTCCGGATCAGTATCTCCGGATGGTGCGATGTTCAGGAACTGCAGCGCATCGTTCATGATTTCACGCTCGATGTTTACAGCGAAGGAGGCCGTCGCCTGTGCCTCACCGACGAGGTTCGGCGTATCGACGATAACGTAAACAAGTAACTGCGGATCCTCCACCGGCGCGAAGCCGCAGAAGGAAACGAGGTAGTTCTTCGCCGAACGCGGCAGCTTCTCGGCGGTACCGGTCTTGCCACCGACATGGTAGCCCTGGATCTGCGCCTTCTTACCGGTTCCCTCTTCTACCGTAGTGTAGAGGGCCTGCTTCAGGAAGTCACTCGTCGACTTCGAGCAGGTGGTGCGGAGAAGCTCCGGCTTCACATCCTCGATGACGGTGCCGTTGCCGTTCAGGATCTGCTTCACCACATGCGGCTTATAGTAGCTGCCACCGTTGATGATGCTGCAGTACGCAGCCGCCATCTGGATCATGGTGACGTTAAAGTTCTGGCCGAAGGAGTTGGTCGCGAGGGCCGTACGGCCCATGTTTTCTGCATTGTACACGAGATCCGTGGTGTCAGCCTCTGCCGGCAGGTCGATGCCGGTAGACTCTCCGAAGCCGAAAATATGCTGGTACTTCACGAAATTCTCGGCGCCTTCATTGAACGCAGTATTCATGAGGTATACGTTACAGGACTTCGCGAGACCCATCGTGGCGTCGAGTACGCCGTCACCATTCCGGTTATGACAGCGGATCCGCCAGGTATGGATACCGTCGTTCAGCTCGATGTAGCCCTGGCAGTCGAAGGTCGTGTCCGGGGTGATGGCCTTCTCCTCCAGTGCACCGGCGAGGGTGATGCTCTTCGCAACGGATCCCGGCTCATAGGTATCGGACACCGGGATGTTTCGCCATATCTGGTTCCAGGCGACCTGCCGGCCATAGGACAGGATCTCATCGGTCGTATAGTACTTCGACACCTCATCCTCGGTGATCGCGGCAGCGTCCGGATTTTCACGGCGATATACGCCGACGGCCTCCTTGCGGCCGAGCTGCATGAGATACTCGTCGGTATAGACCGAGCTGTCCAGCGCACGCGGATCGTTCAGGTTAAACTGATTGGTGGAGCCCATCGCGAGCACCTCACCGGTGTTCGGATCCATGACGATCGCCGCTGCCATCTTCGAACCGACATCCTCGGTCTGCCACTTATTGAGGTACTTCTCCAGCGACATCTGAATATTCGTATTGATGGTCGTCACGACGGAATTACCATCGGTCGGCTCCTTCAGGACGGACTGCAGCTTCGTATCGCTGTCAAGATAGCCGTACTCACGGCCGTTGACGCCCATCAGGGTATCGTTATAGTACTGCTCGACGCCACCGGTTCCGCTGGAGCCGTCGGTACTCGAGAAGCCGATGATGTTGCAGGCGAGGGAATCATACGGATAGGTACGCTTGTACTCATCCTCGAACCAGATGCCCTTGATGCGCGCCTTCGAGCCACTGCCGACATACGCGGCATTCTGCTCCTTCACATAGGCCTCCCAGCCGGATTTCTGGTCGTAGCTCAGTCCCTTCGCATATTTCACATAGGACTTGTCGGCCTTTTCGCTGAGCAGCTTCCGAAGCTCAGACTCATCGTATTCGAAATAGGCGACGAGGGCCTGAATCGTCGGATCCACGTAACGATCATCCTGACCGGAGTGGATGACACGCGGATCGATGATCAGGTTGTATACCTTCTGGCTGGTCGCGAGCACCGTGCCGTTCCGGTCCATGATGTCACCGCGGCGGAACGGAATCGTACGCGAATCATAGGATGCCTGTCGCTGGGACAGGACGATCTTGTTGTACTCCTCGCTGTTGTTTTTTACCAGATTATAAATCGCCAGGATAAGAGCAATTAAAGCTAGCATGATCACACATAGTGTGACGGCTAGCTTTCTCTGCATATACGGGGGAAGGATCTTCCCCCGGTTTCGTCTCTGGTTTTGATCAGTACTTCGGGATGTCCTCATATTGTCTTACGTACTCGCTTTCCGTCTTGTCATAGGTAATCGTCTGATCCTTGCCGGCATATACCATGCCGAGCTCCTGCGTGGCTACCCGATAGATCTCATCGAGATTCACGGACGTATCTATGCTGTTCTGAAGCGCGTCGTTCTCAGACTTCAGCTTATCCAGCTGCTGCTTTTTCGTCTCAATCGACGAAATCCGCGTATTGATCGAGGTCTGCATCTGAATATAGGAAAAGCAGAGTCCCAGTGTAAACAGAGAGGCGATGATCAGCACCGCAAGGTAGGTCCGATCGACCACGACCGTCTTATGACGAAGCCGCTCCTGCTGCGCACGGTACTCCATCTCACGCTCGTTGAGGATTCGCTGTCGCTCACGCTGCCGTGCCTGGTGCCGGCGCTCCAGTTCCTCCGGATTCGGACGACGCTTCGGCTGGATGCGACGGACCGTATTTCCATCGATATAGGTTCCTGTCGTCCGCGGCGCACGTACCGCGGCTGTCTGTCTCGTTCTGGCCATACTACTCTTTTCCCCCATGTCCGGATCGGTTCCGGATTCTAAACTCTCTCTTCATGTTTCTCGAAGATCCGGAGCTTCGCGCTCTTCGATCTCGAGTTTTCCTCGAGCTCCTCTGCACTCGGCAGAATCGGCTTCCGGGTGATCACCCGGCCCTTCGACTTCCGGCCACATACGCAGACCGGAAACTCCGGCGGACAGATGCACGGCTTCTCAGCGGTGCGGAACTTCGTCTTCACGATCCGGTCCTCGAGGGAGTGGAAGGTGATGATGCAGAGGCGTCCTCCCTCTGCGAGATCATCGATCATGCGATCGATGCTGTCCTCCAGTACATCGAGCTCACGATTCAACTCGATACGAATCGCCTGGAAGGTACGCTTCGCCGGATGACCTCCGGTGGCACGGATCTTCGCCGGAATCGCACCCGAGATGATCTCGGACAGCTCCAGCGTCGTCTCGATGCGCTTCGTCGCACGGTACTGACAGATATGCTTCGCGATATTCTGCGCGAAACGATCCTCTCCATAGTTTTTAATCATGTGGAAAAGCTCGGATTCACTGTAATCGTTCACGATGTCGGCAGCGGTGATCGGATTCCGGTCATCCATCCGCATATCGAGCGGTGCATCGCTCCGATAGCTGAAGCCACGCTCCGCGGTATCCAGCTGGTAGCTCGATACACCGAGATCGAGGTAGATTCCATCAACTTTCCCGATGCCGAGTTCCTTTAACACATCATCGATTCTTTCGTAATTACTGCGGACGATCGTCACGCGATCCCGTACATCTGAAAGTCGTTCGCTCGCTGCCTGAATCGCATCCTTATCCTGATCGATGCCGATCAGTCGACCTGCCGGAGAAAGATGGGTACATACCTCATGGGCATGTCCACCACCACCTAAGGTTCCGTCGACATAGATGCCATCGGGCCGGATGTTGAGTCCATCCACGGTTTCGTGGAGAAGTACGGAATAATGCTTAAACTCAGACACCTAAGCCCTCCCAGTCTGCTTCTAATGCAGCTTCATCATCGAAGCTGTACTTTTCTTCGTACGTGTTTGTATCCCAGATCTCGATATGGTCGCCCACACCGAGTAAGGTGATATCCTTGTCGAGGCCCGCCCGATCACGGAGGACCTGTGGAAGAAGGATTCTACCCTGCTTATCCAGCTCGCAGATGGCAGCCGAACCCAGCAGGAAACGCTTCAGGCTTCTCGCCTTCTCGTTCGTCATCGGAAGTGCATTCAGCTTCTCCTCGAGCGCCTGCCACTCCGGAGATGCGTACATAGCAAGACAACCGTCCAGGCTTCTGGTAACCGTAAACTCGTCTCCGAGCTGGTCCCGAAATCTGGCCGGTATGATCAGTCTGCCCTTGGCATCCAGATTGTGGCGATACTCTCCTGTGAATGACATTTCCCTTTTCTACCACTTTCTACCACTTCTTACCACTTCATGACATAATAATGCGCTAATTTGGGTTTAGTGTCAAGGCAAGATACTGTAATAAATGAAAAAAAGAAGCCTCTCGAACGAGAGACTTCCTTCTATATAATGATATAAGATCTGTATCAAAACGCCTGCACGAGGCAGCCGGCACGTTTCCTTCTATATGAATTATACGTTGAAGCGGAACTCAACGACATCGCCGTCCTGCATCACGTAGTCCTTACCCTCCATGCGGACGAGGCCCTTCTCACGTGCTGCTGCGATGGATCCGCAGTCGAGAAGATCCTGGTAGTTGATGACCTCGGCCTTGATGAAACCACGCTCGAAATCGGAGTGGATCTTACCGGCCGCCTGCGGTGCCTTCGTACCCTTCCGGATGGTCCACGCTCTGGTCTCCTTCTCACCGGCGGTGAGGAAGGACATGAGGCCGAGCAGATCATAGGAGGCACGCACGATCTTGTCGAGACCGGACTCGTTCATACCAAGGGACTCGAGATACTCTGCCTTCTCGTCGTCCTCGAGCTCGGATATCTCCTCCTCGATCTGGGCGGAAATCACGAAGACACCGGAGCCGTTCTCTGCCGCGTAGTCGCGTACCTTCTGGACGTATGCATTGGACGCACCATCGTCAGCGACGGAATCCTCGGAAACGTTCGCTGCATAGATCACCGGCTTACGGGTCAGGAGGTCGAGGGTGTCAATGAAGGCGTTCTTATCATCATCACCGGCATCGAAGCTGATCGCCAGCTTATCCGACTCGAGGTGATCGTGGAGCTCGGTGAGGAGCGCATACTCCGCCTTCGCATCCTTATCGTTCATCGCGAGCTTCTTCGTCTTCGCGAGACGACGATCGAGAAGATCGAGGTCGGAGAAAATCAGCTCGAGGTTGATGGTCTCGATATCACGAATCGGATCTACGGAACCATCGACATGCACGATGTTGTCATCATCGAAGCAGCGAACGACGTGCACGATGGCGTCGGTCTCACGGATGTTCGACAGGAACTGGTTCCCGAGACCCTCACCCTTGGAAGCGCCCTTGACGAGACCTGCGATATCGACGAACTGGATCACCGCCGGCACGATCTTCTGTGTATTATACAGTGCGCCCAGCTTCTGAAGACGCTCATCCGGTACAGCGACGACGCCGACGTTCGGCTCGATCGTACAGAACGGGTAGTTGGCAGACTCTGCGCCCGCCTTCGTAATTGCGTTAAACAGTGTGGACTTGCCGACATTTGGCAGTCCGACGATACCTAATTTCATAATCTAAATCTCCTTTATTCTTCCCTGCATCCCCGTTTCCGACAGTGCCGAGAAGGTCGATCGCAGTTCCATCGATTAAAATGTGCTCAAAAAGCACCGCTATTATAAACCAGAACTATCCGCTTTACAACGCAGATCTTTTATCCGGCTTTTCCGGGCCCGCAGTACTGTGTCCGCTTAGCCGCCCTACGGCGTAATCATCCCTTCGCCTTTCGCACGCCGCGGAGGATCATCGCGAGTCCGAGTACGGCGAGTGCCCCCGACAGGGCCTGCGAAACGGCGATGTTCGTGCCCCAGAGGAGCAGCGAATCCGTCCGAAGTCCCTCGATCCAGAAACGGCCGATGCCGTAGAACATAAGGTACTCCCAGAATACCTGACCGGTGAACTTCTTCTTCGGACCGGTGACCAGGAGGAAGATCAGGGTGCAGAGGTTCCAGACCGACTCGTAAAAGAAGGTCGGGTGCACCTGGATGAACATCTGATCACCGAGCCGGATCGCGTGGGTGAGCACGTTTTCGTTCAGCATATTCGGATTCACGATGGATTCCTTGATCCGCATCGCGAGCAGTGAGTCTGTATAGCGGCCGAAGGCCTCTGCATTGAAAAAGTTCCCCCAGCGGCCGATCAGCTGCCCCGTGAGGAGCCCGAGCACCGCGGAATCCGCGATGGAGAAGAACTTCACCTTCCGCTTATGGCAGAAAATCATGCAGCAGAGGATGCCGGTCAGGATGCCGCCGTAAATCGCGAGGCCGCCCTGCCGGAGGTTGAGGATCTCCCCGAGATGCTGTGAGTAGTAATCCCACTCGAAGATGACATAGTAGGCCCGCGCACCGAGAATCGCGAAGATGATGCTGTACAGTGCGAGGTCCTCGATGTCCTCCACCTTCTCCCCACGCCGCCGGTAATCGAAGCTCGCGATCAGCACGCCCATCAGCATCCCGATGCCGATGATGATGCCGTAGTAGGCGATGCGGAAGCCGAACACGGAAATCGAGTTTCCGAGATGCTCGACGCCGATCCCGAGATGTGGGAAATAAATATCATAATTGTCAGTATTCATGCAGTCTGTCCCTTTCATGCAGAATCATTTCGCGCTGCATCACAAATCCGAACGCCGCCTGCGTACGGTCAGCCGTGCAGCCGCCGCTCATCACGCGTCTGCCTCGCCCTTCAGAATGCGGAGAAATTCCTCCTCGGTGACGATCGGAACGCCGAGCTCCTTCGCCTTTTTGTTCTTTCCGGAGGTCGATGTGATGTCGTTGTTGACGAGGTAGGCCGTCTTCGCGGATACCGAGCCTGCCGCACGTCCGCCGGCCTGCTCGATCAGCGCCTGCAGCTCCTTCCGGTTCCCGAAGTGCTCGAGGGCGCCGGTGATGACGACAGACTTTCCCTCCATCGTCTTCGCGGTCGTGCTGTCTTCTGTCCGCTTCTCGATCTCGAGGTCCTGCAGCAGCGCGTCCACCTGCTTCATCGCCGCCGCATCCTGGAAGTAGCGCACGAGGTTCTCTGCGAGCACCGCGCCGATGCCGTCCACCTCCTTCAGCTCCTCCACGCCCGCTGCCCGCAGCTTCGCGAAATCATCCCCGAAGTGCCGGCAGAGGACCTTCGCGTTTGCGAGGCCAATGCCGGCGATCCCGAGGCCATACACGACGCGGTAAAGCTCCGTATGGCGGGCGCGCTCCGTGGCTGCCATCAGATTCTCATAGCTCTTCTCACCGAAGCCCTCCATCGTCACGATCTCGGCACGATAACGGTCGAGATGGAAGATATCGCTGTAGTGGTGGATGAAGCCTTGCGCGATGAACTTCTCCAGTGTCTGCTCGCTGAGGCCCTCGATGTTCAGTGCATCCCGGCTCACGAAAAGTGAGAAATTCTTGATCTTCTTCGCTGCACAGTCCGGATTCGGACAGTACAGGAACTTCGCCTCATTATCCGAGCGGATCTCCGTCGGCTGTCCGCAGACCGGACAGACCGCAGCCGGCTTCAGATTCCCGGAGCGGGTCCGGGTTTCCGCGATCTGCGGGATGATCATGTTCGCCTTATAGACGGTGATCCGGTCCCCGATGCCGAGCGCGAGCTCCTCACAGTAGGAAAGATTATGAAGACTTGCACGGCTGACCGTCGTCCCCTCCAGCTCGACCGGATCGAAGATCGCGACCGGATTGATGAGACCGGTACGGCTCGGTGACCACTCCACCTCGCGGAGGACGGTCTCTGCCTGCTCATCGCTCCACTTGAAGGCGATGGCGTTCCGCGGAAACTTCGCGGTGCGTCCGAGACTCAGCCCATAGGCGATGTCCTCGTAGATCAGCACGAGGCCGTCGGACGGGAAATCGTTATGCTGAATCGCCTCCGAGAACCACTGCACCGTTTCTGCGATCGTATCCTTCGTCACATGCTTATACTCGACGACATCGAAGCCCTGTGCCCGGAGGAATTCATACTGTGCCGCGCGTGAGTTCTGGAAATCCACCGCCTCACCCTGCGCATCCACAGCGCTCACGAGCGCGAAGGCCATCAGATTCACATGACGGGATTTCGTCACCTTCGGGTCCAGCTGACGTACCGAGCCGGAGCAGAGATTTCGTGGATTCTTATACTTCGCATCCGCATCTGCGATGGTTTCGTTGATCTTCTTAAATTCCGAATAGGTGATGATGGCCTCGCCGCGCAGCACCAGATCACCGGTGAAGGAAATCCTCGTCGGAACGTTATCAAACATCCGCGCGTTCTGCGTGATGACTTCACCGATTTCGCCGTTTCCACGGGTCACGGCCTTCACCAGCTCGCCGGCATGATAGCTCAGGACGACCGTAAGTCCATCCATCTTCCAGCTGAGCAGGCCCTCCTTCTCCCCGAGCCAGGCGGCGAGTTCGTCGACCGACTTCGTCTTGTCAAGGCTCAGCATCGGGCTCGGGTGACGCTCCTTCGGAAGCTCCGACAGCACCTCGAAGCCGACACGCTGCGTCGGCGATCCACCGAGGATCATACCGGTCTCCTGCTCGAGCTTCTCAAGCTCATCATAGAGCTGATCATAGCTCAGGTTCGACATGATCTCATTGCCATCCACATAGTACACGCGGGCAGCCTCATTCAGGGTGCGGATAAGCTCCTTCATACGCGCGAGCTTCTGATTCTTTTCTTCGTCATGGGAAACACTCATAGTTCGTTCACTCCATATCCTCTTCCCGGAGGCCGAGCTCGGACAGCTCGATCTCGCGGTACTGTCCCGGCTTCAGTCCATGAAGCGTCAGGTCCATGATCCGGATCCGCTTCAGCTTCTTCACCTCATAGCCGAAGGCCGCGCACATACGGCGGATCTGCCGGTTCAGGCCCTGCGTGATCACGATATGGAACTCCTGCTGGCGGAGTTTCGCCGGTCTGGTCATATCCTGCCATACCTCACACGGGCGGGTCGCCGTATGCAGTTCCTTCAGCTCGACACCATCGGCGAGCCCGTCCAGAAACTCCTTCGTGCACGGCTTATCCACCGTCACGACGTATTCCTTCTCATGATAATTCCGTGCACGGTTGATCCGGTTCACGAGCTCGCCCTGGTTTGTCAGCAGGATGAGGCCCTCCGACTCCTTATCGAGACGGCCGATCGGATACACTCGCGTATGATAATGGATGGCCTCGATGATGTTCGGTGCCTTATCCTTATCGCTCGTCGTACACACGATGCCACGCGGCTTGTAGTACGCGAGCAGCACCGGTGCCGGGCGGTCATAGTCCTGTCCCACCGTCGAGATCTGCTCGCCATAGCGCTTCGCCATCCGGCGCGACTCTGTATGGAGCAGGTACTGTGCTTCCGGGTTGCCTGCATTGGCGTTCAGCGCATGCGGATTCACGCACTGCCCGTCCAGCTCGATCGAGTCTGCCTCGGTCACCTGCTGGCCGAGCTCGACCGGCTTCTTATTGACGGTGACACGGCCGGCGGCGATCAGCTTATCCGCCTCACGACGGGAGCAGACGCCGAGCTCTGATAAACGCTTATTCAGTCTCATCTCGCATTCTCCTTCGAATCATCCGCATCCGCTGCGTCGTCCGCTGTCTTCCAGAGCGGCGTTTCATCCGCTGCGAGCGGCCAGCTGTAGCTCTTTCCAGGGATACCCTCGACCTCTGCGACGGCGTCCTCTGGAAGGAAGGTGAATTCATGATTCCGGTTTGGATCCAGCTCCGCCGGAAGCTGTGCGTCGTTCCTGAGATCCGCGAAGAAGCAGGCATCGCCGAAGCTGAAGAAGCGGTACTTCTCACGGACGGCCACCTTATACGCGCGGAGCACATGCTCCCGTTTCGTAAAGGCGGAGACCAGCATCACGAGCGTGGACTCCGGCAGATGGAAGTTTGTGATCAGCGCATCCATGCACTTGAACTGGTAGCCCGGATAGATGAAGATATCGGTCCAGCCGGAGGTTGCCGGCATGGTGCCGTCCGGAAGTGCGGCGGACTCGACGGTACGGCAGCTGGTGGTACCGGTGCAGATGACACGATGGCCCTCTGCATGCGCGCGGTTGATCTTGTCAGCTTCCGACTGCTCGACGATGTAGTACTCGCTGTGCATGTGATGCTCCTCGATCTTATCCGCCTTGACCGGACGGAAGGTGCCGAGGCCGACATGCAGGGTGATGTGGGCGATCTCCACGCCCTTCTCCTTCACGGCCTCGAGCAGCTCCTCGGTCCAGTGGAGGCCGGCGGTCGGGGCTGCCGCAGAGCCGTCATTCTTTGCATAGACGGTATTGTAGCGTGCCTTCTCCTTCAACTGATGATGGATATACGGTGGGATCGGCATCTCGCCGAGACGGTCGAGGACCTCCTCCCAGATGCCCTCGAACTCGAAGTGGATGATGCGGTTGCCGTCATCGATGGTGTCGATGATCTCGCCCTTCAGCAGGCCCTCGCCGAACTCGACGCGTGCACCGTTCCGGAGCTTCTTTCCCGGCTTGACGAGGCACTCCCAGTCGGTCGTGCTGAGACGACGCAGGAGCAGTACCTCGACATGCGCGCCGGTACCGGACTTCTCGCCATGCAGACGTGCCGGGATGACCTTTGTGTCGTTGATGACGAGGCAGTCGCCCTTATGAAGATAGTCGATGATGTTATAAAAATGACGGTGATTGATCTCGCCGGTGAAGCGGTCCATCACCAGAAGCCGGCTGTCCGAGCGCTTCTCAAGCGGATCCTGCGCGATCAGCTCCTCCGGCAGGTCATAATAAAAATCTTTAGTTTCCATGCTGTGTTTTCTCCTTTTCTGCTGTCTCACGACATGTACGCGGTGCAGAGCGCACCATAAACTTTATTATTATACCCCGTCTTTCGGGTTTCTTCCACATACAAAATGGGCGAATGCACATGCATTCGCCCATTCCTGGTCACAGTCGTCCCAGGGGACCCGAGGGGCGGCAACGGAGGCACAGTACTCCGTTGCCGCCCCTCTGTGTCTCCTGCCCGTATTGTAACGCTGCATTTATATACCATTCAGCCGACCGGTCCGTCGTCGGAGATGACGGCATCCCCTGCCGGTGCGTTATCTGCAGCGCCCGGCTCGGCGATGGTCTCACCGGAAGCAGCGGCTGCGGTCGTTTCTGTCTTACCGCTTGCGCCGTTATTTTCGGAGATGGTTTCACCTGCGCTCGTCGTTTCCGCCGACTTCTTCGTCTCGGTCGTGCTCTTCTCCGCGCTCTTCTCATCCGAATTCTTCTTACTGTTCGACTTCGTCTCTTCTACCGCCGCATCGTCATCGGACGCTGCCGTGGTTTCTGCCTCGGTCACGGCTGCCTCCGTCTCTACAGAAATCAGTGAAACCTCGCTGTCGATTTCTTCCTGCGAGTCTGTGTAGATACGTCCGCTCTGGATGGCATCATAGATGACCGCGAGTCGCTGATCGCTCGAGATGGCCTCCAGCAGACGAGAGTTGGTCGCATTGATCAGCTCCTGTACCTCGCTGTGATTCGTGATGTAGCTGTTCACGAACTTCGTCTGCTCCGGCGACATATTCTCGACGATCTCGAAGCTGTTCTGATCGTTGACCTTCACATAGCAGTACATGATGCCCGGGGCCAGCGTATCGGTCCGACGGAACTTCACATTATAGGTGACGAAAACGAGCTTCGTATTCTTCTCGAGTCCATCGACCGCATACTGCTGGATATCCTGGTACGCCTCGATGTAGCCCGCCTGGGTCTTCAGCTTCTTCTGAAGGCTCGCGGTCTGCTCCTCGGTCTGATTCGTGACGCCGGTCAGGCGGTACAGTGTATCGGTATCGCCCTGAAGACGTGCGTTAAAGTAATCCTGAAAGAGCTTCGTCATATACTCGTCATTATACTGTCGTACCAGCGAGGCATCCTCATCGGCACCAGCGTTGCCGTCGGCAATACCGGCAGATGCACTCTCATCGTCTCCCGCCGCGTGTTCAAGTTCGGAAGAGCTGGCCACCGGCAGCCCACCACCCTGTACATCCGGATTCTTCGGATTCCGATCCAGAATCAGGATGAGGATGATCAGTACGACCACCAGTGCCGGAATACCCAGGAGACCGAGCATCTCATGAAGCTGCTCCTGCTTCTGACGTTTCCGCATATTCGCAATACGACGCGCACGCTTGCGCTCGATCACGCCCTCGATTGGTTTTTCCTCCAATGCCTTATCGACATCATCCAGATCTTTTAATTCTCTGTCCATTCTTTCTGCCTCATCTGTTTCGTCAGTTTACTCTTGCACCGTCCGCTCCGAAAAAGAAGCTTCCGATCCAGGCATTCTGCAGCAATGCACCATCCTGACCTACATAGTAGTATCTGTCACCGGCGAGCAGAAGCCCCGGCCCCTGCAGCTGTCCGTTGTTCGGCTCGAAATAGTAGAGCCGGCCGCTGATATTCTGCAGTCCGCGAACCATCTTCGCATCGGCACCTACATAATACCAGGCACCATTCGCCTCGTAGATCCAGGTATTCACCTCGAGATAGCCGCCCTGGTTAAAGTGGTAGTTCGCCCCATCGATACTGCGCCAGGAGCTGACCGGATAGGTGCCATCCGGATAGAGGTACCACATCCCGTTATTTTCGAACTGCCAGCCGTCCTTCAGGTAGGTATTTGCCACAACACGACGTGTATTGATCACCGTCGAGCTCGAGCTGTAATGATTTCCAGCCGGGTTCATCTGCGACGGATTCGTCACCTGCGCGAGTCCCGCCGCCGCCTGGTTTCCCGCCATCGGACCGAGGTTCATCGTGTTGTACAGCACGCCATTTACATAGTAGCCACCCGTCGTACCGGTATAGTTCGTTGTGTACATGGTATTATTCGTACTGCTGCTGTTCAGATACGGATCTGTATTCGTTCCAGTGGAAGACGGCGCGTGATAGACGACTCCGCCCAGTCCATCCGGACTCACCGCCGACGCCTGGGACACGCCCTGTGCAGACGAGGTTGCAGCATAGCTCACGCCGCCTTTTCCGTCCGGACTGATCCCCGTCGACACCGCCGTATAGGCCACGCCACCCCGGCCATCCGGACTTACCCCGGCCAGCACCGCGCCCGCAAGCACCAGAGACATCACCACTGCCACGGCACACACTCTATTCACTCTCATATGAAAACTCCGATTCAAAATAACACAATTCTACATCAACCATCATACTATATGCCGTCCGAAGATGATAGCAGCAAAGTTCTTACAATAATCGAATCAAAAAGCGCGGACCCCGGAGGAGCGACAACGGAGACCATACGTAGAGACCGTGTGAAATCAAGCCGGGTCCCCTTAGCGGCACTTGGTGTTATCTCTC
>CALAOB010000048.1 GCA_937927445.1 uncultured Oribacterium sp. | reverse complement strand
TAGGCCCTCTGCAATCGCTGAGTTTTCTTCATGAAAACTCAGCGTTGCTAGAGGGTTCCAAGGAGAGATAGCACCAAGTGCCGCTAAGGGGCCCCCGGCTTGATTTCACACGGTCTCTCCGTATGGCCTCTGTTGCCGGTCCTCCGGGCACCCTGCCTTAACACTGACCTGATTCGTTATCTACCGGCGGATGCCGGAACACATATCAAAGGAGTTTATCATGGAAAATAATTTCGGAGCAAATGTACACATCATGCACCACCCGCTGCTTACACACAAGATTTCCCTTCTGCGTGATAAGCACACCGGAACCAACGAGTTCCGTCAGCTCGTCGAGGAGATCGCGATGCTGATGGGCTTCGAGGCGCTGTCGGATTTGCCGACGAAGACCGTCGAGCTCGAAACCCCGATCGAGACCGCTGAGGTCGAGATGCTGGCTGGTCGTAAGCTCGCCATCGTGCCGATCCTTCGTGCCGGCCTCGGCATGGTATCCGGCCTCACCGCCCTCGTTCCGAGCGCAAAGATCGGCCACATCGGTATGTATCGTGACGAGACCACACATCAGCCGGTCGAGTACTTCTGCAAGCTGCCGAACCCGATCGAGGAGCGTCAGATCGTCGTCTGTGATCCAATGCTGGCGACCGGTGGCTCCGCTGTCGATGCCATCGACCAGATCAAGAAGCACGGTGGCAAGAAGATCAAGTTCATTTGCATCATCGCGGCACCGGAGGGCGTGAAGCGCCTCGCCGAGGCACATCCGGATGTACAGATCTACGTCGGAAACCTCGACCGCTGCCTGAACGAGAACGCATACATCTGCCCGGGTCTGGGCGACGCCGGCGACCGTATCTTCGGTACGAAGTAAAGCAAAAAACGAGCTCGGACCATAGGTCCGAGCTTATGTATGTCATGTGAGGCAGTGAATCTCGGGACAAAAAAGGTCGAGCCCGGACTTGAGGTCCGAGCTCGATCCCTACGGGATACCGATCAGAGATCGGTACATGTACGTTCCGGCCTTTGCTTTATGCAAAGGCCTCCACTGCCGATGATGGGAGTCGAACCCACACGGTTTCCCGAACGATTTTGAGTCGTTTGCGTCTGCCATTCCGCCACATCGGCTGATGTGTATTACAAATAGTGTTAAATAGTGGACTGGAAAGCAGCCCACCTGCAGAATTTAGCATATAATTGCGAGGTTTTCAAGTCGATTATGACCTGTCTGGAAGCACGGAAGTGCATTTACGATTATCTGAATAACAAGCTGTCGGATGAGAAGCTGCAGGAGTTTATGGAGCATATTTCAGAGTGCGATGAGTGCATGGAGGAGCTGCGGATCACGCATATGGTCTACAGTGGTGTGCAGAAGCTGGATGCGGTGGATGATTCGAATCTGAACATTGACGGGTCCTTCCGGCGGCAGCTCCTGGATACGCGTTTCTATCTGTTTCGCATCCACGCGATCCGGATCATCCGGATGGCGGCGGATTCCGTCGTGTTCTGGGCGGTGCTGGTGACGCTGCTTCTGCAGCTTCGGATCTGGTTTCTATAAGTTTGAGGAGGAAGAGAGTTGACGGATAAGATTTTACTGATCGATGGACACAGCATCATGTCCCGGGCGTTCTACGGGATCCCGGAGCTGACGAATTCGCAGGGGCTGCATACGAATGCGGTCTATGGTTTCCTGAATATCCTTCTGAAGGTGCTGGATCAGGAGCAGGCGGATCATCTGGCGGTGGCTTTCGATGTGCATGAGCCGACCTTCCGCCACAAGATGTTTGATGCCTACAAGGGGACGCGGAAGCCGATGCCGCCGGAGCTGCACGAGCAGATTCCGCTGATGCAGGAGGTGTTGCGTTCGATGCACATTCCGCTCCTCATGAAGGGCGGCTACGAGGCGGATGACCTGCTCGGAACCATCGCGAAGCGCTGCCAGAAGGAGGGCGTGGAGGTGACGATCGTCTCCGGTGACCGCGACCTCCTGCAGCTTGCGGATGAGAAGATCAAGATCTGTCTGCCGAAGACGGCGAAGGGCGTGACGACGGTCTACAATTACTATCCGGACGATGTGATGAAAGAGTGGGGCGTGACGCCGCTCGAGTTCATCGACCTCAAGGCGCTGATGGGCGACACCTCCGATAATATCCCGGGCGTGCCGGGCCTCGGTCCAAAGTCCGCGGAGTGGATCATCACGAAGTACCATACCATCGAGGCGGCGCACGAGGCGGCGCTGGCGGGCGACCCGGAGTTCAAGGTGCCGCGGAAGCCGAAGGCCGCGCAGATGCTGATCGATGAGTGGGCGAGTGCCGCGCTGTCGAAGACCCTCGCGACCATCTGCATTGACGCCCCGATCGACTTCGATTACGATGACGCCCGCGTCGAGAACATGTTCAATGCAGACTCCTTCGAGTTTGTGAAGCGGCTGGAGCTCCGGTCGCTCCTGAAGCGCTTCGATGTGTCGAGCCTCGACCTCGCGGCGGAGCAGAAGCTGGATCTCTCGGGCCTCAAGGAGGTCGACGACCCGTACATGGCGCGCATTGCCTTCCGGGACGCGGCGAGTGAGGGCCGGGCCGGCTTCGCCATCGCCGGGGAGGAGCTCTACTTCGCGCTCGACGGTGACCGCAGCTACCATTTCTACGGCTTCGACTGGCAGGAGGAGCTCCGTGCGCTTGCGGAGAAGGATGGTGTGCATCTGTACACCATGAACCTGAAGCAGGCGCTCTATCACTGTGCCTTCGCGCCGGAGAGCCACGTCTACGACCTTGCGCTCGCGGCCTACGTCATCAATCCGCTGAAGGACAGCTACAGCTACGAGGACCTCGCCCGGGATTTCATGGGCCTCACGCTGCCATCGGAGAAGGAGCTCCGTGACGATCTGAAGGACCGTCCGCATTGTCCGAATCCGTTTACGGGCGACGAGGCCAATGCAGGCGACGGCGCACAGGTGGCGGGCTTCAACACGGATGCCGACGGCAGCTGTGCGGATCCGGTGTCGTGCACCATGGCGGCGTACAGCGCGATCGTCGCGCTCCGCAGTGCGAAGAAGATATTCGCGAAGCTGGAGGAGCTCGAGGAGCGGACGCTCTATGAGGAGATCGAGATGCCGCTCGTGTATACACTGTACGATATGCAGCGGGCCGGCATCCTCGTCGATAAGCAGGCGCTCGTCGACTATGGCGTGGAGCTTCGGGCCGGGATCGAGGCGCTGCAGGCGCGGATCTACGCGGAGGCGGGGGAGGAGTTCAACATCAACTCACCGAAGCAGCTCGGGGAGATCCTGTTCGGAAAGCTCGGTATGAAGGGCGGCAAGAAGACGAAGTCCGGGTACTCGACTGCGGCGGATGTGCTCGAGAAGCTCGCTGAGGACCACGAGATCGTGGCGGACATCCTGAATTACCGCACGCTGACGAAGCTGAACTCGACCTATGCGGAGGGGCTCCTGAACTTTATTCAGGCGGACGGCCGTATCCACGGTGAGTTCAATCAGATGGTGACGGCGACGGGGCGGATCTCGTCGACGAATCCGAACCTGCAGAACATCCCGGTGCGGACTGAGCTTGGTCGTCGCTTCCGGACCGTTTTCGTGCCGAAGCCGGGCTGCGTCTTCATTGACGCCGATTATTCGCAGGTTGAGCTCCGTATTCTCGCGTCGCTCTCGGGCGATGCGAAGCTGATCGCGGCGTACAAGGATGCCAGCGATATTCATGCCGTGACGGCGTCGCAGGTCTTCCATGTGCCGCTTGAGGAGGTGACGCCGGAGCTGCGTCGGAACGCGAAGGCGGTCAACTTCGGCATCGTCTACGGGATCTCGGCCTTCGGACTCAGCGAGGGTCTCAGCATCAGCCGTAGCGAGGCGAAGGAGTACATCGAGCGCTATTTCGCGGCGTATCCGGATGTCAAGAAGTACCTCGATGGGGAGGTGGCGTTTGCACATGAGCATGGCTATGTGAAGACGATCTTTGGGCGTCGCCGTCCGGTGCCGGACATCAACGCCTCGAACTTCATGCGCCGCAGCTTCAGTGAGCGTGTCGCGATGAACTCCCCGATCCAGGGCAGTGCCGCCGACATCATGAAGAAGGCGATGAACGAGGTGAACCGCGCGCTCCGTGCGGGCGGCTATGAATCCCGCATCGTCCTTCAGGTGCACGATGAGCTTCTGATCGAAGCCCCGGTCGCCGAGCAGGAGGCTGTAAAGGCCCTCCTCATCGATAAGATGCAGCACGCCGTCGACCTCGCCGTCGAGCTCGTCGCTGACGCGAATGTGGGCGAAAACTGGGATGCCGCACACTGAGGTGAAATATGAAAGAAATTCAATCTACTGATATTATGCATATCGGTTTTCTGAAGATGGAGCCTTTTGCGGGTTCCTCAGAGGGAATGCGTTTTCGTATGAGTAAGGTGACCTATACGGAGCCGGACACGGAGCTGCTTCAGAAGATCGAGGCGGGGGAGGCGGAGTATCCGGTTAATAAGAAGACCGGGGAGACGATCATGAACCCGACGAAGGATCGCTACACGCTCGGTGTCTGGGTGTGGCCGGAGCCGTACAGCTTCGACTTCACGCCGGATGAGCACAAGACCTTCCGTGAGTTCGTCTTCTCGGAGGACGGCGTCATGGAGGGCCTCGCCTGGCTGAACGAGGAGAAGCAGGCACGGGACTGGGTGGAGGCCGCCCTTTCGTGGACGGACTGGAAGTCGATGGCAGGAAAGGAAAATCAATGATCATCGGTGTGATCGGGGGCGTCGGTGCGGGGAAATCCAGTGTGCTGGACGTTCTCACGCAGGAATATCAGTTTACAGCGTACCGGACGGACGACATCGCGAAGTCGTTTTATGTACATGGGCATCCGGTGTTTGAGGCGCTGAAGGAGCTGCTCGGTGCGGACATCGAGCGGGCCGATGGCAGTGTCGATCTACCGGCATTTGCTGCGAAGATCTACGGTGCCGGAAACGCGAAGACGCGTGCCGCGGTCGACCATATCGTCCACCCGGCGGTCTGGAAATACGTCGATGAACAGGTGCGCGCGGCGCGGAAGAGCGGGGCGGACATCGTCGTCGAAACGGCCCTTCCGACCGCCCATTTCGTGGAGCTCTGCGACGAGGTATGGTTCGTCTATACGGAAGAAGCCGTGCGCATCGCTCGCCTCATGGAAACCCGCGGCTACTCCGAGGAAAAGGCCCGCGCGATGATCCACGCCCAGATCCCGGATGACGAGTACGCCGCCATGGCCGATTTCGTCATCGATAACTCCGGCAGCAGAGAAGAAACAGAAGGAAGGATAAGAGCAGTTTTATGAGATTTACGAGTATCGCCAGTGGTTCCAGCGGAAACAGCAGCTACATCGGCACCGACCACACGCATGTCCTCGTCGATGTCGGCGTCACGATGAAGGCCGTCAACCAGAGCCTGCATGCGCTGGACCTCGAGCTCTCGGATGTGCAGGCGATTTTCCTGACCCACGAGCATATCGACCATATCCGTGCCGTCGGCACGATCTCCCGTAAATACCAGATCCCGATCTACGGCACGCTGGGCACGCTCCGCGAGGTGAAGCTGAATCCGACCCTCGGTGATTTCGCGACGGATCTGCTGCAGCCGATCCTTCCGGATTCCGTGACCACCATCGGCGACCTCTGTGTGACGCCGTTTTCCATCGATCATGATGCAGCCGAACCGGTCGGCTACCGCATTGAGGCCGGCGATAAGCGTGTCGCTGTCGCCACCGACATGGGCCACTACGACGATTACATCGTGTCCCATCTGGAAGATCTCGATGCCATGGTGATCGAGGCGAACCACGACGTCCGTATGCTGAGCACGGGCCCATACCCGATGTCGCTGAAGCGTCGGATCCTGAGTGACCACGGACACCTCAGTAACGAAAGCTCCGGTCATCTCATCGACCGCATCCTGAACCCGCATGTGAAGCACGTCTTCCTCGGCCATCTCAGTAAGGAAAACAACCTCCCGGAGCTCGCACTGAAAACCGTACAGCAGGAGATCGACACTTCGGACTCTGCCTACCACGCCGGCGACTTCGACATCAGCGTCGCGCACCGCGACCACATCTCGGACATCATCGAACTGTAGACATTGGCCAGGGCCATACCCGGTGTCTGAAGAAGACCGGGAGCCCGAACGAGGTCTGAGCTACGCGTAGTGCGATCGGTCATCTTAAGAATTTCGTAATGGGGTCTGACCCCTTACGGTCGACTTAAGACTTTCGTAAGAAATTCTTCATGGGGCAGCCCGTGAACATAGGGGGATCAGGAATGGATAAAAGCATCGAATACATTCTGGAGGTTGCGCGCTGCCGCGGAATCACGAAGGCAGCAGAGAATCTCTTCATAACGCCATCGGCTCTGTCAAAGTATATTATCAGTAAGGAGAGGGAACTGGGACTTCCACTGTTTCACCGCGTGGGAAAGGAATTTGTACCGACGACGGCAGGAGAGCACTATATCACCCGCCTGAAGGAAATTCAGCTGATTGAACGGAAACTCGATGATGAGATGCTGGCTTATGCGAATCTGACCAGGGGCATACTTCAGATTGGGATTCAGGCGAGCTTTATAGAAGCTTTATTTCGTGATATCATGCCGGCGTTTGAGAAGCAGCTTCCGGGAGTGCGACTGTATGTAAATGAAAGTACACTGAATATGTTTTACCAGAAACTTCGCCAGAAGCAGATCGATGTGGTGCTTTCGATGGGAAATCTGCATGAAGATGGTATTGAATCGCAAGTGATTAAGGAAGGACAGTTTGTTATTGCGACGGCACATCCGGAAGTGTTTCAGCGGGTGGCCGTAGAAAAAGAGGGGTTTTCATATCCATGGATCGATTCAGCGCTGCTTGCAGACGTACCGATGGTTGGTCTTCGCAACGGCTCCGTGTATCAGGAACGAACTGATAAGATTCTCGAGGCAAATGGGATACACCCATCCTACGCATATCAGGTGATGTCGACACGATCGGGTCTGACCTGTATCGAAAACACCGATGCGAGTATGGTGACGGTGGACACGATGGTGCTGAACAACTCCTTCCGAAAGAAAATTCACCTGTTTTCCTTCGGTGAAGTGCCTGCTACCTTGCCATTCACACTGAGTTATCCGGCAGATTCGATGTTGAAAAGTGAAATTGAGAGTATGGCAGATATCTGCAGAAAATATATAAAGTGACATGCATAAAATGCATCCTTCGCGGATGCATTTTTAAAACTATGGATATGGAATAATAGTTGACAAAACGTGAAAACAAGGAGTTTTACAACTCTTTTTGCAATAGCTATCATAGAGACAGTTACAAAAGTATTTCTTTATGAAGGAGCGTATTCTTATGACACCGTTAGAAATAACACTGATTATTCTTGCATGTACCATCATCGCATTCCTGTCGGGTAAAATCTCATTTTCCATCATCTCCGCAGGCATTATGATTTCTCTTATCATGACCGGCGTGATGAAGCCGGCCGAGGCTTTCGCCGGTTTCACGAACACAAACGTCGTTATGTTCGTTGCGATGTTTGTGATCGGTGCGGCCATCACCAAAACAAGCCTGCTTGACCGGGCCCAGAATCTGGTTAAGAAGTATAAGGATAATCCGAAGATGCTGATTTTGATTGCCACCCTCGTCGCGGGCTTCCTTGCTACCCTGACCAGTGCGACTGCAACTGCAGCAATCATGATTCCTCTGCTGGTCGGCATCGCGAATGAAATCGGTGTCAGCCGTTCGAAGCTCCTGTATCCGGCGATGGCAGTTGCGAATATCGCCACAGCCTCCACCTTCCTCGGACAGGGCTCTGCAAACATGGCATGGAGCGATGTTATGATGAAGGCTGGCGCGACGACGCCACTGACCATCTGGGATTTCACGATTGCGCGTGTTCCGCTGATTATCATTTCTGTACTGTATATGATTTTTATCGGCTATCGTCTTATGCCGGATCATGATAATACGGAGTTTGAAGACAATCTGAAGGCAAAGGATACAGCCACGAAGCTGACTCCGCAGAAGGAAAAGCTTGCCATCTTCATCATTCTTGCTACTATTGCCTGCATGCTGCTGGAGAAGACCATCGGCGTAAAGATGTTCATATCCGCCTCCATTGGCGCGATCGTACTCGTGCTCACCGGTATCATGAATGAGAAGGAAGCACTCGCCTCTATTCATCAGCCAACCGTTTATCTTTTTGCAGGAGTACTTGCTCTGTCGGATGCCATCGCAAAAACAGGTGCCGGAGATGTCGTTGCAGACTGGATGCTGAAGCTCGTCGGTAATACGACAAACCCGTATATTATCATGGCAGTGTTCTTTATCATCCCGCTCATCCTTACACAGGTTATGTCAAACCTTGCAACCGTTACGATTTTTATCCCGCTCGTTTCGACGGCCTGCGTAAAACTCGGCGTAGATCCGAGAGCAGCAGTCGTTGGTGTCCTGACAGCAAGCTGTATTTCTATCATGACTCCGATGGCGGCTCCGTGTCAGATAATGATCATGGGACCAGGCGGATACAAGCTGAAGGATTATTTTAAGTGTGGAACTCCGCTGCTGATCATCCTGACGATCGTCACCATCGTGATGCTGCCGATGATGTTTCCGTTCTATTGATGCAGGGAGGAAAACCAGTGAAGATTACAGATGTAAGATTGCGTTTTGTTAAGCACTACTTATTCGTAGAAATTGATACAGATGCTGGAATTACGGGGCTTGGTGAGGCCGGCAACTGGGGGTTTCTGAGTTCTACGGCGGATGCTATTCGGAAATTCATACCGTATCTGATTGGTCAGGATCCGTTCAATGCAGAAGACATTAGTCAGAACCTTTATCGGGCGGTTTACTTCCGCGGTTCTGTTATCATGAGCGCGATCTCTGCCATCGACATCGCCTGCTGGGATATCAAAGGTAAGGCACTTGGCGTTCCGGTATATCAGCTGCTGGGTGGTAAAACACGGAACAAAATACGTTGCTACGCTTCTGTGATGAAGCATACGCCGGATCTCGAGGAGACGGTAAACCAGTATCGCGAGCTTCAGGACATGGGCTTTAATGCAGCGAAAATTTTCATAAATGGGCAGCAGAAGAGTCAGTCGAACGGTTACGATGAGTTCTACTCTGGTCGTATCGAGGATGAGCTTGAGAAAGTGCGTCGTGTACGCGAGGCGGTTGGCCCGCGCTTCGATTTGATTCTTGAGAACCATCGTGGTATGACAGCGGCAGAAGCCATTACGTTTGGAAACGAAGTTGCGAAGTACCGTCCGATGGTCTTCGAGGATCCGGTGACGCCGGACAATGTGGATACCATGGCGATGGTGGCTTCGCGAATGCCGGTTCCGATCGCAACAGGTGAGCGTTTTATCAATATAAAGGAATTTGAGATGCTGATTCGTCGTGACGCAGCAGCCTATGTACGTCCGGATGTATGCGCGGTTGGTGGTATCACTGCGTCGAAGAAAATTGCGGCGATTGCAGAAGCAAGCGACGTGCAGATCATCCCGCACAATCCACTGGGGCCTGTTTCGACGGCCGCCTGCTTACAGCTCTGTGCAGCCATCCCGAATCTTGGTATTCAGGAACTTCCGGGATTCTGTATCGATGGCGCAGAGGACGCGATGGTGAAGGAGCCACTGAAGTTCGAAGACGGTTTTATGATGATTCCGGAGGCACCGGGCATAGGCGTCGAGCTGTCCGATGAGGCGGAGACATTGTACCCGGCGAAGGAGAGGGGCAGCAACACGGCCTTCCGCTATTTCGATGGCTCCGTCAAGGACTGGTAAAAACGTTTTACGGTACTGATATAAAATCATAGAATGGCCGCTATAAGTGCGGACGATCGAGGACAGGGCAGCCCTGTCCTCTTTTAGTATTTATTGCCATGGGATGAGCATTTTGCGCCTGCTTTTTTTCGTAAACGAAGCGGAAAAGCGGTTGCGTTTTACTATTTTAAATGCTTAGATATTAAGAAAGCATGGAGCAGAGATGCTCCGGTTCTTTGTGCGGAATTCATTTCGTGTACAGAACAGGTCAATGTAGTACAGTTCAGATCCGCGGATGCGCAGGCATTCCGGTGGCAGACAGTAGGAGGCTATATGAAAAAAGCGATTATTACCGTAGTTGGTAAGGACACCGTCGGCATCATTGCGAAGGTGTGTACCTTTCTTTCCGAGAAGAACATCAACATCCTCGATATCTCACAGACCATCACCGGCGGATTCTTTAACATGATGATGATCGTGGATGTATCGAACACCACGGAGAGCTTCGATACCGTCGCTGCCGAGATCGCACAGTATGGTAAGGACCAGATCGGCGTCGATATCAAGATGCAGCTCGAAGAGATCTTCACGATGATGCATAGAATCTGAGATTGCGTTCCGAAGGAACTGCCGCAGGGCCCACACCAGGCCCAAGGCAGCCAGCGAAGCGATAGCGAGATGTTTGCATCGGCAAATATCGACCGATATGGCGCAATCTGTGATTGCGTTCCGAAGGAACTGCCGCAGGGCCCACCTCAGGCCCAAGGCAGCCAGCGAAGCGATAAAACTAAAGGAGAAAAACTATGGCAAGCTCTTTTGATGCGGTCAATGTCCTGGAGGTCGCAGAGACCAACAACATGATCGAACATAATAACCTCGATGTCCGTACGATCACCATGGGAATCAGTCTTCTCGACTGTGCTGCCGGTGATGTCGACACCTTCTGTGACAATATCTATAAGAAGATCACCCGCTATGCGCGTGACCTCGTGAAGACCGGAGAGGAGATCAGCCGCGAGTACAGTGTGCCGATCGTCAACAAGCGTATCTCCGTCACTCCGATCGCCATCGCGGCGGGCAGTGCATGCAAGTCCTCTGCGGATTTCGTGAAGGTCGCACATACCCTCGATAAGGCGGCGAAGGCGGTCGGCGTCAACTTCCTCGGCGGTTTCTCCGCCATCTGCCAGAAGGGCATGACCCCGGCGGATGAGATGCTGATGCGTGCGATCCCGCAGGCCCTCGCCGAGACCGACATCGTCTGCTCCAGCGTGAACCTCGGCTCCACGAAGACCGGTATCAACATGGACGCCGTTCGTCTCATGGGTGAGATGATCCGTGAGGCTGCCGAGCGTACCGCCGACACCGATTCCAGCGCCTGCTCGAAGCTCGTCGTTTTCTGTAACGCACCGGATGACAACCCGTTTATGGCCGGCGCCTTCCATGGCGTTTCCGAGGCCGACTGCATCCTGAATGTCGGCGTTTCCGGACCGGGTGTCGTACGTGATGCACTGCAGCACGCGGAAGGCCTCGATTTCGAGGAGCTGTCCGAGCTCATCAAGAAGACCGCGTTTAAGATCACCCGCGTAGGCCAGCTGGTTGCCAAGGAGGCGAGCCGCATGCTGAACGTTCCGTTCGGCATCATTGACCTCTCCCTCGCACCGACGCCGGCCATCGGCGATTCCGTCTCCGACATCCTTGAGGCGATGGGTCTCGAGCGCACCGGTGCACCGGGAACGACCGCGGCTCTCGCGATGCTGAACGACCAGGTGAAGAAGGGCGGCATCATGGCGTCCAGCTCCGTCGGCGGACTCAGCGGCGCTTTCATCCCGGTTTCCGAGGATCAGGGCATGATCAATGCGGTCGAGGCCGGTGCGCTCAACATCGAGAAGCTCGAGGCGATGACCTGCGTCTGCTCCGTCGGCCTCGATATGATCGCCATCCCGGGCGACACCCCGGCGACCACGATCTCCGGTATCATCGCGGATGAGGCAGCCCTCGGCATGGTCAACCAGAAGACCACCGCGGTTCGTGTCATCCCGGCCATCGGCAAGAAGGTCGGCGACCACGTCGATTTCGGCGGCCTCCTCGGCCACGCACCGGTCATGGCGGTCAATACCTTCGACTGCTCCGGCTTCGTGAACCGTAAGGGACGCATCCCGGCACCGATCCACAGCTTCAAGAACTAAAATATGATTTCAGGCGCATGATGGAAAGTGAGATTTCCGTCATGTGCTTTTTTTGATATATTTGTCTTGAATCTGAATCATGCAGATGATTCAACACGTATCTACATCATATGAAATAAATGACCAGGATCTCCAGGTCGCTTCCGGACCGAAAAAGCGGCAGGCGTGGGCTGTATCCTGGCTGTGAGGACACAATGATCAACAGAAAAAAAGTCGTCGGTATCATCACCGAATACAACCCATTCCATGCGGGACATCAGTACATGATCGAGCAGATCCGCGCCGAGTACCAGGCGGATTACATCGTCGCGGCGATGTCCGGCGATTTCGTGCAGCGCGGCGAGCCGGCGATCTTCGATAAGTACGAGCGCGCCCGGGATGCCCTCACGCACGGCGTCGACCTCGTCGTCCAGATCCCGGTCATGTTCTCGACCTCCAGCGCGGAGGATTTCGCGGCCGGTGGCGTCGCAGTCCTGCGTTCCCTCGGTTTCGTGGACCAGCTCGTGTTTGGTTCCGAATCCGCGGACCT
>CALAOB010000047.1 GCA_937927445.1 uncultured Oribacterium sp. | reverse complement strand
AAATCCACATTCCTTAAACCAAACATACGTTAAGTCAAAATCATAATCGATGCACATTCCTATAAAGTTAAAAAGGCACCCGGAGGGTGCCTTTTGATCACTTCTCAAATTTGCCGTCGTACTGATCTACCTTTCCGGCGTCTGCGTCCTGGAAGATCTGGTCCATGGTGTGCCAGCCGAGCACCGCGCACTTGACGCGGGCTGGCATGTGCGAGATGTCCTCGAGGATGCCGGCTTCTTCGAGCTCGTCCTTCTCTTCGTCGGTGACCTTGCCCTTGATCATGCGGAGGAATATCTCGGAGAGGCGGAGTGCCTCGTCCTTCGGCTTTCCGATGATGAGGTCGCACATCATGTCGGCGCTGGCCTGGGAGATCGCGCAGCCGTCGCCGTCGAAGGAGGCGTCCTCGATCACGTTGTCCGCGTTGACCTTGATGTAGAGCACGACGTCGTCGCCGCAGCTCGGATTCACGCCCTCGAGGGAGTAGGTTGCGTCCTCCATCTTATACTTATGGGCAGGATGAATGTTATGGTCCGTCAGGACCTCGTTGTAGAATGTAATCGCCATCAGTAACCCATCTCCTCTCTCAGCTTCTTCAGGGCATCGAGGAAATGCTGTACATCCTCCTCGGTGTTGTAGAGGCCCATGCTTGCACGTACCGTGCTCGGGGTATGGCAGAACTTCATGAGCGGCTGTGCGCAGTGGTGTCCGGCACGGATGTCGACCTTGTGGGAGTCGAAGATCGCCGCGATGTCGTGCGGGTGGACGCCGTCGACGGTGAAGGTGACGATGCCGTGATGCTTCTCCGGGTCGGTGGATCCGAGGATGTGCACGTACGGCAGCTTCTGCATCTCTTCCATCATCAGCTTCGTGAGATGAAGCTCCCGCTCCTCGATCCGGTCGAAGCCGATCGAAGACACGAAGCGGAGGGCGGCGGCCAGTCCGACCGCACCGCCATCATTGACCGTACCTGCCTCGAACTTATGTGGCAGCTCGTTCCAGGTCGCGCCCTCGGTAGTGACATACTCGATCATCTCGCCGCCGAAGAGGAATGGTGGCATCTTGTCGAGGAGATCGCGCTTTCCATAGAGCACGCCGATGCCCATCGGTCCGTAGACCTTGTGACCGGAGAAGGACAGGAAATCGCAGTCGAGCTCCTGTACGTCGACCTTCATATGAGGTACCGACTGTGCGCCGTCACATACGAAGACCGCGCCGTTCTCGTGGGCGATGCGGGCGAAGGTCTTGATGTCGTTCTTTACACCGAGCACGTTCGACACCTGGGTCATCGCCACGAGCTTCACGTTCGGGTTCATGTAGGAGCGGAACATCTCCTCCGTGATCGTGCCATCCGCTTCCGGCAGGATGTAGGTAAGCTTCGCGCCCTTTTCCTTACAGAGCTGCTGCCACGGGAGCATGTTGCTGTGGTGCTCCATGATGGTGATGACGATCTCGTCGCCTTCCTTGATAAACGCGCGTCCGTAGGTGTACGCCACGAGGTTCAGGCTCTCGGTGGCGTTCCGCGTGAAGACGATCTCCTCGTGGGAGCGTGCGTTGATGAAGGCACGGACGGTCTCACGCGCATCCTCGTAGGCCTCGGTGGCCTTGATGGAGAGGTCGTAGAGACCGCGCATCGGATTTGCGTTTTCCTTCGTATAGTAGTGCATCATCGCGTCGAGAACGCACTGCGGCTTCTGGGTCGTCGCACCATTATCGAGGTAGGTGAAGCTGCCATCGAGGATCGGGAACTGCTGCAGGATTTCGCGGTCCTCACGCTGGCGCTCTTCTCTTGTGATTTCAGTCATCATATCTCTCCTCCTTATGACCCTTGAGCTCCTCGAACACGCGGTCACGTGTCGCGGCGTCCGGAATCTTATGGATCACCGAATCGATGCGGGCTCCGGCCATCATCTCGTAGACCTCAGCCTGGCTCATGCCACGTGACTCGAGGTAGAACAGCAGGGCCTCATCGATACGACCGATCGTCGCACCGTGATTACCCTCGACGTCCTCCTCGTCGCAGAGGATGACCGGGATGGTCTGGTTGATGACGTGGTCATCCATCAGAAGCACATCCTCGAGCTCGTTTCCGAGGGCACCCTTCGCGCCTTTCCGAAGGTCGATCGTGCCACGGAAGAGCTTGTGTGCCTCATCGCGGAGCACGCCCTTCACATCGATCGCGCACTCGGTTTTCCGGCCGATGTGGTTCGCGATGTAGTTCATGTCGAGATGCTCCTGGTTCTTCAGAAGATAGCCGATATCGGTCTTCAGCGTACTGTGCGCACCGACGAGGTCAGTACGGGAACCCTGGTAGGTGTCCGCGCCGCCGAGGATGAGCTCGATCTGCTCGAAGCTGGCGTTCTCCTCTGTCTTCGCGGCCACGTCGTTCAGGAAGCGGAAGCCCTGGCCGAGGCGCTGGATCTGCACAAACAGTACACGTGCGTCCTTCGCCACGTGGATCTTCGTCTGTACCGCGGCGAAGCCGGCGGCCTCTGCGGCAGAGCGGAAATCCATCACGACGACAAGCTCACTTCCTTCGTCTGCGTCAATGTAGACGGCATTCACGTCTGCACAGTCCTTTGCGTAATCGAACTCGATATGCACCGGCTGTGCGGCCTTCTCACCACGGCCGATCTGAAGCTTCAGAACATCTGCGTCCGAATGCTTCATATAGGTATCGAAATCATAGCCCATGCCGCCGGCGATATCCTGGATCTCGGTATAATCCGTTACCGTCGCGGTGACATCGGCGGTCCGGGTCACCATCGGATTACCCTCGACAGCATTGCCCGGTACCTTCACATCTGCGTCGTTCATCCGGAGCCAGTTATAGGTCGGTGACGGCAGAACATTTACTAAAAGCTGATTTTCCTTCATCTCTGCCCTCCTTAACCGATCGCGCCCTTCATCTCGAGACGGATGAGGTTGTTCATCTCAACGGCGTACTCGAGCGGGAGCTCCTTCGAAACACTGTCTGCGAAGCCGGAAACGATCAGCGCACGTGCGTCCTCCTCGGAGAGACCACGGGACATCAGATAGAATACGGCATCGTCGGAGATACGTCCGATCTTCGCCTCGTGTCCGACGTCGGCATCCTGGGTGCGGACATCCATCGCCGGGATGGTGTCGGAGCGGGAGATGTCGTCGAGCATCAGAGACTGGCAGGAAACCGCCGCCTTCGCGTGCTTCGCCGAGTTGTTGATCACGACGGAGGAACGATAGGTGCTGATACCGCCATCCTTACTGATGGAACGGGTGTTGATGTAGGAGCTGGTATTCTTACCGTTATGAACGACCTTCGCACCGGTATCGAGGTTCTGACCCTTGCCGGCGAAGGTAACGCCGGTGAACTCCATACGGGAGTTGTCGCCCTTCAGGATGGTCATCGGGTAGAGGTAGGAAACATGGGAGCCGAAGGAGCCGGATACCCACTCCATCGTGCCGCCCTCTTCGACGATGGCACGCTTCGTGTTCAGGTTGTACATGTTCTTCGACCAGTTCTCGATGGTCGAGTAACGAAGCTTCGCGTTCTTGCCGACATAAAGCTCGACGCAGCCGGCATGCAGGTTCGCGATGTTGTACTTCGGTGCAGAGCAGCCCTCGATGAAGTGGAGCTGTGCGCCCTCATCAACGATGATCAGGGTGTGCTCGAACTGTCCGGCGCCCGGGGCGTTCAGACGGAAGTAGGACTGCAGCGGGATCTCGACGGAGACGCCCTTCGGGATGTACACGAAGGAGCCGCCGGACCAGACCGCACCGTGGAGCGCCGCAAACTTATGATCTGTCGGCGGTACGAGGTGCATGAAGTGATCCCGGATCATGTCTGCGTACGGACCGTGCAGGGCCGACTCGATATCGGTATACACGACGCCCTGCTCCTCAACCTCCTTCTGGAGGTTATGGTAGACGAGCTCGGAGTCGTACTGCGCGCCGACACCGGCGAGCGACTCACGCTCTGCCTGCGGGATACCGAGCTTCTCGAAGGTGTTCTTGATGTCCTCCGGAACCTCTTCCCAGTCCGCGGTCATCTTCGTCTTCGGCTTGACGTAGGTCACGATGTTGTTCATATCGAGACCGTCGATGCTCGGGCCCCACTGCGGAACCTTTTTCTGATTATAAATTTCAAGTGACTTTAAACGGAAGTCCCGCATCCACGCCGGGTCTCCCTTCTTCTCAGAGATCTCGAGGACGATATCCTTCGTCAGACCCTCCTGGATCTTGTAGAAATCCGTATCCTTCTCTTCGTAACGGAAATCATACATGGAGCGGTTGATGTCCTGAACCTCTGCCTTTTCCTTATTTGCCATAGATGCTGTCCTCCACGCTTACTTGTTCAGGAAATCCACGAAGCCGTTCTCGTTGATGCGATCGACCATCGACGCATCGCCCTCGGCCTTCATCTGGCCGCTGACGAGGACGTGGGTCTTGTCAACCTTCAGGGACTCGAGGATTCTCGTGGAGTGGGTGATGATGATGAGGGCACCGTCCATGGACTTCTGGTACTCCTCGACACCCTTACTTACGGTACGAACGGCATCGACGTCGAGGCCGGAGTCGGTCTCGTCGAGGATGGCGAGGGACGGCTTCAGCATGAGGAGCTGCAGGATCTCAGCCTTTTTCTTCTCACCACCGGAGAAGCCGACATTGAGATCACGGTCAACGTAGCTCGGGTCCATATCGAGGACCTCCATCGCCTTCTTCATCTCCTTCTTGAAGTCCCAGAGACGAATGTGCTTTCCGGTTCTCTGCTGCAGGGCAGAGCGAATGAAGTTACCGAGGGTGATGCCCGGAACCTCGAGCGGGTTCTGGAAGGACAGGAACATACCGAGCTTCGCTCTCTGGTCGGTCGGCTCGGTCTTGATGTCCTGGCCGTTGAACAGGATCTTTCCGCCGATGATCTGGTACTGCGGGTTGCCCATCAGTGCGTTACCGAGGGTGGACTTGCCGGCACCGTTCGGTCCCATCAGGACGTGGGTCTCGCCTCTATTCACAGTCAGGTCGACGCCGTGGAGAATCTCCTTCTCCTCGACCTTCACCTGAAGATTCTTGACATTCAGTAAATCTGCCATATTCATTCCTCCATAAGAGCCCCGGCGTGCGGGGCGTGCATTCTATTCATGTAGAACATGATCACCGTACGGCTGTGTCGCCTCCACAGGGCGTGCGGGAATATATAAAAAGCTGCGGGTGCCTGGGGGATCACATGTCTCCAGACATCAGCAGCTTCGATTATAGCCCAGCGGATTCGCTTCCGCAACAAGATTTCCTAGTTTCCCTATAGGATTACGTACTAAATCGGGTGCACAGCACTTTGAACACGCGGAGGGGCGGCAACGGAGGCACCGTACGCCTATACACCTTCGCCGTTCCACTGTGGGACGAAGCTCTCCTTCGCGACGCTGCCTTCCTGAATGAAGGCGTTGGTAACGCCTTTTTCGAGGGCGTAGTCGATGAGGCGTTCGTATTCACGTCTGGTGACGCGGCGGTTGATTTCCGGCCACTTTTCGAGGCGCGGAAAGGGGGTGAACTGGTGCATGAGGCTGAGGTAGACCTGGTCGCCGTAGGTGTCGTAGACGTAGTCGACGACGCGTTCTGCGTTGTGGACCATCGATGGCATGAGGAGGTGGCGGACGATGACGCCCTTCTGCATCATGCCGCGTTCGTCGAAGACAGGCTCCGGGCACTGGCGCACCATCTCGGCGAGGCTTTCCTTCGCGCGTTCCGGGTAGTCTCCGGCGCCGGAGTACTTCTGTGCCTTCGCGCCATCCATGTACTTGAAGTCGTCGAGGTAGATGTCCGCGAGGCCGTCGAGGCGGCGGATCAGTTCGCTCGTTTCATAGCCGGAGCAGTTGATGACGAAGGGGATCTTCAGTCCCTGCACGCGGCTTCGTTCCATGGCCTGCGCGATGAGGGGGATGTAGTGGTCCGGGGTGACGAGGTTGATGTTGTTCGCGCCCTGCGCCTCCAGCTCGAAGAAGATCTCCGCGAGTCGCTCGAGGCTGACGCGCTTCCCGACCTCCTGGTGGCTCAGCTCATAATTCTGGCAGAACACGCACTTCAGGGTGCAGCCGGAGAAGAACACCGCGCCGCTGCCTTCCTTTCCGGAGATGCACGGCTCCTCCCAGAAGTGGAGTGCCGCCCGCGCGATGTAGAGCTCCGAGCCGACGCCGCAGACACCCTTTTGCCCCGCGTTCCGGTTCACGCCGCACTGTCGCGGACAGAGCCGGCAGTTCTCCATACTAGTTTCCATCCGGTCTTGCTCCTTCCAGTTTGCGGAACTGCGCGTTGCGACGGTTCTCCTCGGCGTTCCGGCGCGCCTGCTCGGACTTCGGCTGGGAGTCGATGCGTGCCTTCTCCTTCTGGAGCTCCTGCTGGCGACGAAGCGCATCCTCGTGCGCGATCTCCTCCTCGTTCAGGATGCCGATCTTCAGGTCGTCCTCATCGTCGTACCACTCGAGGAAGCTGTGCTTCACGTGCTGACGCTTATAGCCGAGGATTTTGTTCAGGCTTACGTTTTCCATCGCGCTGAAGATGTTCCGCTCGACGTACGGATTCGTTTCCTTCAGCTTCTCGATCAGCTTCTTCGTCTCGAGGCGCTTCGAGCTGGTCTGACCGTCGGTGTGGCAGGTCGCGCAGGTCTCGGTGAAGTGGCAGGCGCACTGGATGAAGTTCAGGCTGTTGTAGTCGCGCCAGTGCTTGATTTCCGCCTCGCGGATGAGGTAGAGCGGGCGGATGAGCTCCATGCCCGGGAAGTTCGTGGAGTGGAGCTTCGGCATCATCGCCTCGTACTGGCCGGCGTAAAGCATGCCCATGAGGACGGTCTCGATGACGTCGTCGAAGTGGTGGCCGAGTGCGATCTTGTTGCAGCCGAGGCGCTGGGCTTCCTTATAGAGGTAGCCGCGGCGCATGCGGGCGCAGACGTAGCACGGGGACTTCGGGATATTGTAGACGGAGTCGAAGATATTCGTTTCGAAGATCGTGAGCGGGATGCCGAGGAGATCCGCGTTCCGCTCGATAACCTTGCGGTTCGCCTCGTTGTAGCCCGGATCCATGCAGAGGAACACGAGCTCGAACGGGATCTTATTGTGACGCTTCAGCTCCTGGAAGAGCTTCGCCATGAGCATCGAGTCCTTACCGCCGGAGATGCAGACCGCGATGCGGTCGCCCGGCTCGACGAGCTGATAATCGCAGATGGCCTTCACGAACATGCCGAAGAGGTTCCGCTTGAACTTCTTGCGGAGCGACTTCTCGATGTCGTCGCGACGCTGCTCGGAATCCATGTCCTTCTGGATCTGACGGAGCACCCACTTGCCGTAACCGCCGGCGAGGCTGTAGGCCTCGTAGCCCTGCGCGCACAGGTCCTCGGCTGCCGTCATGGAAAGATCGCCGTACTTACAGTAGAGCACGACCCGCTTATCCTTCGGGATGCTGTGGTTCCCCTCGGCGATGCGATTGAGATCCACCCGAAGCGCATCCGGCATCTTGCCCGTCTGAAAATCCTCTTCACTCCGCACATCCACCAGGTGATAGCTCTCCCGCGGCCACTGCTCGAGCTCCTCTGCCGTCACTTCCTTCGCTGTATACTCCATCTGTTTCCTCTCTCAAAAAATCAGTCACGTATCCGTTAGGATACGTGACTGATGAAAATCAACGTGTCTGCATCATCAGAACTTGATGCCACTCTTCTTCATGATCTCTGCGAAGGAAGAGGTTGCAGCGCCGGACTCCTTGTAGTTTGCACGGAAATCCTCGCGCTCCTGCTTTTCCTTACGCTCCTGCTTCTCAGCCTCGAGTGCCTTCATGGAAAGGGAAATCTTACCATCCTTGACACCGATGACCTGAACCTTTACGGTCTGGCCTTCCTTCAGCACATCTGCCGGAGACTTCACTCTCTTGTTGGAGATCTGAGAAACGTGAAGAAGACCGGTAACGCCATCTCCGAGATCGATAAATGCACCATAGTCCTTCACGGTCTCAACCGTACCCTCGGTTACGAGACCTGTCTGGATCGCAGCTGCCTTCTCTGCTCTTACCTTCTCCTGCTCATCGCGGAGAACATCACGTGCAGAAAGAACCAGCTTGTTGTTCTCCGGCTCCGCCGTGATGACGCGAACATTCAGCTTCTTGCCTACCCAGTCCTTCAGCTCCTCATCCTTTACGAAGCCGAGTGAAAGCTTCGATGCCGGGATGAATGCTCTCAGGCCATCCACGTTTGCGGTTACACCGCTCTTCACAGCTTCATTTACTTCTACCTCGAAGCTGGTCTTGTTCTGGAAGTCATCGAGGATCTTCTCCCACTTGCTCATGTCCACGCGCTTCGCATTTGCGTGCTGCTTGAACGATGCCTCAAGCTCCTCCTTGAAATCATCCATGGAAGGAATCTTCTCTTCCTTTGCTTCCTCGATCTTGATCTCGTCTGCCATAGTCTATGGTACCTCTTTTTCTTAATAATGCGTGCCCCGAAGGCTCACTCGATATACTATACCACAAATTGGCGGGCCGCTACAAGATGGGGGATGAAATTCGGTTCAGCTCCAAAATTGAAATTCGAAATGCTACTCCTCTAATCGCAAGTTGCATTTAGTCT
>CALAOB010000046.1 GCA_937927445.1 uncultured Oribacterium sp. | reverse complement strand
TCAGTTCATTATAAAAATCTTAGATTTTTGTCTTGAAAACTGACCCATTATAATATCTCACAGCAGCGTCTGCTCATTAATGATGAGATGGAAATCCATCCCGAGGAAATTCGCCGCCTTCTTACACAGCAGCATCCGCTCCATGAAAATCTCGAAGTACTCGCCGATCTCGCCATAGTGCGTGTCGATGCTCAGCTTCAGCTTGATCGCACTCTGCTCCTTATTGATCTTCAGCTTCGAGTCCGTCACCGAGTAGTTCACCCGGTCATGGATGTCGAACTTATGCTCGTCCGGCTCCTGCACACGGCTCCGCCGCACATCCGACTTATCCGCCAGAATCAGCGCCGCCGCGATCGCACTCACAGGCTGTCCGTTGCCCTCATCGTGGTTGCCGATCGCACAGATGATCGGGGCAATGTCTTCGGCCGGTACGTTCATGCGGTTCAGGATGCTAAACGCCATCAGCGCACCAGACTGCGAGTGATCCACCCGGTTGACGATATTTCCGAGGTCATGCATCCACGCCGCAGTCAGCGCCAGATCCACCGTGTGCTCATCGAAGCCCAGCTTCTCCAGAATGTACGCCGTCCGCTCACACACCACACCCACATGCGCGAAGCTGTGCTCTGTGAAATGCAGCGCCTTCATCGACTTGTTCTGCTCCCCGATGTAGGCCATCACATCGTGATCCGCCTTCACCTGGGAAAATAAAGGAAAATTTGTTGTGTCCATATACGTCTCCATGAAATAATTAAATGTAGTTTTTGGTGCTTAATATTCAAGAATCATGTTATTCTCAGATACTAGATTCTCCCGTGACTAACATTTGATTCGATATGTCTAGAACAATCGGCACCATCATTCAAAGATTCATTTACGGATTAAGAGTTAAATTAGGATTTGAATGCAACTCGAAGCTGACTTTATTATCATGAATATCAACTTTATAAACCGCACCTTTATTTGGCCCTTTTTCTGCCCAGACGAAAATCGTACCATCTTTCAAATTCTCCAAGCCTTCAAATGTACACCTATAGAAGTAGAATTCCTTGCCAAGGTATGAGAATTTTGAATATTTAGAAACTTCGCCTTTATGCTCTCCGTCTTTCTCTTCACTTCCTTCAATTTTACATGGCATTTTTTCTTTATCATTTGCGTCAATTTTGTACGACCACAGATAAAAATTCGCCAATTCATCATATTTATTTACATCACTGATAATGCCAAATCCTGAAGACTTAAGTTTGGTTTTAAATGGAATCAATGTTGTATTCATATCTTTTTCATAACTATAAATATTAAATCTGCCTCCATTTTCATAATTGTCCTTATTCTTATCAATTGCATCAAAATAAACAAAGGATCCATTTAACTTTAGCAATGGCCAATCACCATAATATGCAATCGGAGTAGTTTCCGTCGCTCCGTCAGCCTTCCAGTCGGTCGTCCAGTTTTTATAAGGATAGATTTCACCTTTCAAAGCATCATCATAGTAATTCGTCTGAACGGTTTGATCTGATGTTTCATTTTTACCTAGCACATCATCTGCATATTTTGTGGTCAGGTTATTATTTTCATCATCAGACCCATTTCCGATTGCCTTAACAGAAGGGTCATTAAACGTACTCAAGTAACGTGCATTTTCATAGGAAAGATTAGAATTAATACGATATCCTATAAAACCGCCTTTATTCTGATTGTCCACCTTTCCTATAGAGTAACAGTTCTTGACATTTACATTGCTTTGCTCAGTCGCTCCTATAAAACCGCCGGCAATCTGGTTGTCAGCCCCGTTTTCCACAGACCCAGTACTGAAACACTTATCAATCGTTAAACCATACGTATTTTCGATATAGCCAATTAAGCCTCCGGCTTTCTGACTTCCATGAATGTTTGATTTATACTCCTTTGTATTGTTATTAATCGTAATCGATGCATACTGCCCGCCCTTAGTGCGTCCACCATAATAGGATTTTTCAATTTTTCCTTCTGATGCAGATGTTTGCAACCTGCCAATTAGACCTCCTGCATTTTCTTTCGCCTGAATAAAAGCAGATACAGCAATATTAGAGATTATCAGTTGACTCCCATTCCCAGTCAATGTGCCACATAAACCGCCGGCATTCTGTTTTGCAATAATCTCTGTATCCTTTCCGATAAACTTAACATTTTGAATATCTGCATCGGAACTCTGGGCATATCCAACTACACCACCAGCATCCCAATCAAAAGAAGTGATGGTCGATGGTCCACCTATGCTGATGTTCCAGAGTTTCAGTTTATTGCCGGAATTACCAAGAATGCCACCGCTTGACTTATTTCCTAATACAATTAATTTATTAATGAAAGTGATATTCTCAATATCAGCTTCATTATTGGTAATTCCAAGAACACCCGCAGCGTGGTCATTCTGTGACGTCACCGTTACATCCGATTGAAAGTTTGCCCCGTCGATGGTCGCCTTGACATACGTATTCCCAATGATACCACCACTCGAATTGTCTCCACTTACAGTTAATATGCTATTAAATATTGTATTCTTTATTTCAGTTTCGCCACCAGCATCGCCAATAACACCGCCAGCATGGGTATTTTCTGATGTCACTTCGACTTCTGAAAGAAACTTCGTCCCATCTACAGTTACCTTGAATTGATTTGTCTGTCCGATAATACCACCACTAGCATTTTTACCTTTGACAATCATCCCACCATCGCAGCTAACATTTTTGATGTTCGTCTCGGCACCACCTGTGTAGCCTACAAATCCTCCGGCAGCATCTGTTGTGGATGTGACTTTTACATAGTCAAAAATAGAATTCGTAATTGTAATTCCATTGTTTGAGAAACCTACAAATCCTCCACTCGTTCCACTTCCTTGAACTACTGTATTAGTGATGCTCACATTTTCGATAGTTGTGTGCTTATCATTTTCTCCTATCAGTCCACCGGCTCTTCCACCGGATGAAATGAAACTGCTATTATTCACTTTAAGATTTTTAATAGTAATTTCGGATTGTGGCTGAGAAAACAGGCCAGCTAATCCATTCTCTTCTACGCTAAATCCATCTATTTTATGATTACTTCCATCGTATGTAACTACATTTGCGCAATAATCAATCGGGCTAAAATGTCCATCCCTAGACTTAATTGTTTTGTTACTATAAACAGAAAGATTTCTGCCTAATTCTTCTGTAAAGCTTATTGTATAAGCTGTCGAATTTCCCGACCAATAAATATCGTCTGTTTGAATAGCACCAATAATTTGGTTACCCACAGTGCCACTCCATGGATAGTTAGAAATGCCAGCAGCAAGATTCTCTAAATGTCGAGAGTTATCTATTTGAACATAATAATGCCCATTCCCATCAGGCACTACGCCCATTCCTTCATTTCCAGCATTGGTATTATATTGCTGAACAGCATAAATCTTTTGCTCATTATGCTCGTCTTTCTTTTGACTATCTTTCTTATCTAGATACCCGAATAAACTATTTGTTTTTATACTTTTTGTAATATCAAAAGAAGTTGTATTCACATCAGTGATTTTTGCTATCGGAACAACATTTACTTCGATGTCCTCCCCTGCATATAAACTAGGACAAAGAGCATTAAAATTACCATTAGAATTTGTAATATCGTCAAGGTAAAATTCTATCGATTTTGCCCCTGCTACAGATTGAATACTGCAGATACTTGGTTGATTCAAAAGCTGTGGATTATCCTGTTGTTTATTGAAGTTTTTAATATCATAGCTTCTTTTAACTATACACTGTCCAGTTTTATCTGCATGAATCAGAAAATAGACCTCCATATTACTTGTAATTCCGTTAACTTTAACAACATAATATAAGTCATCAGAAATGCTTTGCATCCCAGTATTGATCCGTACTGTCAATCGATTTCCGTTCTCGACTTCAAAATTAGGCTCTTCAATTTTTTTCGATACTACCCAGTCTCCGACGTGCTCTTTAATAAACCACGGAAGATTTGTATCGCTACACATATGGCTGATAGTGCACAACGGATAGGTCATCTTCTTCATGGTCTTCTCTGACGCATCGTCCTTCAAGATTTTGCGATCATACGGTGTGGCCTGACGGCGCACCTGTCCCGTCTGGATTTCTGCTTTTACGGTATCATCTGCGAATGCGTCGGTACCGTTGTGTGGTCCGATGGCATAGTAATTCTTCTTACCATCCGCAGTCGCCTGGATATTCGGAGTACCACTTCCAGCGAAGGAATTCGAATAGGCTTCACCAGAAGACGAATATGCCGATGCCGTGGAATATACCGCGTTCATGCTGACATTATTTGTGGTTACTCCAATAAAGCCACCGGCATAGCCGCTCGCCTGTGTAGCTTGAACATTATATCTTCCTTCGCCTGTAAGGACTGACTGGTTCGTTGCTGCATCTGTCGTGCTGTACGCGCCATCCCTGGTATGTCCACCGGCATAGCTCTGCACGATGGTTGAGCCTTCAGCTGCGCCGCTCACACTTCCGATGAGACCACCGGCGGCAGTTACGCCCTTTACATAAACCGCGGCGGCGGAGTTCTTGACGTCGAGCTTTCCGCCGGCTACCAGACCGATGAGACCACCTGCCACCTGCTTTGCCTGAACTTCCACCGCAGCATCACGTTCTGCGCTGTACTCGTTCTCATGATAGTACGCGAGGACGCCATCCACCGTCAGATTTGCGCTCGTCTTTCCGAGAAGCATGCCGGCATTTGTTGCATTGGCTACATCTGGAATCTTGTCATTTCGTAATATCAGATTTTTTACCGACAGCGTTTTCGTGACATTGCCGAAGATACCTGCATTCAGCTCTTTGCCACTTCCACCACTATAAGGTGCGATGGAAAGATCATGGATTTCATGACTGCCGCCATCATAGCTCAGTGGGTAGTCTACATTTGCAGCGATATACATACCGCCGATGGTTCCGGACCCATAAATATTAAGCTTGTTAGATGAAGTATCAAATCCACACAAGCCATCCGATGAAAGCATCGTGATATCGTTCTTCTGTATCGCATGGATGCTTCCATCCGTCGATCCAGACTTATCTTTTAAGTCTCCTTTAAATTCTGAGATATCCACACTCAGGTTCTCGAGGTGGCGGAGATTCTTAATGTAAACCGTTCGTCCGTCATTGGTGTCAGCAAATAAGCTGCTGGTTGTATAAACCGCAGAGGTCTTCGGTGTCGCCAGTGCATCGGTCGCTCGTGCGGTTGCGCTGACTTCGATATTTTCGCCAGGGATAAATGCCATGCCCGATGTTGCATCACTTCGCGTGAATCTGTCCTCCCTTATAATCTCAGCAAAGCGCATGTTTTTAAAAGTACTTTGATTCACTGTAATATCATCGAGCGTGATATCAAAGGAATTATTCATTTCGCCCGTCGTGCCTGTGCAGTTCAGCTGCATGATGGCCGTAGTATCACTCTGGACGCCATGAATCGTCAATGTGATGACATCCTTCGCGCTGTAGTTCCCGCTTACGATGACATGCAGCTTATTCTCGTTCTTCACTTCCAGCTTCGGTGCTTCAAGTGTTTCGGTCGGGATGGCTGCGCTGCCTGCCGTGCCGGTGTAGCAGCCGACGATGGCCGTGACGCCATTCTTTTCATAGCTCTTACGTTTCGATTTGTCATTGTAGATCTCATTGATTTTCGCAACGTCGCCAGCATCAAAATTGATCACCGCTGCATTTCCGAAGGAGGCATTGCCCGCGCCGGAGTAGAGGACAGCGACGACGGAGGCGGATTTCAGCTCGTAGACGATGGCATAGTTTCCACTGGTCGCGACGGTTTCATCGAGTGCACCGAACGGCAGCATCATCTCGAGAATCTGATTACCTTCCGTTGGCGTGTAGCTCTCGATGCCGCTCGTTACATTATGAATCACAGAATAGTATTCACCGTCGGCATTGCCCGCATAGTCAGAGACAGCGGTCGAATCCAGCTCCGTGCCGATCGCACTCTTATTCGTCTGTTCCGCGAGGCGGTCGAGGTCGCCGGAGGCCTTCGCGACGCTGAGGTGATTCTGCGCGGCGATGAAGATTTCCTTCGCGGTGCCGTCCATCTCCATCAGGCGGAGGTTCTTCTGGTACTGCGCCACCGAAACGAAGGTGACACCCGCGAGGATGATGATGATCGCGACGGTGACCAGCACCTCCGCCAGTGTGAAGCCTTTTCTGTTGAGTCTTTTCTTAACTGTGTTTATCATAAAGCCTGTTCCATTCCATGTTCTATATTGAACGCATCGCAGGGATGCGGTCGCATACGTATTCCACTTTATTTTAAGTTATTTTCCTCTAATTACAATCAAAAGAAGCTGAAATACAAGATTTTACCAGTATTTCGCTGATGCTTTACTTCCAATCGAGTAGGAGGCGGTGACTAACCGCCGTCCTCTCACACCACCGTGCGTAC
>CALAOB010000045.1 GCA_937927445.1 uncultured Oribacterium sp. | reverse complement strand
GGTACGCACGGTGGTGTGAGAGGACGGCGGCTAGTCACCGCCTCCTACTCGATTTATTATACGTCAGAATTTCGTAAACTATTTGAGATTGATTGTTGATACAGGTCTAGTATACTTAGGATAGAGAAGAAGCAGGGAGGTCTGTATGAAAAGTCGTATGAAAAAACAGAAGGGGCAGCGTGCGAAGCAATCTGTATGGCAGGGCATGATTCTGCTCACGATGCTTCTCGTGATGAGTCTGACCGCTTGGGCAGCGGATCGAAATGCCCGTATCAACAGTGTGAAGATCACCGTTTCTGACTATCTGAAGGATCTGAGCCCCGAGGGAGGAAACGATGAGCTTCCGTCCCTGTCCGAGAGTGATTTCGCTGTTCCGGATACTGACCAGTACGTCATCGACAGTGCAGAGTGGTATGACACGAACGGCAGCCTCACGGTGGGTGCGCAGCCGAAGGTTCTCCTGTACCTTTCAGCGCAGGAGAAGGAACGTTCGAACGGCTACAGTACCTTCTACTACTTCACCGGCTCGTATAACAGCTCGAACGTCCGCATCAGCGGCGGTACCTTTGTATCGGCACAGACCGTGGGAAACTATGGACTGCGCGTCGTTCTTTCACTGAAGGGAATCAAGGGAACCTATGGAGAGCCGCAGAGCCCGTGCTGGAGTACGGCCCTCGGTATGGCGACCTGGGGTCAGCCGACGATGAGCTCCGGCTACTACAAGGTGACGCTCTATCGGGATGGCAGTCGTGTCACGACGATTACGACGGATCAGACGAACCTGAACCTTTATCCGTATATGACACGGGCCGGAGGCTACTACTTCGAGGTCAGCAGTATACCGTATGGCACGAACCAGAGTGGCGGACAGGCTTCCCTCGGCATCCAGTCGGACAGCGTGATCATCAGCGAGAGCCAGACCTCTTCGGGCTCCGGTCAGTATCCGAATGGCACGTATATCCTGAATCAGAACCAGAGCCAGAATCAGAACATCACAAACATATATGGCGCCGGAACGACGACCGTGATCGGCGCGACCGGTACGAGCACCGGCGTCGATCTGTATAATTCCGGCACCTCCTATACGGTGTACAATGCAAACACCGGGCACACGAGCACCCTCCCGGGGGTGAACCTCGGTACCGGAACCGGCACCACGACCGGCACGAACACGCTCGGCACAGGAAACAACACGAGCTATACGGTGTACGGTGATACGACGAGTGGCAGCACACAGTCCCAGGGTGTGCTCAGCGGCAGCTGGTATAAGAGCGGTGGTAGCTGGTACTTCCGTACCGTGAACGGTCAGAACATGGCGAACACCTGGCTCCTCTGGCAGGATCACTACTATCGCTTCGATGCCAGCGGACGCATGCTGACCGGTTTCTACACGGATACCAACGGTGCCACCTATTACCTCCGGGATTCCGGCGCGATGAAGGTCTCCTGGGCCGTCATCAACGGCGCATGGTACTACTTCAACCCGGCCGAAGGCCCATACTACGGTATGATGTTTAAAAACCAGATCGCCAACGTCGGAGCGAAGACCTACTACTTCGACCATGACGGACGCATGCGGACCGGCTGGGTCATCATGAAGGACAGCAGTAACCAGGACCAGTACTACTACTTCTATCCGAAGACCTCGGAAAACGACAGCAATTACGGCCACATGGCGAAAAGCACCACCGTCCTCGGCGGCTACACCATCGCCGCCGACGGCCACTGGGTACACTGATTCAGAAATACATGCCGAACAGACTCCAGCGACGGAGACGTTTTAAAAGTTTAAAAAATGTATGAAAGAGCGGACCACAGGGGTCCGCTCTTGTGTTTTCCAGCCGTTTTTAATATACTAATTGAGCTATAAACCACAAAGCTGATATGAGGTTAACAAATTGAAAATCATAGATGCATTACATCTGGCGTATGACTACATCCGCACAGATGAGAACGATAAAGTCGTAGAGAAGACCCGGGCCCTGGATAACATCAACCTGTCCATCGAGGCCGGGAGCTTCGTGTGCGTGCTCGGCCACAACGGTTCCGGCAAGTCAACATTGGCGAAGCTGATCAACGGTCTGAATCTCCCGAGTGAGGGTACCATGCTCGTCAGCGGGCGTGATACGAAGGATGAAAAGGAAATCTGGAACATCCGTAAGGAAACCGGCATGGTCTTCCAGAATCCGGATAACCAGATCATCGCCTCCGTCGTCGAGGAGGATGTCGGCTTCGGACCGGAGAACATCGGTGTACCGACCGACGAGATCTGGACACGTGTGAATCGTGCGCTCGAAGCCGTCGATATGGTTCCGTACCGTATGAAGTCCCCGAACCGTCTCAGTGGCGGACAGAAGCAGCGTGTCGCGATCGCCGGTACGATGGCGATGCTTCCGAAAACCATCGTTCTCGATGAGCCGACCGCGATGCTCGACCCGAGTGGACGTAAGGAGGTCATCGCGACCGTCCGCGAGCTGAACCAGAAGATGGGCGTGACGATCATCCTCATCACCCACTATATGGAAGAAACCGTCGACGCGGATCGTATCATCGTCATGGACGGCGGCAAGGTCGTCATGGACGGTGCCCCGAGAGAGGTGTTCTGCCATGTCGAGGAGCTGAAGGCCATCCATATGGATGTACCGGAGGTGACGGAGCTCGCCTGGAAGCTGCAGAAGGCCGGGATGCCGGTACCGGATGCCGTCCTCACCCTGTCTCTTATACACATCTCCGAGCCCGCGAGGAGCTCGTAGCCTGTCTTCAGTGCTGTCTGCCGAAACAGGTGGATTTCGAGCCGAACTTCGTAAAGAAGAAGCCGGCCCACATGGACATCACCGATCCGGTTATCCGTGTACAGCACCTGAGCCATGTCTATCAGAAGGGCACGGCCATGGAGAGCTATGCCCTGAAGGATGTGTCTTTCGAAATCCAGCGGGGCTCCATCGTCGGCTTCATCGGCCACACAGGCTCCGGCAAGTCAACATTGACCCAGCATCTGAACGGCCTTCTGAAAGCGACGGAGGGCACGATCGAAGTGAAGTTTCGGGACGACACCGACTTCCGGAAGCCGCGGAAGGACCAGAGCGCGAAGACCCGGAAGGCGGCACAGGCAGCGGATGCAGCCGCACTCGTCAGCCCGGACGGCTTCCTGAACATCTACGCACCGGAGTTCAACATGAAGGAGCTCCGCTTCAAGGTGGGCCTCGTGTTCCAGTATCCGGAGTACCAGCTCTTCGAGGTCGACGTCATCACGGATGTCATGTTCGGACCGAAGAACCAGGGTGTGCCGGAGGCAGAGGCTCGAAAACGCGCGGAGGAAGCCCTCCGCATGGTCGGCCTCGACGAGGCCTTCTGGCAGAAGTCGCCGTTTGAGCTTTCCGGCGGACAGAAGCGCCGTGTTGCGATCGCGGGTGTACTCGCGATGCGCCCGGAGGTCCTGATCCTCGACGAGCCGACCGCCGGCCTCGACCCGGCCGGAAGAGACGACCTCTTCCATCAGATCCAGCTCCTGCATAAGCAGAGTGGCATGACGATCGTCCTCGTATCGCACTCGATGGACGACGTGGCACGCTACACGGAGCAGGTCATCGTGCTGGATCACGGCGAGCTGCGCATGAGCGGCACCCCGGAGGAAATCTTCAAGCGCTACCTCGAGCTTGAGGAGATGGGCCTCGGCGCACCGCAGATGACCTACCTCATCCATGAGCTGAAGGATGTCGGCATCCGCTTCAAGGACCGTCCGGACACGGTGGATGAGATGTGTGATGCCATCGTGGACCTCTGGAAGCGCTATACGAAATCCCTCGCCGGAAAAAAACCGGTGAAAACAGCACAGGACAGCGGGACAGCAGCCGGCGTGTCGCCAGCGCAGGATGGCCAGATAAAGCCAGCCACTGCAACGCCGCAGGACAGTAGAAAACAGGCAGGAAAGGAGGACGGCGCATGCTGAGAGAAGTAACCTTAGGACAGTATTATCCGGTCGACTCCGTGATGCATCGCCTGGATCCGCGCGTGAAGCTGCTCGGCACCGTGCTTTTCCTGATTTCCCTCTTCATCGTGAAGAGCTGGATCATGTATGGCGTCGCTGCCGTCGCCCTCGCGATCCTCATCAAAATCAGCAACGTACCGTTCCGCTTCATGACACGCGGTCTGAAGAGCATCGTGATCCTGCTTCTGATTTCCGTGAGCTTCAACCTCTTCCTGACACCGGGTGAGGTGCTCGTACAGTTCTGGATTCTGAAGATCACCCGCGAGGGTCTCCACATCGCGCTCATGATGGGTGCCAGACTCATCCTCCTCGTGCTCGGCTCCTCGCTCATGACACTGACGACCACGCCGAACCAGCTCACCGACGGCCTCGAGAAGGGACTCGGTGCCCTGAAAAAGGTCGGCGTACCGGTGCACGAAATCTCGATGATGATGTCGATCGCACTCCGTTTCATCCCGATCCTCATCGAGGAAACGGATAAGATCATGAAGGCCCAGCAGGCCCGCGGCGCCGACTTCGAGAGCGGAAATCTGCTCCAGCGCGCGAAGGCGATGGTGCCGATCCTGGTACCGCTCTTCATCAGCGCCTTCCGCCGTGCGAACGACCTCGCGATGGCGATGGAGGCCCGCTGCTACCACGGCGGTGAGGGGCGCACGAAGATGAAGCCGCTCCGCTATGCCGCGCGCGACCGCATCGCCTACGCCCTTATGTTCCTCTACCTCGGCCTGTCCGTGGTATCGCGCTTCGTGGCGCTGCCGTTCTGAAGATGATGAGAAGAATCAAGCTCACAATCGCATATGACGGCACGAACTACCGTGGCTGGCAGATCCAGCAGCCGACAGCAGCGCATCCGGAAGGCTCGGTGCCGACGATTCAGGGCGCGCTCCAGCGCGCGCTCGGACAGCTCCTGCCGAAGGAAGGAAATACCATCCCGGTCGTGGGCGCGAGCCGCACCGACAGCGGTGTCCATGCGCTTGGGAACGTTGCCTGCTTCGACACCGAAAGCACGATCCCGACGGCGAACTTCCCGAAGGCCATCAACCGCTACCTGCCCGCGGACATCCGCGTGATGCAGGCAGACGAGGTCAGCATGGATTTCCACCCGCGCTTCGTGCCCCACGAAAAGTGCTACGAATACCGCATCGATAATGGCCGCGTCGCGAACCCGCTGACCCGCCTCTATGCGTATCACTACACCTACCCGCTCGACCTCGAGCGCATGCGGGCCGCCGCCCGGGAGCTCGTCGGCGTCCATGACTTCACGAGCTTCGTAAACCCGGACAGCCAGGTCTTCGAGCACGGCGGCGACGCCGTCCGCGAAATCTACAGCATGGACATCCTCGAGGAAGGCACACAGCTCGTCATCCGCATTCGCGGCAACGGCTTCCTCTACCACATGATCCGCATCATCGTCGGCACCCTCCTCGTCATCGGAAACGGACGACGCGCGCCGGAGGACATCCGGACAATGCTGGCGGCGAAGGACAGAACCACCGCGGGACCGACGGTGCCCGCGCACGGACTCTGCCTCTGCGCACTGAACTACGACGCTGCCGACACTGCAGATGATGCGCGTGACGATGGAGATGCAGAGACATTGGCCCAGGATGCAGAGAACGTCTGAGAATAAGGAAAACATGAGAGAGAAAGGGAGAAACAGTATGACGTCAGAGAGACTTCCGATTAAGGCATTTATCTTCGATATGGACGGTACGCTCTTCGACACCGAGCGCCTGTACCGCACGATGTGGTTCAAACTCGCACCGATCCGCGGCTTCCACATCGACGACGAAATGCTCGATCAGATGCGCGGCGCTTCCCTCGAATACGGATCGCAGGTCTTCGAGGCCGCGAATCCGGGCTTCAGCTACGCCGCAGAGCGCGAGATCCGCATGGAAGAGGTGTTTCGCTACGTCGACCGCGAAGGCGTGCCGAAGATGAAGGGCCTCGACGAAACCCTCGCCTGGCTGAAGGCGCACGGCTATAAAATCGCCATCGGCTCCTCGACCCGGACCCCGCAGGTCATGCACTACCTCCGCGAAGCGAAGATGGAGGATACCTTCGACTTCGTCGGCTGCGGTGACCTCACCACACACGGAAAGCCGGAACCGGACCTCTTCCTCATCTGCGCTGAGCGCCTCGGCGTCGACCCGCGCGCCTGCGTCGTCGTGGAAGACTCTGTAAACGGCGTGAAGGCCGGCTATGCCGCCGGTGGCTACGTCCTCGGCATCCCGGACATGAATGACCTCTCCGGCCTCGTGGACCTCTGCGACGCCCAGATCGACAGCCTCGACCGCATCATCCCGTGGATGGAATCCCTCCCGAAGAAAATCTCCGGATTGGCATAGCACGGAAGAGGAGATTTGGCCTCGGAGTACTGTGCTTCTGGTGGCAGCCCTCCGAGGCCGGTCTGTTTGCCTGGCCCGTAAACGGAATTTCACGAAAATCGATTGACAGGCCGCGCGATTCCGCATATACTATTAAAGCTGTCGCCCGAACGGGCAAACCATGTCCGGAAAGCGACGGGGAACTAATTAAGCAAGGGCTCAGAAACTGAGACCCAGGCTACATTAAATACTGAAATCAGTCTCAGAGTGGACCACTTGCAGAGCGCGAGCATTCAAACCCAAATGCGGTGACCGTTTTACAGAAGTTCTGTTTTGGACAGAGACCAGAGTAAGTAGCCTTATCACAGGAGGTTGTTATGAATTCATACGTAGCTACAGCTTCTACAATCGACAGAAAGTGGTATGTAGTAGATGCAGAGGGCAAGACGCTTGGACGTCTTGCATCAGAGGTTGCTAAGGTTCTTCGTGGAAAGAACAAGCCAACCTACACACCGTTCCTTGACTGCGGCGATTATGTTATCATCGTAAACGCAGACAAGATCGCTGTAACCGGCAAGAAGCTGGATCAGAAGGTTTATCGCACACACTCTAAGTATGTAGGTTCTATGAAGGAGACTACACTTCGTGAGCTCCGCGATAACAAGCCTGAGAAGGTAATCGAGTATGCTGTTAAGGGTATGCTTCCTCACGGACCATTAGGCAGACAGATGTATAAGAAGCTTTTCGTATACGCTGGCGCAGATCACAAGCACCAGGCACAGAAGCCTGTTGAGCTTACATTCTAAGGGAGGATATTACAATGGCTACAAACAGAAATTACGGTACAGGTAGAAGAAAGTCTTCCGTTGCCAGAGTATACATCATGCCGGGCACTGGTAAGATCACGATCAACAAGAGAAGCCTCGACGAGTATTTCGGCCTTGATACCCTCAAGACCATCGTTAATCAGCCGATCGTTCTGACTCAGAACGAGGGCAAGCTTGATATCCTCGTAAATGTTTGCGGTGGTGGTATCGCTGGCCAGGCTGGTGCAATCCGTCACGGTATTGCAAGAGCTCTCTGCGAGATGGATGCTGAGTACAGACCAGCACTCAAGAAGGCAGGATTCCTCACCAGAGATCCGAGAATGAAGGAGAGAAAGAAATACGGTCTCAAGTCCGCACGTCGTGCTCCTCAGTTCTCAAAGAGATAATCACATCTCTACAGCGCATTCAGGTGCATCAAACCCGGAAAGCTTCGGCTTTCCGGGTTTTTCTATATTGTTTTTCTTTTAGAATTTGCTTATATCGGTGGATGAGTATATGATGATTGAGATATTATTCACAATTATTCTGCTCCAGGGTCGGTGATCAGGTCAGTGAGTTTTACTGCATGCGATACCGCGTGAAGCAGAGGCCAGAATTTCATTCATGCTGATCAGGAGGACGATGATGAAGAAAATGAAATATTGGAATATGATGCTCGCCGCTGTACTTGCGGCATCGATGCTCGCCGGCTGTGGCGCATCCACCACCCCGCAGGCGACGACCGCAGCTGCAACGGAGGCCAATGCAGGCGATCAGGAGACAAGTGCTGCTGCCGAGGAGACGACGGCTGCAGAAACAGAGAAGGCGACGGAAGCCGCAGCAGAGACGAGCGCCGCAGAGAAGGCGGAAGAGACTACCGCAGCCGAGGTACTGACCATCGGTGAGGCGTCGGACGATGTGCTGCGCGTCGGCTCCCTGAAGGGCCCGACCACCATGGGCCTCGTAAACCTCATGAGTGAGGTCGAGAGCGGTGAGAAGAGCGGCTACAGCTTCGAGATGCAGAGCCAGCCGGACGTGATCATGAGTGAGCTCGTTTCCGGTAAGCTCGACATCGCGCTGCTCCCGGCGAACGTTGCCGCGGTCGCATACAACAAGACGAACCACGGCATCAGCGCCATCGACATCAACACCCTCGGCGTGCTTTACTGCGTGACCGGCGATGAGAGCGTCAAGTCCGTGAAGGACCTCGCCGGCAAGACCGTACTTTCCACCGGCCAGGGCGCATCCCCGGAGTACGTACTGAACTACCTCCTCGAGAAGAACGGCGTCACCGACTGTGACGTTCAGTTCAAGTCCGAGGCCACCGAGATCGCGGCACTCCTCAAGCAGGATTCAAGCCAGATCGCGATTCTCCCGCAGCCGTTCGTGACCGTAGCCACTGCACAGAACGACCAGCTGAAGGTCGCGTTCTCCCTCACCGATGAGTGGAAGAGCGTATCCCCGGATTCGAAGCTCCTCACCGGCGTCACCGTCGTTCGTAACGAGGTGCTTGAGAACCGTGTCGCGGAAGTCAACCAGTTCATCGCAGATCACCAGGCATCCACCGAGAAAGCAAACGCCGACATCGACGCCACTGCTGAGCTCGTTGCGAAGTACGGCATCATCGCGAAGGCACCGGTAGCGAAGAAGGCACTCCCGAACTGCAACATCGTCGCCATCGCCGGTGACGAGATGAAGACCGACCTCGCAGGCTACCTGCAGGTACTCTTCGACGCAAACCCGAAGTCCGTCGGCGGCACCATGCCAGACGACAGCTTCTATTACATCCAGAAGTGATGTCATGAACTCCACGGAGGGCCGACCACAGAAGCCATACGGAGAGACCGTAAATATTTGAATCAGACTTCAGCTAAGGACGACCGGCGGACTGCCACCGGAAGCCATACGGAGAGGTCATGAAGAATCAAAATTCTGCCCCTTAGAAGTACTTAGTGTTATCTCACCATGGAACCCTCTGTCAACGCTGAGTTTTCATCAAGAAAACTCAGCGATTGCAGAGGGCTTAGTACTTCTTAGGGGCAGAATTTTAGAGTCTTCCGAGCTCGCAGTACTGTGCTTCCGGTGACAGCCCGCCGGTCGTCCTTTTTGATTCTGCGATAACTTAAAAGACACGTCCAGAATGTCTGATATATCAAATCCGAAAGGCTGACGCTCGATTTCTACTTGCTATTCTGCTCATCATGACGCATACTTATTCCATCAGAGCGAGTGATTGCTTTAAGTTATAAAGATCGCCCTGGACATGTTTCAGGCTTCATAAAAGAGGGGATTTGAAACAAAAAGACACGTGCAGAAAAAGAAGGGGGCTTATGTTTTCTGTATTCCACAGCAGTTAAAGACACAAGAACTGCGAGCTTTTCCAGAACAGGAGGACTTCAACATGAGTGAGAAGAAAAAAAGCAGCGGCGCGCTCTTAGGAGCAGCATTTCTGATGGCCACATCCGCGATCGGACCTGGCTTCCTGACACAGACCGCCACATTCACCGGCCAGTATAAGGCGAGCTTCGGCTTCGTCATCCTGGTATCGATCATTCTCTCGGCCGTCGCCCAGCTCAACATCTGGCGCGTACTCTGTACGACCGGTCTTCGCGGACAGGATGTCGCGAACAAGGTTCTCCCTGGACTCGGTTACTTCGTTTCCTTCATGGTCGTGCTCGGCGGCCTCGTCTTTAACATCGGCAATGTCGGCGGCGGTTCGCTGGGCCTGAACACCCTGCTCGGTATTCCGACCACCATCGGATACGTCATCGCGGCAGCCATCGCCATCGTCGTTTTCCTTTTCAAGAACGCGAAATCCGCGATGGACACCCTGACGAAGGTCCTCGGCGCCATCATGATCGTGGTCATCTTCATCGTGATCATCGTGGTGAAGCCACCAGTCGGCGATGCACTGAAGAACACCGTTGCACCGTCCACCGGTATCCAGCCACTCTTCCCGGCGATCCTGACCCTCATGGGTGGCACCGTCGGCGGCTACATCACCTTCTCCGGTGCGCACCGTCTGATCGATGCCGGCATCACGGGTAAGGACAATGCAGCCGAAATCAACAGAAGCTCCGTCATGGGTATCAGCATCGCCACCATCGTACGTATCTTCCTCTTCCTCGCCGTACTCGGTGTCGTAAGTAAGGCAGGCGTAGAGCTCGATGCATCGAACCCGGCAGCCGACGCCTTCAAGCAGGGCGCAGGTGAAATCGGCTACCGCTTCGCAGGTCTCGTACTTCTGTGTGCAGCCGTCACCTCCATCATCGGTGCAGCGTACACCTCCGTATCCTTCTTAAAGACCTTCCACCCGGCGATCGCAAAGAACGAGAATGCAGTCATTATCGGATTCATCGTTGTTTCGACGGCGGTCATGATCGTCCTCGGAAATCCGGCGACCCTCCTCGTACTTGCAGGTGCATTCAACGGCCTCATCCTTCCGATCACGCTCGGCATCTGCCTCATCGCTTCCCAGAAGAAGTCGATCATGGGTGCGGACTATCATCACCCGACCGTCCTGCTGGTCCTCGGCGTCCTCGTCGTGATCTTATCGGCCTACATGGGCATCCCGACCTTCGTGACAAAGATCGGCGGATTATTCTAATCAGACCTGCATCGGCGATGGTGTTCTGAACCGGAACCGATGCAGTGGCACAGGGAATTGGTACAGCGTTTCACTGTACCAATTTTCTGCACATATAAAGGCAGGTCTACACAACACATGTTCGACACATGGATGTGGCAGACCCCCTATGCATGACATATCGTCTTCAGGTGTACGCAGCGCGTCTTACCTGGAGAAAGGAGATTTACAGTATGGAAGATATTCGTATCTTAACCGCCGGGGACAGCTCGCTGCTGATCGAGTTCGGCCACGAGATCAACCCGGAGATCAATCGAAAGATCAAATCGATGGTAGAGCTGATGAAGGAGCAGCACATCGAAGGTGTGCTGGACGTCATCCCGGCCTTCTGCTCTCTGCTCATCAACTATGATCCGCGTGTCACCTCCTATGCAGAGATCACACGACGGATGAAGAAACTTCTGAAGGTGGAAACCGGTGCAGGCAGCGAGAAAAAGAAGGTATACGAGATTCCGGTCTGCTACGGTGGAAAGTACGGACCGGACCTCGCGTTCATTGCGGAGCATGCCGGCATGAGCGAGGAGGAGGTCATCGCCCTCCACAGCTCGAAGGATTACCTGATCTATATGCTCGGCTTCCTGCCGGGCTTCTGCTACCTCGGTGGTCTCGATGAGCGTCTGCACACACCGAGACTCGCGACGCCGAGAATTAAAATCGACGCCGGCAGTGTAGGCATTGGCGGCTCCCAGACCGGTATCTATCCGATGGACTCGCCGGGAGGCTGGCAGCTGATGGGCATGACACCGGTGAAGACCTACGATCCGGAGCGCGAGACGCCGATTCTGGTCGAGGCGGGCGACTATATCCGCTTCGTGCCGGTGGATGAAGATGAGTACCTGCGAATCAAGGAGCAGGTGGCACGCGGTGAATACGAGTGCACGATTCGCGAAGGTGAGGTGTAGTATGGGAATTCGTATATTAAAAGCGGGACTGCTCACGACCGTGCAGGATATGGGACGTACCGGATACCAGAGCCAGGGCTTCGGCGTTTCCGGCGTCATGGATGTCCGCTCCTTTAAGATCGCAAACCTTCTGCTGGATAACCCGGAGAACGAGGCGGTGCTGGAGTTCACCCTGATCGGACCGACGCTGGAGTTTACCTCCGCCTGCATCATCGCCATCACCGGCGGTGATTTCCACCCGGAGGTGAACGGCGAGCCGGCACCGATGTACACGGCACTCTATATGAAAAAGGGCGATATCCTGAAGTTCGGAAGTGCGCGCACCGGAAGCCGCGGCTACATCGCCTTTTCCGGCTATCTCAAGATTCCGGTCGTGATGGGCAGCCGCTGCACGAGCTTAAAGAGTAAGATCGGTGGCTTCAAGGGAAGAAAGCTGATGGAGGGCGACTATATCAGCTTCCGCATCAAGCGGAATTACCTCCCATTCTTCCTCTCGAGAAAGCTCGATCTTCATGAGTATGACGAAGAGAGCGTGACGCTCCGCGTGGTCATGGGCCCGCAGGATGATATGTTCAGTAAGCAGGGCATCCATAATTTCCTGAACGAGGAATATACCGTCACCAGTGATTTCGACCGTATGGGCTGTCGACTCGAGGGCCCGTTCATCGCGCCGAAGACCACCTCGGATATCATTTCCGAGGGTATCGCGCTCGGCTCCATCCAGGTGCCGTCGCACGGTAAGCCGATCATTCTGCTGGCCGATCGACAGACCACCGGTGGTTATGCGAAGATCGCGACGGTCATCAGTGTCGACATTCCGAAGCTGGTACAGCGGAAGACCGATCAGAAGATCCGCTTCGATGCGGTGTCCGTCGAGGAAGCGCAGCGACTGTATCAGGAAGAGGAAAACAGCTACATCGCGATGCACGCACAGATCCATAAGCCATGTAAGGAAGTACTGGCTGTGCGGCAGGTAGCGAAGCGAGTTCGCCGTCTGTTCCCGGATGAAACCTGATCGGGACCGGAGTAAACGATACGAACTTCTGTGCCGCAGGGCACGCCGGGCCTGTTCGTAAAGCCGGTCGGTGTGCATGCCGCGACGGACAGAAGTGGATATAGATTGATGATAAGGAGATACACATATGGATTTAGAGAAGATTGAAGGACTGGTAAAGATTATCGAGAATTCCTCCCTGACGGAGTTTTCCATCAAGGATGGGGAGACGAAGATCACGATGAGTAAGCTGACCCATCCGCCGGTAATCGCCGCAGGCGTTCCGGCGGCACCGATGGCCGCGGCACCGGCACAGCCGACCGCTGCAGAAGAGAAGGCAGAGGCCGCGGATGAGTTCGAGCTGATCCTCGCACCGATCGTCGGCACCTTCTACTCCGCGGCGGCACCGGATGTACCGGCCTATGTCAAGGTCGGCGATCATGTGAAGGCCGGACAGACGGTATGTATCCTCGAGGCGATGAAGCTCATGAATGAGATCGAGGCGGATTACGACTGCGAGATCGAGGCCGTGCTCGTCAGCAATGAGCAGAAGGTCGAGTATGGTCAGCCTCTGTTCCGCGTAAAGAAACTATAAGAACAGGAGGCGCGGCCGATGTTTGAAAAAATACTAATTGCCAATCGAGGCGAGATCGCGGTCCGCATCATCCGGGCCTGCCGGAACATGGGCATCCAGAGTGTCGCGGTCTACTCGAAGGAGGACCAGAACAGTCTGCACACGCAGCTCGCGGATCAGCGGATCTGTATCGGAGAAGGTCCGGCGAAGAACAACTACCTGAATATGGACCAGCTCATCACGGCAGCCATCAACACCGGCGCCGATGCGATCCATCCGGGCTATGGCTTCCTGTCGGAGAACAGTGAATTCGTACGCCGCTGTAAGGAAAACGGCATCGCCTTTATCGGTCCGGAGGCCGACGTCATCGACCGGATGGGCAACAAGTCCCATGCCCGGAAGACGATGATGGATGCCGGCGTGCCGGTCGTTCCGGGCACACGCGAGCCGGTCTACGATGCAGAGACCGGAAAGAAGCTCGCCCGCGAGATCGGGTATCCGGTGATCATCAAGGCCTCCTCCGGTGGCGGCGGAAAGGGCATGCGTGTCGCGACATCCGAGGATGAATTCGAGTTTGAGTTCGGCCTCGCACAGCGCGAGTCTGCAAACGCCTTCGGTGATGACACCATGTACATCGAGCGTTATATCGAGAAGCCTCGCCACGTCGAGATCCAGATCATGGCAGATTCCTATGGCAATGTCGTCGCCCTCGGCGATCGTGACTGCTCCGTCCAGCGGAATCACCAGAAGCTGATCGAGGAGTCGCCATCCCCGGCGATCACCGACGAGACCCGTGCCGAGATGAACCGCTGTGCGATCCTCGCGGCGAAGACCGTACAGTATACCAATGCAGGCACCATCGAGTTCATCGTGGACCCGCAGGGGCACTTCTACTTCATGGAGATGAACACACGAATCCAGGTCGAGCATGGCGTTACCGAGATGGTGACCGGCACCGATCTCATCATTGAACAGATCCGTGTCGCGGCAGGCGAGCCGCTGAGCTTCACCCAGGAGGAGGTAAAGCCGCGTGGACATGCCATTGAGTGCAGAATCAACGCGGAGATTCCGGAGAAGAACTTCATGCCGAGCCCGGGTGTCGTGAAGCACCTGCATCTGCCGGCCGGCAACGGCGTCCGCGTCGATACCGGACTCTATACCGGCTACCGGATCCCGTCCGAGTATGATTCGATGATCGCGAAGGTCATCGTCCATGCCCCGACGAGAGAAGCGGCCCTCATGAAGATGCGCTCCGCCCTCAACGAGATGCTCGTGGTCAGTGTCGAGACGAACCTCGACTTCCAGTACCAGATCATCCGGAACCCGGTTTTCGCCGAAGGAAAGGCGGACACCGGCTTCATCGAGGATGTCATGCATCTCACGTGATGCAGACTCGAAATACAGGATATGCTCGAAGATAGGACCGGAGTGCTATGCAGCTTCGGTCTGCCATGGCGCGGGGAAAATCCTCGCGCGAACGATGGAGAACAGGAGGAAGAAACGATGTATCGTGTAGATTTAAACAGCGACCTCGGCGAGAGCTTCGGCCGCTATACCCTGGGTTCGGATGACCAGATCATCCCGCTGATCACCTCTGCCAATGTGGCATGCGGATTTCATGCATCCGATCCGGTCGTGATGAACAAAACCATCGCGATGGCACGGGAGGCCGGCATCCATGTCGGCGCACATCCGGGCTATCCGGACCTCATGGGCTTCGGCCGCCGCAATATGACGATCAGCCCGGCGGAAGCGAAGGCGTACACCCTGTACCAGATCGGCGCGCTGGATGCCTTCTGCAAGGCCGCCGGCCTGGAGATGCAGCATGTGAAGCCGCACGGCGCGTTCTATAACATGGCCGCGAAGGACTACAAGCTCGCACACGGCATCTGCGAAGCCATCGCAGAGTACAACCCGAAGCTGATCCTTATGGCCCTCTCCGGCAGTGAGATGATCCGTGCCGCCGAAGACTGCGGACTCCGTGCCGCCTCCGAGGTCTTCGCCGACCGCGCGTACGAGGAGGACGGCACCCTCGTGAACCGCTCGAAGGAAGGCGCGATGATCACCGACGAAGACGAGGCCATCGCCCGCGTCGTCCGCATGATCAAGGAGCAGAAGGTCACCGCCATCACCGGAAAGGACATCCCGCTGAAGGCCGACTCCATCTGCGTGCACGGTGACGGCGCAAAGGCCCTCGCCTTCGTCGCAAAAATCCGCGAGACCCTCACGAAGGAAGGCATCGAGATCTGCCCACTCGCTAAGATGCTGTAAAATACACAGGATTGTCAGTTTTTTCGGAATACTGGCAATCCTGTTTTTTTGTGCTATAACATAGGCGAATTGAAAAGCCTGGCTGACCAGACAGAAAGAGGCGTCATCATGAAGCAGTCTTTACGCATTAAAATTGAAAATCTGTTTATTTATCTGATGTTTCTGTTTTCCCTCGTGCTTTTTATCCTCAGCTTTTTCCATCAGTCCTCGGCGGAGATCGCGATCCGCGTGTCCACCGAGATGGGCTGGATGGTACAGCGCACGGTGTCGCTGCTCCTCCTCTGCCTCTCGACGCAGCTGAAAAAGCGAAAGCGGAGAGCGTATGACATCACCCTTTTCCTGCTCCTCATCAGCACGGTCCACGGCTTTAAGCAGATCAGTTTCTCTGTCCTGATTCCGCTCACAAACCTCGCTCTGCTCCTCGCGTTCCTCTGGTTTTGCCGCGATTTCTGCTGCCCGGGCGCGCCGACCGATTGAAAGCGTGGCCTCCTCGTCCTGCTGCTGAGTCTCGTCGGTGTGCTGGTCAATGCCTCTATCAGTTATCACTACTTAAGTCCGCTTCTCGGAAAAGGTCGTCATACCTTCCTCGACAGCCTGAAGGACAGCCTGCTGATTCTGCTGGGCAATGCAAGCACCGTCACGCTGCCACACGCCGCCCACATTCTCGAGCTCAGCATGTTCTGGTTCAGCTGGCTCTGCATCCTGGCGGCCGTCATTTACGCCTTCCGCCCATGGCTGGCACCGGCGTCCCGTCATGCGTCCGACCTGCAGCACGCCCGGACACTGCTGAATCTGTACAGTCAGAACAGCTGCTCCTACCTCGCACTGGAGGATGACAAGCAGCTCTACTTCGGCCATGCAGTCGACGGCGTGATACCGTACGGCGTGGTCGGAGATACCATCATCATCAACGGGGATCCGGTCTGTGCGGATGCCGACTTTCCGGTACTGCTCCGGGAATTCAGGGATTTCTGCGAGCGGAGTGCCCACAAGATGTTTTTCCTGAGCGTCACCCCGCGCTACCTCGAGGAGTATAAAAAGCAGGGCTTCGGTTATGTGAAGTGTGGAGAAGAAGCGCGCTTCGCGCTGGCAGACTATGAAATCAGCGGTAAAAAAGGCGCGAAGATGCGTATGAACATCAATCATGCCACGAAGGCAGGTGTAACGGTCGGAGAGTATAAGCCGCTCGAGCAGCGAGATCCGGACATCGAGGCCGCCTTCGACCGTGTGAGTGCGGAGTGGCTCGGACAGAAAAAGAGCTCGCTTCTTTCCTTCACGATGGGCACGACCGGGATCGAGCATCCGATGGACAAGCGGTATTTCTATGCGCGGGATAAAGACGGCTGCATTGTCGCCTTCATTGCCTTCGTCCCGTTTCTCGGAAAGGATGGGTATATGGCGGATGTGACCCGCCACGGGAACAGCGCTCCGAGCGGCGTTATGGAGACGATCATCTATGAAGCCTTCCAGGTCTTTCGCGCGGAGGGTGTGCACTATGGCAGCCTCGGCGTGGCCCCGCTTGCCGGCCTGTCCGATGAAGATGCGAGCCTCACGGAGAAGTTGCTCCGCTTCGTTTATGATCATCTCAATGAATGCTACGGCTTCAAGGACCTCTACCGTGCGAAGGAAAAGTACAGCCCGACCGAGTGGGTACCTGCCTACTATGTCTATCTCCCGAAGCACCCGAGCCCGGACATGTTTTATGCCGTCGTGAAGATCCAGAATAAGGATGTCATCCGTGAAAGTATGAAATCTTTCTTGAAGGAAACAGCGCATCATGACAAGCGACATAAATAAGGCAAGAGTGGAAATTACCCGTGGCGATCTCCGGCTCCCGGAGGTGAAGCTATACTATGAAATCATTGGGCAGGGGGAGCCGCTGCTTTTGCTGCATGGCAATCGCCAGTCCCACCACATCTTTCGCAGTTATGTACATGCGCTGTCAGCGGACCACCAGCTGATCCTCATGGATAGCCGCGCGCATGGGCACTCCGTGATGACGAAGCCCTTCGCGGAAGCGGCTTTCTCCATCGGGGATATGGCCGACGATGTGCGGAAGCTGCTCGATCACCTCGGGATCCGGAACGTTACGCTGCTCGGCTACAGTGACGGTGCCAACATTGCCCTCGAATTCGCGAGCCACTATCCGGAACGCACCCGGGCGGTCATCGCGGTGAGCGGCAATGCCTCGCCCGCCGGACTGCGCTTCCCTGTGCGGATCGGCACGCAGCTCGAGGGCGCGGTGCTCGATGCCCTGCAGCGTCATCTCCCGACCGGTCGGCTCCGCACGGTCCTCCGGCGACAGCTGCAGACGAACCGGCTTCTCACGGATGCTCCGGACCTCCCGGCAGAGCGCCTGCAGCGCATCGAGGCCCCGGTACTGCTCCTCGCCGGCACCCACGACCTCATCAAAACCTCGCACACCCGCTGGATGGCGTCCGAGATCCCGCACAGCCGTCTCTGTCTCATCGCCGGCGGCACCCACCAGGCCCTGTTCCGGCAGAAAGAGCAGTGCCTCCGGGAAATCCACACGTTCCTCGAGAAGTTTGAGGCTGCTCCTCA
>CALAOB010000044.1 GCA_937927445.1 uncultured Oribacterium sp. | reverse complement strand
GCCAGCCCTGCGGATCGCAGGCGTAGTCACTGAGCGCCTGGTTCTTGCGCACGATGTAGGCATTGAAATCCGGAAGCGTCTGGAACCAGTCCTTATGGATGAGCTCGTCGTGGAGACGGCAGAGGTTTCCTGCATGGCCGGCGGCGAGCATCTCCGGGCCGGTCAGGAAGTCGATCGCGCGGCGGATGTTCGGGTCGCCCTCATACCACTGCTGCGCGATGTAGTCGCCCGCAGCGTAGCGGTGGATGACCTGATCGGAGGTCTGGCCGAAGATGTAGACATTGTCCTCGCCTACCTGCTGCGCGATCTCGACGTTCGCGCCGTCCATCGTACCGAGCGTCAGTGCGCCGTTCAGCATGAACTTCATGTTGCCGGTGCCGGAGGCCTCCTTCGACGCGAGACTGATCTGCTCCGAAAGGTCGCAGGCCGGAATCAGCTTCTCCGCTGCGGTCACGTTGTAGTTCTCGATAAAGACCACCTGCAGCCACTTCGACACGACCGGATCCGCCGCAATCACCTTCGACAGTACGAGCAGCGCATGGATGATGTCCTTCGCGATGATGTACGCCGGGGCTGCCTTCGCACCGAAGATGCTGACGAGCGGGGTCGCCGGCAGATGGCCCGCCTTGATCTCGTGGTACTGGTGGATGAGGTAGAGCAGGTTCAGCTGCTGTCGCTTGTACTCGTGGAGACGCTTCGACTGGATGTCGAACATCGCGCCCGTGTCCACCGTCACGCCCTGGGTCCGGCGGAGCCAGTCGGCCAATGCCTCCTTATTCTCGCTCTTCACTTCGCGGAGCTCTTCCAGCACCGCTGCGTCATCCGCGAAGGCCATCATCTTCTCGAGCTCGGACGCATCCTTGCGGAAGCCCGTGCCGATGTGCTTCTCGAGCACCGCCGTGAGGCGCGGATCGCACTCCAGGAGCCAGCGACGGAAGGTGATGCCGTTCGTCTTGTTATTAAACTTCTCCGGATAGAGCTCGTAGAAGTTATGAAGCTCCGAGTTCTTCAAGATCTCCGTATGCAGCGCCGCCACACCGTTCGTGGAATGCGTGAAATGGATATCCATATGTGCCATGTGGACGACATCATCCTCGTCAATGATGGCGAGCGACGCATCCTCCGAGCGGGTCCGTGCCAGCGCGTCCAGCTTCTCGATGATCGACATCAGCTGCGGCACGACCGCGTCGAGGTACGCGCGCGGCCACTTCTCGAGGGCCTCCGCGAGGATTGTATGATTCGTATAAGCGCAGGTCTTCGTCACGATCTCCACGGCCTCCTCGAACTCGATGCCGTGCTCGCCGAGCAGGCGGATGAGCTCCGGGATGACCATACTCGGGTGCGTGTCGTTGATCTGGATCGCCGCGTAGTCCGCGAGATCATGGTAGTCACAGCCACGGGCCACACACTCCGCGAGAATCAGCTGCGCGCCGGCGGACACCATCAGATACTGCTGGTAGATACGGAGACGACGGCCGGCCTCGTCGGAATCGTCCGGGTAGAGGAACAGCGTCAGGTTCTCGTCGATGGCGGTCTTGTCGAAGGCGATGCCGTCATGGACGATGCTCTCGTCGATGGTATCGAGGTCGAAGAGGTTCAGGGTGTTCGTACGGCCCTCGTAGCCGGTCACCGCGAGCTTATAGAGGCGTGCGGTATACGGCTTGCCTGCGAGCTCCACCGGATAGGTCACATCGGTCTTCTCCGCCCAGCTGTGCGCGGTCAGCCATGGGTCCGGCTTTTCGTTCTGGATATCCCCCTCGAAGGACTGGTGGAACAGTCCGAAGTGGTAGCGGAGGCCAATGCCGTCGCCCGGCAGGTTCAGTGTCGCAAGCGAATCCAGGAAGCAGGCTGCGAGACGGCCGAGACCGCCGTTGCCGAGGGATGGCTCCGGCTCGACTTCCTCGATGTCGGACATGCTCTTTCCGACCGCCGCCAGCGCGTCGCGCACCTCCTCGTACAGCCCGAGGTTGATGAGGTTATTTGACAGCAGCTTTCCGATCAGGAACTCCGCACTGATATAGTAGAGCTTCCGGCCATGCACCGGCTTCACACGCTCCGCACTCTTCGCCCGTACCAGCTCCAGCAGTGCGAGATACAGCTCCTGATCGCTGCAGTCCTTCAGTGCCTTGCCACTCAGCTTCTCTAACGTCTCTGTGATATTCATAAGATCCTCCTTTGAACGGATGTCTGATTTTTCTATTTACCTCAAGATATATCACATGAAACGATCATTTACTTGCCAGATATTCTCACATTATGGTACGATTCTATCATTGAGTCAAAAGGAGAATCATATGAAGAATCAGGCCTCTCTTCAGGAGACGAAGCAGCATGGTGCGCTGCGTTTTCCCTTCAATATATATCCCTGTACGATCCCGGGTGATTTCCCGCAGGTAGCGCTGCACTGGCACGAGAATATGGAGCTGGTGTTCGTGAAGCGGGGCGAGGGGATCATCCAGGTCGGTACGGAGAGCTATCCGGCGCAGATGGGGGATATCTTCATCTTCGTGCCGGGGACGCTGCATGCGCTTCGGCAGGCCGGGGACCAGACGATGGAGTACGAGAACATCATCTTCGATCTTGAGCTACTCGGTGGCACGGATGATCTCTGCGAGGAGAAGTACCTGCTGCCGCTGCAGAGCGGGCGTCTGCCGCTGCCGGAGCATCTCACGAAAGGGGATCCCTCCTACCGGCGCGCCGCGGCCTGTCTCCGGGAAATCGAGGAGGTGAACCGCACCCGCTTCAGCGGCTACGAGCTCATCATCAAAGCGGATCTCCTCCACTTCCTCGCCGTCCTGATCCAGGAGGAGAAGAGCCGGCTCCCGGCGGAGACGGCGGATACGCTGCGCCTGAAGACGATCCTGCAGTGGCTCTCCGCCCACTACACCGAAGCCCTGCGCGTCGAAGACGCCGCCGAAGTCTGCTCCTTCAGCAGCAGCCACTTCATGCGCTGGTTCCGCCAGATGACCGGCCAGAGCTTCATCGCCTTCCTGAACGACTACCGCCTGAACCTCGCCGCCGACGCCCTCCGCACCACCGACGACAGCATCCTCGCCATCGCCACCCAGTGCGGCTTCGCAAACCTCTCCTACTTCAACCGCGCCTTCAAAGCTCACTTCCAGATGACCCCGCGGGCGTACCGAAAGAGATAACGGAACGGCCCCTCCGGGGACGGCCCGCCGCAGACGTACTGTGTTGCAGGAGGCCGCCCCCGGAGGGGCCGTTGATTTATTATTTCTTCAGCCAGCTCATCATCTGACGGAGCTCTGCGCCGACCTTCTCGATGAGAAGATCCGCTTCCATACGACGCTTTGCAAGGAAGTGTACCTTGCGGCCGCCGTTCGGGTTCATCTCGGTGAGGAACTCACTTGCGAAGGTACCATCCTGGATCTCGGTGAGGACCTTCTTCATCTCCTTACGGGTCTCCTCGGTGATGAGACGCTTACCAGTGCGGTAGTCGCCGTACTCTGCGGTGTTGGAGATGGAGTAACGCATCTTGGAGAAGCCGCCCTCGTTGATGAGGTCGACGATCAGCTTCATCTCGTGGCAGGTCTCGAAGTACGCCATCTCCGGTGCATAGCCTGCCTCCACGAGGGTATCAAAGCCTGCGTGGATGAGCTCACATACACCACCACAGAGCACTGCCTGCTCGCCGAAAAGATCGGTCTCGGTCTCCTCCTTGAAGGTGGTCTCGAGGATACCCGCACGACCAGCGCCGATGCCGGAAGCGTATGCAAGTGCGGTGTCCTTCGCCTTGCCGGTGAAATCCTGCTCGATGCAGATCAGGCTCGGAACGCCCTTACCCTCGACATACTGGCTGCGCACGGTGTGGCCAGGTCCCTTCGGCGCGATCATGATGACGTCGACGTTCTTCGGCGGCACGATGGTCTTGAAGTGGATGTTGAAGCCGTGTGCAAACGCCAGGGTCTTGCCCTCGGTCATGTACGGAGCGACCTGCTTGTTGTAGATGTCTGCGCAGAGCTCATCCGGTACGAGCATCATGACGATGTCGCCGGCCTTGGCAGCCTCCTCGACCTCCATCACGTGGAAGTTCGGGCAGGTCTCGGCGAACTTTGCTGCCTTCTCCCAGTGGCCGGAGCCCTTACGAAGACCGACAACGACATTCACGCCGCTCTCTGCGAGGTTCTCGGAATGCGCATGGCCCTGTGAGCCGAAGCCGATGACCGCAACGGTCTTTCCATCCAGTACACCGAGGTTACAATCTGAATCATAGTACTTCTTGATCGCCATTTCTTTTTCTCCTTTTCTCTTTTCCTGTTCTACATGCTGGTTAACAGTTTTTATTCATAAAAGCCGCGAAGACCGCTTTTACTGACGTTTATTCGGCCAATGCTTCCGACCTTTTCAATCATCACCAGGCCTTTTATCCCCGACCCCGGCGTTTCTGCGCCCAAGCCGGCCCATCGATGCAGGCACTTCTACTCCTCTTCGTCCCCGAAGATGTGATCCGTGCCGCGTTCGAGTGCGGTGATACCGGTCCGGCACATCTCGAGCACCTCGTAGTTCCGCATCATGTTGAGGAAGCCCTCGACCTTCTCCGGCTTACCGGTGAGCTCCATGACGAGGCTGTCCGGGGAGAGGTCGATGATCTTCGCCTTATAGACCCCGGCGATGTCACGGAGGCTCGGCAGATTATCCTTATCCGCACGGACCTTGATAAGCAGGAGCTCGCGCTGCACGCTCGCCGTCGCGAGCTCATACACCTCACGCACATCCTCGAGCCGCCGTGTCTGGAGGAGCAGCTGCTTCAGCTTCTGCTCGTCGACATGGACCGTGATCGTGATCCGCGCGATGCCCGGATCCATCGTCTCCGAGGTCGTGATGCTGTCGATATTGAAGCTCCGGCGGTTAAACATATTCGAGATCCGCGCCAGCACGCCGTAGCGGTTCACCGCCAGGATGCTGATGACCCTGCGGGGATACTTATACTGATTTTCCATCATACCTGCCCCCTTTCGTCGTCGGACATCGTGATATCCTGCACCGTGCCTCCCGGCGGAATCATTGGCAGCACCTTCTCGTCCTTATCGATGCGGCACTCGATCCAGCTCGGGCCCGGGTTGGTCAATGCTTCTGCCATGGCTGCACGGAACTCCGCCATGGTTTCACAGCGGTAGCCCTTCGCGCCGAAGCCCTCGGCGAGCTTCACATAGTCGGTCTTCCGCTCCGGATCGGTGCTCGAATAGCGCCTGCCGTAGAAGGCCGTCTGCCACTGGCGCACCATACCGAGCACCTGGTTGTTGAAGATGATTGTGATGATCGGGAGCTCGTAGCTCACCGCCGTACAGGCCTCGTTCAGATTCATATGGAAGGAACCGTCGCCCGTGAAGTGAATCACGCGATGCTCGTTACCGAGCGCCACCTGGGCACCGATCGCGGCGCCGTAGCCGTAGCCCATGGTGCCGAGACCACCACTCGTCAGGAAGCCGCGTGGCTTCGTGTGGAGCACGTACTGTGCCGCCCACATCTGATGCTGGCCGACATCGGTGACGTAGGTCGTGTCCGGGCCGGTCATCTCGCAGGTCTCGCGGATGATCTGATGCGGCTTCAGGACGGTCTCGCTGTCCTTCGGCTGGTAGTCAGCCGCCTGCCACTCCGCGATCTGGGCGAACCAGTCCGGATGCTCTGCCGCATGGACCAGCGGAAGCAGCGCCTGCAGCACCACCGCCGCATCGCCGACCACCGAAGCGTCGACGAGGACGTTCTTATCCACCTCACTGGCATCGATATCGATCTGCACGATCTTCGCACCCGCGGCGAACTTCTCCGGATTCAGTGCAACACGATCCGAGAAACGCGCGCCGACCGCCAGCACGAGGTCCGCCTGGTCGACCGCCTTGTTCGCGGTGTAGGTGCCATGCATACCGATGAGGCCAAGGTTCCGCTTATCCCCGAAGTTGAGGACGCCCGCGGCCATCAGCGTATAGGTCGCCGGCATGTCCGCCTTCGCGATAAGATCGCGGAGCGCCTGGCAGCTTGCCTCGCTGACCGCAACACCGCCTCCGAAATAAACCACTGGACGCGTCGCCTGGTTGATGAGCTCCGCGGCCCGCGCGAGATCCTCTGCATCGACCGCCGTGTCCACCGGAATCTCCGCCGGCTTCTGCGGCGTGAACTCACAGCTCGCCGCCGTGATGTCCTTCGGGATATCCACGAGTACCGGTCCCTTCCGACCGCTCTGCGCGATGCGGAAGGCCTCCCGCATCGTATCCGCGAGGTCCTCGACCCGGCGCACGGTGTAGTTGTGCTTCGTGATCGGCATCGTGATACCCTCGATATACGCCTCCTGGAAGGCATCGCGACCTAAGACCGCGGTACCGACATTGCCCGTAAATGCCACCATCGGCACATTATCCATGTAGGCCGTCGCGATACCGGTGACGAGGTTCGTCGCACCCGGACCGCTGGTCGCCAGCACGACGCCCGTCTTACCGGTCGCCCGCGCATAGCCGTCCGCCGCGTGGCTCGCGCCCTGCTCGTGTGCCGTCATGATGTGGTGGATGCGATCCTGGTTGCGGTACAGCTCATCGTAGAGGTTCAGCACCGCACCACCCGGATAACCGAACAGTGTATCGACGCCCTGCTCCACCAGCACTTCTACAAATATCTGAGAGCCATTTAAAATCATGGACTGTTTCCTCCTCTTCCACCGCTCCCTCGCGGTTCCTGTTTCATCTATCGTCTGTCCCCGCATCCGGCAAGAACGCTGTTTTTCACTTCATCCGGCACGCCCTGTGCCGCTCGATCCGCGGTCCCCGGTGCCCCATCTTCACTCAGCTCAGCACACCCGCCTTACATAATTCGATAAACTGCTTCGCGACACGCGGGCTTCGTCCGCCGGCGCGGATCGCGAAGGCCTCTGCCCGCACGATCAGCTTCTCCGGATCGTCCTCCACGCCGTACTGTGCGGCGAGGTCCGTGACGATCTGCACGAAGCGGCTCTTATCCGGCTGCCCGAAGGTCACCGTGAGGCCGAAGCGCGCCGCGAGGCTCATCAGTTCCTGGCGCGTATCGCTTTCGTGGATATCGCTGCCCTGCCGGTCCTCGAGCGTCTCCTTGATGAGATGCCGCCGATTGCTCGTCGCGTAGACCGCGATGTTGCCGGCGCGGCCCCCGACGCTTCCCTCGAGGATGGCCTTCAGCGCGGCGAAATTATCGTCGTTCGTC
>CALAOB010000043.1 GCA_937927445.1 uncultured Oribacterium sp. | reverse complement strand
CCTGATGTTGAATTTCTATGCAAAGATAATAAAAAAAAGTAATATACAATGAAAACGATGGTTTCCCCTTCTCTCCTCTCAGCCAATTTCATTGACCTGAAGAGCGATGTAGAAATGATTAATAAGAGTGAGGCCGACTGGCTCCACATGGATATTATGGACGGCGTGTTCGTGCCTAATATCTCTTTCGGCTTCCCTGTGTTAGAAGCCGTAGCGAAAGCATGCACCAAACCGCTGGACGTTCACTTCATGATTCAGCACCCGGAACAGTATATTGAGCAGACAGCCAAGCTGGGTGCCATGATGATGAACGTGCACTACGAGGCATGCACCCACCTGCACCGCACCATACAGCAGATACATGCAGCAGGCATGAAGGCAGGTGTTACCCTGAACCCTTCTACCCCGGTATGCGTACTGGAAGACATTATCGGCGATGTAGATATGGTACTGCTGATGAGCGTAAACCCAGGATTCGGCGGACAGAAGTTTATAGAAAACACTATCCAGAAGGCGGCCAGATTGCGCAAACTCATCCACGAGAGTGGCAGCCATGCACTCATCGAGGTGGATGGCGGTGTGCAAGGAGAGACCGCCCCACGACTGGTGAAAGCCGGGGTAAACGTACTGGTAAGCGGCAGTTATGTATTCAAGAGCAAAGATCCTTATGCTACCATCCACGAGCTGAAGGAACTGGAGCAGATAGAGGATTAAGTTCTTAGAAGTTCTTAGAAGATAAGCCAAAGGCAGCTTGCAGCTGGAAACATTAATCCAGCTGCAAACTGATATGATGCTCCTTGGCCATTCTCCGAAGATTGAGGATGGCATAACGCATGCGTCCTAAACTGGTGTTGATGCTCACATTGGTAGTCTCCGCGATTTCCTTGAACGACATGTCCTGGTAATATCGCATATAAACCACCTCGCGCTGGTTGGCAGGCAAGAACATCATGAGCTTCTTCACGTCGCCCATAATCTGTTCACGCACCAATTCGCGTTCTACGTAGCTATCCATCACGCCGTCTCCCTTCAGACCCGACAGGTCGTTGTTGTTCTTCTGGTCAACGATGCGCTGGTGTTTGATGTCACGGTAACCATCGATGATTACATTGTGAGCGATACGCATGAGCCATGCGCTAAACTTTCCATTAGGTGAATAAGCACCATTTTGAAGTTTGACTATAGCTTTGACGAATGTCTCCTGGAAGATATCATTCGCCACTTCCTCATCGTGTACTACGAACATGATATAAGAAAAGAGCTTCACTTCGTTGTGAGCCAGCAAAAGGTCAAAAGCCTTATTGTTGCCCTCGACGTAAGCCAAGGCCAATTCCTCATCTGTCATTTCTTTAAGATTTCTCATTTCTTAACTATTTATTAGTATTAAGTAAATGTCTAATCAATAGGCGAACAGTTTTAATTTATTGTATGATTGATGTTAATTATCGCTACAAAGGTAGCAATTAATTTTTATTTAACAAAGAAAAACCGGTTATTTTTCATAAAAAACACTTTTTTAACATACAGAAAACTCGTTTATATAAATAAATTATGTATCTTTGCAAGGTGATATAAACTACTTTACACAGTATTAATTTAATCTAAAAGCAAACAATGATCAAATTA
>CALAOB010000042.1 GCA_937927445.1 uncultured Oribacterium sp. | reverse complement strand
AGATGTGTATAAGAGACAGGCCGGAAGGGAAATCAGACCGCCGCCTCCGCCGATGGCGTCAACGAGACCAGCGAGAAAAACGAGTGGACAGCAGATAAGATAGGTTAGAAATGTGATATGCATAGTGGTGGTACCTCGATGTATGGTGGGGTTTGGCGGGGTGGCGGGCGGTGGTGCCACGCGGCAGGGCGCGGAGCGGTGCGGGCGTGGGCGCAGCAGCGGCGCGGACGGCAGGCAGCTGCGTCAGGCGCGACAGCGGCGCACATGGCAGGCGCGGAGCCATCCAGGTTCTGGTCGTCTGCATTAGCCCAGCTGAGCAGGCCCGAACAATGATGTTCATGTTATACTTTTCTTTTCGCAAGCGCAAGCCCTGAAATGGATATGATTTCTATAGCCGGGGGTTGGGGTGCTACGAAGAAGCTGTTCAGAGTACTTCCGAACGTGTTTGCAGGATAGTGAAGGAGGCGCACGCAAAAATAGACACGATATTAAATTTTTGCGATACGTGTATACAAAATAGACACTAACTTGCATTTTTAAAATATATGTCTACTGTTTTTCTTCCCGATGAGGTAATTTGAAGAGAAAACTATACACGGATGGCCCTATTTAAAAATCGTGTATAGAAAAAGGAGTAAAGAAGCATAGTTTCACTTACTTTTCGGGTTTTAACTATACACGATTTCTAAATTCTGTCTTTAGTGTATATTTTCATCTGAAAACCTCTGTGAAATCCTGAAAATCAGCATACACTATTTTTCATATCGACGATCCGTGTCTATAGCCCGCAATCGTGCCTTATAAATCCAAGCCAGAACTATACACGCAGCATCGATTATGCAATTCCTGTATAGTTTTCGCAGATACCCTCCCGGGCGACTGGATCCTCCACATGCGGTAAAGATTTTGTGATCCCTGTATAGTATAAACAGATATCGCCCGGGACGACTGGATTGCCAACACTCAGCAGCCGTCTTATGATCCCTGTATCATTAAAAGCACTCCTAATAAAAAGCAGCCTGGATCGAGATAATCTGCTCTCAAGCAGGATATCATCACCCAGACTGCTTCCTTCCATCTGTCTATCTTTCTGTCTGAATCATCCGTCACCCGATGTCCGTGCTGCCTTTGCCGAAATAGTACTCCAACAGTTGCTGTACGTAGATCTCGTCCAATGGCATTTCCTGCGTTTCAAACGACATAATCAGGTTTACGCCAGGATAAATTCCATTATTCAGGTATGTCCTCATCTTCTTTATAAAATCCTGCTGATAATCCTCATCATCCATCATGCCGAAGTGTTCATAATAATAGATATCCCCACTTTTCGGGTCTACGATCGTAAAGTCTGGATAATTTGGTTTTCTGGCATTTTCCAGTTCCAGCCTGCATTCATAACGGAATGGCAATTTCGCATTTCTCAGCAGATTATAAATCGAGCGTTCTGATTTGGAACGGACAAATTCACCGCTCACCGTCGGTACATTCAGATGTTCCGGATTCATCGGATTCTTTTCGTAATCCGCACAGGCCCACGCTTTCAGATTCTCCGGCAGATCATACAGAAATGCTTGTGTCAATTCACGAAGCGCTCCCGAGTGCTCCAGTATGTATTCGGCATGCTTGATTTTTTGCAGGCTCTTCAAGCAGCACTCATAGGCTTCGATCTGTTGCTGAATATCTTTTAATTTCGCCTGATAAACCCGCTTCAACGCCAGCGCCTCCGCCAGTTTCCTTTCTTTTTTCGATAAATATTTCGGCTTTTGCGAGCCTGGCGCGCGATAGAGCCAGCTCCAGCCCTGTGGATTCGCCCGGAAGTGAATCGTTCCCTCCGGCGCGGTTTCCAGCCAGCGCTCATACTGCGCGCGGGCACTCTGTAGCCGCTCGATTTCATATTTCATTTTTTCAGATAAATCCATATTCCTCCTTATAGTCAAGTGATTTCTACACAAAGCGGGCAAATCCTGCCGCTGATTCGACTTATGTCTGCTCTTCGCGAACGAACAGCGTCGCAACCCAGCCTGCGGCGGCTGCGCTGAAGTAAGCGGTCGGATAATCCACGCCACCCTGGCTCTTCCGGGTGCCGAGGACAATGCCGGCGGCCTCTCCTTTGGTGGTTGGGAGGTAGGCCTGACGCGGCCGGCCGTTGATTCTGTATTCGCTTAATTCGAGGTAGCCAAGCTCCGCCAGCTTTCGGTCGATGGTCGCACCATACAGCTTCTTCCGCTCCTGTTCCTGCTGCTCTGCATCCTCGACGAGCGTGTTCAAAAGCGCAGCGATTTCCGGCGAGCGCAGGCCGTCTGAGCAGTGGAAGGAGGCGGCTTCTGCCACGGTCAGGAAGAAGTCCTGCTTCTTCTTGACCTGCTTCCGCGTCCGCTGCTGCAGGTACTTCTCCTCAAGAAAGGCCAGCAGGACATCGTCCGGGATAAAACGGTATTTCGGATTCTGCTGCGATTCTGACCTTGCTTTCGGCACGGACTTTATAACAGTTGCAGGCACACCGGCATCCGTCAGGCCTGCACACGTGCTGTTTTCCTGCTGCCCCGGATCAGCCGCGAATCCCATGCTTACAGAACCTACCGTACTATCCTGTATCTTTCCCGACTCATTTTCACAGAAACCTGCAAAGTGCCCAAGGTCAGCCGCGAATCCCATGCTTGCACAGGCTCTGGTACCATCCTGCAGATCCTGCTGAATCTCCTCCGACACGTTTTCATAGAAGTCTGCGACACGCGCAGGGTCGAGGGCTTTCCGGATCTCATCGGTGAAGGTTTCGTAGTGGAGTTCCAGCTTCCGCTGTCCGACACCGTGGATGCGCGCAAATTCCTCGCGGGTGAGCGGGAGCATACGGCACATCTCCACCAGTGATTTGTCGGTGAAAATCTGGTACGCCTGCACATTCCGCTCCATCGCGAGCCGCTTCCGAAGCGCCTTCAGATTTCCGAGCAGCTGCGTCCGCATTTCAGGCGAAATCTCGAGACGGGCGCTTTCAAGCAGCCGGAGTTGCTGTGCGTCGGGCTGGAATTCGCTGGTCCGAACCTGTGTGGCACACCCGGTTTCATTCGGAAGCGGCTGTCCTTCCAGCTCGCCATCGAGGGTCCGGGCAGAAACATTGCCCTCAGATGCCGTGACATCCGTGAGACGAGCGTCCGATAGGGACACCGACACACGTGACGCAGGCCACGGCGCAGAGGACGACAGCGCAGGCGCTTCTCCCGACGTCTGTGCGGACTGACCGAGCGCCGTGGCCATCGCATTTTCATTTTTCTGATATTCGACTTTTCGCATCGCCATGATCCTTCCTGTGCGCTTCGCATGCGCATCATAATCGAAATGGTGCTGCTTTTCGCCCGCCTTCCACAGGCGGATCTTCCGCCCGACATCCATGTCCGTCTCGAGCTGGTGCAGATGTTCGCGCATCCGTTCCTGAAGGCCCATGGTATCGCTGATGCCATAGCGGTCCTCCTCGAGGAAGTGCTCTGGATTGCAGTTCACGCAGCAGCTGTCACGCGGGATGGAAAATGCACGGAAATTCTGCACGCGAATTCCCGGCTCGCACAGCTCCCAGGGATCCGTGCGGAGATGATCATATTTATAGGCCTGGTTTCGCATGTGCTCCCGATCGGCATAGCGTATGAAGACATGCTGCTTCTCCGCGCGCTTCAGCTGCATCGACACCTTCTGAACGCGGTTTACCGGATAGCGCCCGGACTGCCGGATCGTCCGCAGGCTCTCGTCGACCGGCAGCTCTGCGCTCGTCAGCACTCGATTCCGCGACGGCAGCGTGAGGACCTCGTAGTCGGCGGACGTTTCATCTGCCTGCTCAACATAATTTTTTATAAATGCGCGCAGACACTGGTGCGTCATCGCGTAGTGGCGCATCGCCTCAAACCGCCGTTTTACCTGCGCGACGACTTCCGAATACGCCTGGTAGCCGAGCGTCACCTTCCCGAGCTTCGTGCGCTGGAGCTCGAAGTCGCGCTCGTTCGCAAGGAGAATGCACTCGGCCGGCAGGCCGTCACATCCCGCATGGACGACTTCCTGATAATAATGGTCGAGACTTTCCGGCATAGTGTAGTGCAGCACGAAGCGCACATCCGACCGGTCCAGCTCGAGAAAAGGATCCGGCGTTACGACGAGGATCCGGGCGCCTGCATTGGCCCTGGCATCGTGCGTGGTCAGCCCCTGCACCCGTCGATTCGTCATCCGGGCGTCTGAATGTCGGCTACCTGCGATGTACGTGGCTGCGGTCGGATGGTCTGACGGCTGTCCACCTGTGCAGAAAGCCCGGGCATTCGCCATCCGCTCCTCACGGGTCAGACCTGCGTGGTAGGAGAGCGCTGGGAAACCGCTGCGATTGAGCAGCTGTGCGATGTGCTCCGTCAGACGATGCTCTGTGCAGTAGATGATGCCTGCTTCGTCTTCATGGCGGCGCAGAAAATCGAGGAGAAACGGTGCCTTGCGCTGTGGACGATGCACTGACAGAAAGAGATTCAGACGTTCAAACTGATGCCGGATGAGAAGTGGATGCTGAAGTGAGAAAAAGTGCCCGATGTCCTGCTCCACCTGTCGCGTCGTCGGCAGTGCCAGTGCAAGGACCGGTGGACGGGCGGGTCTGGTGGATCTCTGACGGTCGGATGCTTCTATATGAACAGCACCGGAAGCGGCTGTTGCGCGCGATCCTTCGATGGATGCACCACCGGAAGCGGCTTCTCGACAGAGCATATGCAGATTCCCAGACGCCTGTCTGCCTGCTGCCTGTCGCTCGAGATCCTTCAGCAGAAGTGGGATCGCGTAGTAGAGCGGCTGGAAATGTGGTGCGTGGATCGAACAGATCTGGGCTTCATCGATGACGATTAGGGAAATCGATGCCTGAGAGACGAGGAAAGAGCGGATTTCAGACTTCTCCAGAAGACCTGGTGAGACAAAGAGTATTCGGAAATGATGTCGTCGGACGCGCTCCCGCTGCGCGGCCATGACATAATCCGTCGTGCCGGAATGCAGCATCGCCGCAGGGATACCATCCTGTTCAAGCATAGCGATTTCTTTTTCCATGCGCTCTTTAAATGAAGAAATGATCAGTATGATACCCGGAAGCTGCTTCACAAGCTGTCGATAGCAGTCCAGACGAAGCTGACCGACCGGCGGCATCGCCAGCACATCCCTGCCGCTTTCCAGCGCAGAAAGGATTCGCTCATAGGCCGAGGCCAGAGACATTTCAGATCGATGTACATCGGACATCTCGAGTAGTTCCTTTCGCTCGGAGTGTAATAATCATAATCGCAACGACGAAATCAGAAGCCCGATTTCAGAATTAGGAAAACAGAAATCAGGAATCAAGGCCAGGTATACACTGTGACGATGGCTCGCATAGAATATCTGCATGTATTCTTAAATAACTTCGTCTTTTTGCATATACATATCGTAATATAAGTTTTGACTTTTGACAATATCCACAAACAGACTATATTTGGTTTTTGCACATCTCAATAGATACGATTTCCTAATTAATCCCTCCGTGTATAGTTTTACTCCGCTATAAACATAGCTATGGGATGGCACTATACACGCATCAACTGATTTAAAAATCATATCTATGAATTTCGTCCTTCGCAAGCTTCATTAGCGTGATTTATATACATAAACTCGTATATAAATAAAATGTGTCTATTTTAAGAGCAAACATTCAAAGAAAATAGCGGTAAATTCGCAATTTCATATACACGATTTCAAAATATCATCTTGCGTATCTATTTTTACGTCCTGGATTCGCTTTTTACTTCAAAATCTCTATACACGATTTTAAGAATAGGTCTTGCGTGTACATTTGTTCAAAAAAGTACCTGCCTGCCCGGTTTTCACCGAGCAGGCAGGTGTTAAAGATAGAACAAATAATCAGGAAGTACCGCAGCAAGCCGGCTTCTAATGCAAATATGGGTCAAATCCAGGGAAATAAAAAGCGCGGCGCGGGACCAGATTTCGAGGTCCTGCGCCGCGGTTTGGCATTCTTTACGCGCGGATTTCCTTCCGCATGAAGATTATATAAGCGAGGGCGAAGCCGATGACGACTTCCATGATCATGGCGACAAGGTGCGGCCAGATCTGGAGGAGGGACTGTCCGAGGCTCAGGTACGAGGCGAGGGCGCCGTTCTGGTACTCGACGAGGGACATGATGTCGAGGGAGCGGACGTTCGGGTTCATGAGGACGGAAGCAGCTTCACTGAAGAGGTAGTACGGCGAGATGCGGTTGATGCCGGTCTGCAGGCGGTACGCGCTGATCACATCCTGCGCGGAGGCATGGGTGCCGGCGAACATCGCGTTGGCGAGGCCGCTCGCCACGAGGGAAAGGAACATGGTGAGGAAGAGCCAGAGCGCGATGGAGGAAAGTGCCGAAGTCGCCGCGTGGCGCGAAAGCGTCGAGAAGAGGACGGAAATCGCGAGCCATACCGAGATGTACACACCGCTCAGCAGCAGAAAGATCACGAGGCGCGCCCACTCTTCGGCCACCGGCTTTGTGCCGCTCAGCAGAAGCCCGAGTCCGGACAGGACACCACCAAGTGAAAAGACCGTCAGGAAGACAACCGTCGCACCCGCGAGGAACTTCGCGTTGATGATGGTATCGCGGTAGATCGGCTGCGCGGCGAGTCGGTTCAGCGTACCCTGCGCCTGCTCGTTGTTGATGGCGTCGAAGCCGAGCATGATACCGAAGATCGGACCGAGGAAGCCGATGAAGCTCTGGAAGCTGTAGATCGAGCTGCCGGCGGTCGTAAACAGTTTCAGAAACTGGAATTCACTGACGGCCTGCCCCTGGGACTGTGCGGCCAATGCTGTCTGCCGGAGCGATCCGATAGCGCCGTACAGGCTCGCCACCGAAACGATCATGAGGAGCGCAAAGAGCGCCCAGAAGCGACGGCTGCAGAGATGATCCGCGAGTTCCTTCCGGTAGAGCACGGCCATGCCACGGCGGTTGGTCCGCACATTCGCTGCATGGCTTTCCGGTGTCTCCCCCGGCAGCAGATCATCATCTTCCATGAACCAGTCGACGATTTTCTTCAGCAGATGTCCAGCCGATTTCTTACCTGCGTCGGGCGTTGCCGCCTGCGTGGAAGTGCCGATGCTCATCGAAGTAGCGCCTCCGAACGGACACTGCGAACCATCAGCGGCTATGCCTGAGAAGCTTTTCTCTGAGTGATCGCTTTTCTTTATGCTGTTCTGTGCGATTGTCATAGTTCTCGTCACCTCCTGCTTTTTCGAAATATTTGCGGTAGATTTCATCGAGGTCACCGCCACGCTCGTGGAGCTCGCTCAGCAGATAGCCGGCGTCCGTCAGCTTCCGGAAGAGCTCCGCGCGGATGTCGCGGCCCGACTCGACGTGGAGGGTTCCATCCTCCTTCACGCCGACGAGGCGCACGCCCTCGATGCCGCGCACCAGAGACTTCAGTTCCTCTATGGTCGATGTCCCATGATCAGAGGCCAATGTCTCTGCCGCAGCGTTCATCACGCCTCGCTCTGTGCCTGCCTCCACCGCGGTCCTATGATTTCCGGCATGCTGGTCATCTTCCATCTTCTCTGCGCGGAAGTCGACCATGTAGAGGCCTTCGTTCTGGAGCTGCTGTCCGAGCTCGTCGATGCGTCCGCAGGCAATCATCCTTCCTTTTACGAAGATGCCGACGCGGTCGGAGATTTCCTGGATCTGGTAGAGCTCGTGGGAGGAGATCAGGATGGTGCGGCCATCCTTGACGCTCAGCTCACGGATCAGGGCGGTGAGCTCCCGCATACCGGACGGGTCGATGCCGAGCGTCGGCTCATCCATGATGATGATTTCCGGGTCCTTCATGAGGACATCGGCGATGCCGAGACGCTGCCGCATGCCTCGTGAGTAA
>CALAOB010000041.1 GCA_937927445.1 uncultured Oribacterium sp. | reverse complement strand
TTCGCAGACGCGGCGAGGTTCTGATACAGCGCCGGCTGCTTCTCGAGCGTCGCCTTCTCCGCCTCGAGCTTTTCGATCGTTGCTTCGGCGGCCGGCGTGAGCTGCTCGGCGTAACGCCGCTTCTCTTCCTCCTCCGCGGCACGCAGCTTCTGCTCGGCCTCGCGGCTGTGCGTCGGGAGCGCCGGACAGCGCTTCGCGACCTCCTCGAGGAGCGTGTCCGCGATCGGCTCGGCTTGCACTGCACAGCGGATCTGGTGCCCGCTCTTCAGCTCCACGACGATGTACGCCATGCTGCCGAAGATGCCCTTGCCGGTGAAGCCGCCCTTCGACATCGCGACCTGCTTGAAGATGCGGTTCATGTCCGTGAAAAGGACGTAGCGGCTCCGGTCCAGCATCAGCGAGGACAGGAACACGGCCCGGTCGCTGACGCCGAGACGCCCGATCTTCACCATGTGCTTCTTTTCGATATTCAGTTCCTCCGGAGACAGATCCGTGGCCACGGCTGATAAAAACATTCCCATAATACGTCGATCCTTTGCTGTAAATTTACGAAAGGCGGAAGTGCCTCCACCTCCGCCTTTCGCATGATGATTATTCAGTTTTAAACTTATGCCTTCGCCGGCTTCTTCGTGGCCTTCAGGAAGAGGCCGAGGAAGAGCACGGCGACGATGATACCGATCGGGTAAGCGACCATGGTGTTGTAGATCGTCGCGCCTTCTGCGGTCTTCTGGTTCACGAAGCCACCGAGGCACTCCGGTGCGAGGATGAAGTAGGTCGCGCTGACGGCACTCATGAAGGTGGCCGGAACAGCCGTGATCCAGTAGTTCTTCTTCTCACGGAAGAGGTACATCGATGCAGCCCAGAGGACGATCATCGCGAGGGTCTGGTTGGTCCAGCTGAAGTAACGCCATACGATGGTGTAGTCAAGCTGGGAAATGATGGCGCCGGCACCGAGTACCGGGATGGTCAGCATCAGTCTCGTCTTCCAGTTCTTCATGTCGAGCCCCGCCCAGTCGGCGATGGTCAGACGTGCGGAACGGAAGGCGGTATCACCAGAAGTGATCGGGCAGGCGATAACGCCAAGCATCGCAAGTGCGACACCGACGGAGCCCATGGTCTTGATGCAGACGTCGTAAACGGCGGCGGACTGACCACCTGCGAGGCTCTCCTGCAGTCCGGTTGAAAGTCCACCGGTCTTCTCATAGATTGCGCAGCCGGCAGCGGCCCATACGAGGGCGATGATACCTTCACCGACCATCGCGCCGTAGAATACGAAGTGGCCCTGCTTCTCGCTCTTCAGGCAACGTGCCATCAGCGGGGACTGGGTGGAATGGAATCCGGAAATCGCGCCGCAGGCAACGGTGATGAACATGAAGGACCAGATCGGGGTTCCCTTCGGGTGCATGTTGTAGAAGTTCGTCCAGATCTCAGGGATCGTGTAGGCCGGATTCGTCATGATACCGAAGATAACGCCGACCGCCATGGCGATCAGGCAGAGACCGAAGATCGGGTAGATTCGTCCGATGATGGCATCGATCGAGATGAAGGTGGCGATGAAGTAGTACAGCAGGATGATGGCCAGCCAGAAGGAACCGTTGGCCAGCAGGCCGGTGCCGGTGCCGTTCGGGTCGATCATCTTCACGATCAGGCTCGCCGGGCCCTTCGCAAATACGGTGCCGACCATGATGAGGAGAACGACGGAGAATACACGCATGACGTTCTTCATCACGCCGCCCAGGTACTTACCGGTAACCTCGGAGATGGAACCACCGTTGTTTCGCTCGGAAAGCATACCGGAGAAGTAGTCATGGACACCACCGGCGAAGATGGTACCACAGGTGATCCACAGGAAAACGACCGGGCCCCAAAGAGCACCCTGCAGGGCACCGAAGATCGGGCCGAGACCGGCGATGTTCAGAAGCTGAACCAGGAACAGCTTCCACTGTGGCATGACGACGTAATCGACGCCATCATTGATCCTGACGGCCGGTGTTTCACGGTCATCCGGTCCGAAGGTACTGTCGACGAGTTTACCATAGGTAAAGTAGCCGGCGACGAGTGCGATCAGACATACGAAAAAGCTAATCATACAAGCCTCCTTGAGCAGTGGACATACTTAGTCCATGCGGAATTGCATGGACATTTCCCCCTTCCACTCTCTTCTTTCTTAATTTTCATTTTAGTCTTCTGATATTTAATATTCAATGGATTTAGGAAATTAATTTCCGGTTTTTGAGGCTATTTGAAAAGTTCGTGCAGGTTGTACGAAAATACTTTTCATTTTTGAGCAGAAATCCTCTTGAATTTCATCGCAGGCTTGTTTTTATTTTCGTACACTCAGGGACTGAGCGTCCCCTTGACAGTTGAATCTCATCAATGGTACAGTATCACTCCAAAACCATGTTATGGAGTGGATTTTTCTGAAGCGCCACAGCGCGCTTTATTTTTCGCCACACAGCCGGGACTTCCCCGCTGCGTGGCCTTTTTTTGCGCCGAAAACTGCCGGGAGTTTATGGTGTCTGACCCCATCGGACATTCGACGTCCCTGTTCCGGGGCCAGGTGGGGTCTGACCCCTGTAGCCAGGATGTGAAGCTATTGCAACGAACAAAAGGAGAAAAAATGGACCAGACATTTATGAAGGAGCGTCCGATCGTGCCGCTCGTGATTTCCATGGCGATTCCGATGACGATTTCCATGCTCGTGAACTCGCTCTACAACATCATCGACAGCTACTACGTCGCGCGCATCAGCGAGCAGGCGATGACCGCGCTGTCCCTCGTCTACCCGGCGCAGAATCTGCTCATCGCGGTGACGGTCGGCTTCGGCATCGGCATGAACGCCGTGATCGCGTACTCGCTCGGCGCCGGCCTCCAGAAGCAGGCGGACACC
>CALAOB010000040.1 GCA_937927445.1 uncultured Oribacterium sp. | reverse complement strand
TAAGACTAAATGCAACTTGCGATTAGAGGAGTAGCATTTCGAATTTCAATTTTGGCCACGAAAGCAATCGAGTATGGTATAGTGTGTTGAATGGTACATGGAAACAGCGAAACATCTCACAGGGAGGATTATGAACAGAGCGACGCCGTATAGACATCAGCCTGAACATGGAGAGAGGGGCCTCTTTTCATTTTTCTATAGTATTTTCAGAAAGTATGCCGACAGGGATTGCTTCCATATAGGGAGGACTGCCGCATACTTTTTCTTTTTCGTGCTGCTGTTTTCGCTGAGCGCGTTTGCTGCGACGGAGGGGAGTGAAGCGAAGGTACAGTCAGCGGATGTGGGCACAGTGTCTGCGGCGTCGGATGGGCAGTCTGTGGCAGCCTCTTCGACGGATGCAACTCCGACGCTGGAAACGTCGCCGAGCGCTTCCGATATGTATATTAATGTTCGTGCGGCGTGGTACGAGGATTCCTACCATATCACGAATCCGGATGGTGGACGCAGTGGCTATGGGTATGAGTACGAGCAGGCGGTGGCGTCCTACACGGGCTGGGATTATATCTATGTAGAGGATGACTGGACGGCGCTGTTTAAGCAGCTCGAGCGTGGACAGATCGATATCATGAGCTCCATTTCCTACACCGATGAGCGAGCTGAGCACATCCTCTTCTCTGAGCGGCCGATGGGGGAGGAGCGCTACTATCTGTACGTGGATCTGGAGCATTCCGGGATTTCCGCGACGCAGCTTTCCAGTCTCAATGGAAAACGTGTTGCAGTGATGACACAGACGGTGCAGTACACACAGTTCTGTGACTGGGAACAGAAGAATAACATAAAAACCATCCACGTGCCGGTCGACAGCATTGACGAAGCGAAGGTGCTGTTTGCAGCGAAGCAGCTGGACGGCGTGGTGTCGACGGAGACCTCGATCTGGGCGGACGCAGGGCTGACCGCCATCGTGGGCACGGGCAGCTCGGAGATTTATTTCGGCATCTCGAAGAGCCGTCCGGATATCAAGGAGAAGCTGGACGCGGCGATGCGATCGATGGAGAGCGATAAGCCCTTCTATGCGAATGAGCTCTACAAGCGTTACATCGCGACGCAGGTGCTTTCACCGCTGACGGCGGAAGAGAAGGACTGGCTCGCGGAGCATGGAAGCATCCGCATCGGCTACCTGCGAAACGATCCCGGCTTCAGCGTGGAGGATCCGAAGACCGGGCAGGTGACGGGCGTGCTCAATGACTACATCCTGTACGCGACGGACTGTCTCGATGAGACCATTCACTTCGAGACCGTCGGCTTCGATACGCTGCAGGCGGCGCTTTCGGCGGTGCAGAACGGGAAGGTCGATATGGTCTTTCATGTCAGCCAGAATCCGTACTACGCCGAGCGGAGCGGCGTGTCGCTGTCGAATACGGTGCTGTCCATCCCGCTCGCGGTCGTGACCGCGCAGGATGCCTTTAATGAAAGTGTGGCGAATACCATCGCCATCGTGAAGAGTGATGCGCAGGCCAAGTGGTATATTTCGAACAATTATCCGTTCTGGACCATCGCGAAATATGACAGCTACAAGGAAGCGGAGCAGGCGGTCGAGCGCGGCGATGTCGATGGGATGCTCATCCGCTCCGGGCGTGCCATGCAGTATGTTACGGATAAGAAGCTCCACAGCGTTTACCTCACGCAGGCGGAGGATGTCTCCTTCGCCGTGGATCGAGGAAACCGTGTGCTGAACTCGATTCTCAACAAGACCCTGAAGACCATGCAGAGCACGAAGCTGACCGGCGCCGTCTCGATGTATGAGGATATGGCGAAAAAGGTCACCCTCCTCGATTTCATGAAGGATAATCTTCTGACGGTGACCCTCTCCTGTCTGACCCTCTTTCTCCTGATCCTTGCAGTGATCCTCGGCTTCCTTCGGAATGCGCGCCTCGCCGCGGCCCGTGCAGAGCGTCTGAACGCGAAGCTGCAGAAGAGTGAGCAGGAGCTGAAGCAGGCGCTGACGCAGGCCGAGAGTGCCAATGCGGCGAAGACCACCTTCCTGAACAGCATGTCGCACGATATCCGTACTCCGATGAATGCCATCATCGGCTTTACGGAGCTCGCGTCCTCGCATCTGGATCAACCGGAGCAGGTGCGCGATTATCTCGGGAAGATCGGGATGTCGAGTGAGCATCTGCTCTCCCTCATCAACGATGTGCTCGATATGAGCCGGATCGAGAGCGGCAAGGTAACACTGCTGGAGAAGCCGCTCCATCTGCCGACGCTCATGGAGGACCTCAGCACGATGATCCGGCCGTCGCTTGAGGAAAAGCAGATCGATTTCCAGATGGAGCTACAGGATGTGCAGAACGAGGATGTGCTGGCCGATCAGCTGCGTCTCACGCAGATCCTTCTCAATCTGCTCAGCAACGCGGTGAAGTATAACCGCATGAACGGCAGCATTCGCTTCCTCCTGCGTCAGGAGAAGAGCAGGCCGGAGGGCGGTGCCTGCTATCACTTCATCGTGCGGGATACCGGCATCGGCATCAGCGAGCAGTTCCAGAAGCACATTTTCGAGAGCTTCTCACGAGAGGAGACGGCGACGGTCAGCGGCACCCAGGGCACCGGCCTCGGTCTCGCCATTACGAAGAGGATGGTTGAGATGATGGGCGGCACGATCGAGCTTTCCAGCGTCGAAGGCCAGGGCAGTACTTTTGATGTCTGCCTCTCCTTCCACTGTTGTGCTCCGGCAGAGAGGACGTCCGCTTCGGATGCCGCTGCTTCTGAACCGACGTCGGGGACGACGGATTCCGAACAGGTGCCGGCATCGTCGACGCGTCGCTCCGTCGAAGAGCTGAGCACAGCGCATCAGACAGGTGCTGACTTCCGCGGAAAGAAGATCCTCCTCGTCGAGGACAACGAGCTGAACCAGGAGATCGCGACCGAGATCCTGAAGGAGGCCGGTTTCCTCGTCGAGACGGCGGAGGACGGTGCCGTCGCCGTTGAGAAGATGGCGGCCGCCGCGCCGGGACAGTATGATCTCATCCTGATGGATATCCAGATGCCGATCATGAACGGTTATGAAGCGACCCGGCAGATCCGCGCGATGGACAGCACGTACTGCCGTGAGATCCCGATTCTCGCGATGACGGCGAACGCCTTCGCGGAGGACCGGATGCTGGCGACCGAGGCCGGGATGAATGGGTACTTGACGAAACCGATCGATGTTGAGAAAATGATGAAAACGATCGCATCATTTTTATGAAGAAGGTAATACATCCATGCATAAATTTTTGAGATCCGTCGGATTTTCAAAGCTGAATACAGAGCTGCAGCTCGAGCCGCTGCTCGCGCGGGCCGAAAACGAAAAGTATCGTGTACAGACGATCAACGCCGGGGATGGTGTCGTGACCGAGGAGTATCAGCTCCCGGTGGCACCGTCCATGGGCATCACGCTGGTCGGTCAGCGCACGCCCGACGGCGTGTTTCACCGGGAATACTACTTTCCATATATGCGCTCCTACGATGGGACACTGACGGAGGAGGGCGCGGTCGAGCGTCATCTCGAGAAGGAGACCTATGCCGGTGTGCTGGAGGATTTCCGTTCGGGCATCCCGCTGATCTTCTATATCACGAATTCGGTGCAGCTCACCGAGCTTCGCCGTATGCAGATGCCGCTGCGCGCGCGCCAGGCCTTTCTGACCGGTCTCGCGGAGAGCGGAAAGATCCTGCTTCCGGTCGAGAAGCGTCCGGAGGATCCGGAGATCGTGAAGCATCGTCAGAATGAGCGGAAGCGACTCTTCGAGGCGGCCCGTCAGGGCGATCCGGAGGCGATCGATACGCTGACGGAGACGGATCTCAACCTCATGCACGAGGTGCAGCAGCGCTACCAGACGGAGGATCTCTACAGTCTCGTGGAGACCACCTTCATGCCGACCGGCGTCGAGTGCGATATGTACCAGATCCTCGGGGAGATCGTTTCTCTCCGGGTGAAGGAAAATGTCTACACCCACGAAAATGTGGTGGATATGAAGATCTGCTGCAACGAGTGTGTCTTCCATGTCGCCATCAATGAATCGGATCTTATCGGTGTGCCGGCCGTCGGCCGCCGCTTCAAGGGAAAGATCTGGATGCAGGGTTCCCTCGAGATCGTCGAAGAAACTGAATAGAATTTGACGGAGGCCCCAGTGGACCGACGCCAGCAGCACAGTACTCCGAGCTCGGAAGACTCTAAAATCCCATCCATAAGAAGTACTAGGCCCTCTGCAATCGCTGAGTTTTCCTGATGAAAACTCAGCGTTGCTAGAGGGTTCCAAGGAGAGATACACCAAGTACTTCTAATGGATGGGATTTTGATTCTTCACGAGCTCTCCGTATGGCTGCTGGCGTCGGTCCACTGGGGCCTCCTGTTTTATTTCTTTTTATTGCTGAATTGTAAAAGAAAATACCACTAAACCATGCTAAAATAGAGCTATTCGAGAGTTATGAGGTGTTTGATTTATGAAGAAAATGATTTCGTGGAATGTGAATGGTCTTCGGGCGGTCATGGGGAAGAACTTCATGGAGGTGTTTGAGAGCCTGGATGCGGATATTTTCTGTCTGCAGGAGACGAAGCTGCAGGAGGGGCAGCTGGAGCTTACGCTTCCGGGTTACCACATGTACTGGAACTATGCGGAGAAGAAGGGCTATTCCGGTACGGCGCTTTTTACGAAGGAGGAGCCGATTTCCGTGCGCTATGGGATGGGGATCGAGGAGCATGACCGTGAGGGTCGTGTGATCACGGCGGAATTCCCGGATTATTATGTGCTGACGGTGTATGTGCCGAACTCTCAGAACGAGCTGAAGCGTCTTCCGTACCGTATGGCGTGGGAGGATGCGTGGCGGCAGTACGTCGGCGAGCTGAATAAGAAAAAGCCGGTGATCTACTGCGGCGATCTGAATGTCGCTCATGAGGAGATCGACCTGAAGAATCCGGCGACGAATCATAAGAATGCCGGTTTCTCGGATGAGGAGCGTGCGAAGATGTCGCGGCTGCTCGATTCGGGCTTCATCGATACCTTCCGACTGCTGTATCCGGACGCGACGGATGAGTACAGCTGGTGGTCCTATCGTATGAAGGCGCGTGATCGGAACGTGGGCTGGCGTATCGACTATTTCATCGTTTCCGAGCAGCTCCGCGACCGGGTCAGGGGCGCGTCGATCCACCAGGAGATCTTCGGCTCCGATCACTGCCCGATCGAGCTGGACATCGAGATCTGAAATATAGAGAAAGACAACGAAGAAGGGACATCATGCTAGGCTTAAAGAAGGAAAACGACCATTACATCTTCGAGGCAGCGGTTCGTACAGAGCAGCTGTTTCTGAATCTATATCATAAAAACAGACGCGTTCGTCAGATCGCCTTCGATCCGGCGGATCGGATCGGGGATGTCTGGCATCTGGAGCTGCCGGTCGCATCCGGACCACGAGGCGGCGAGGTGATCGCCGGCAGGGATGCTGCAGGCGCAGACGACGCACAGGCGAGGGGGCACGAGAAGAGGCAGCCTGCATTGGCCCTCCCGCTGGCGGAGCTCAGCTACTGCTACGAGGCGGATGGCCGTATCTTCACCGATCCGAACGGGACGGTGTTTGAGGGGCGGAAGAGCTTCGGAAATCTGAAGGACGGCACCCGGACGCTGAAGACGCCGATCGGCGAGGCGACGGCGATCCCGGAGTCGAGTGAGGCCTGGCGACAGGACCGGGCGCTCGATCTGCCGTACGAGGACAGTATCATCTACCGTCTCCATGTGCGCGGCTTCACCGAGCACCACAGCTCCGGTCTCGACAGCGAGCTCCGGGGCAGCTTCCAGGGCATCCTCGAGAAGATTCCGTACCTCGAGGCGCTCGGGGTCACGACGCTCGAGCTGATGCCGCCGTACGAATTTAACGAGGTCATGCTTCCGGACTACGGACATGATAACCCATACGAGGTCGAGCTCCGCCCGACGGGCCGCATCAACTACTGGGGCTTCACGAAGGACGCCCTGCAGCTCGCGCCGAAATCGAGCTTCACCTCCGACCACAAGAATCCGCGGAACGAGTTCCGGAAGCTCGTGCATACCCTGCACGCGCATGGCATGGAGATCGTGGTCGACCTGTATTTTACAAACGAAACCATCCCGGACCACATCGTGAACGTCATGCGCTACTGGCGCATCCACTATCACGTCGACGGGATCCACCTGATCGGCGCCGCGCCGTACGGTGTCATCGCCCGTGATCCGTGGCTGAGCCGCTTCAAGATCTGGGCGGACAGCTGGCAGGGCCAGATTCCGGAGACGCCGACCCATGGCGCCGCGCAGGCTGTGGCACCGGGGCGTTACCTCGCGGATTACAACGACGGCTTCCAGAACGACATGCGCCGCATCCTGAAGGGCGACGAGAGCATGCTGCCGACGCTCATGCAGCGCGTGCGCGAGAACCCGTCGAACCGGGCGAGCATCCAGTACATGGCCAATGTCTCGGGCATGAGTCTGATGGATGTCCTCTCCTATGATCGAAAGCACAACGAAGAGAATCATGAGGATAACCGCGACGGTACCGACCAGAACTACAGCTGGAACTGTGGGGAGGAGGGGCCGACCCGGAAGAAGTCCATCAAGCTGCTTCGAAAGAAAATGTGGCGGAACGCCTGGCTTCTGCTGATGCTGAGCCAGGGCACCCCGCTGATCCATGCGGGCGACGAGTTCGGCCAGTCCCGCCTCGGGAACAATAACCCGTACTGCCAGGATAATGCGATGAACTGGCTCGACTGGCGTCTCATCGAGCGGAACCGGGAGCTCTACGATTTCGCGCGCTACGCGATTCAGTTCCGGAAGCAGCATCCGGTGTTTCATCAGGGCACCCCGCTTCGCCAGATGGACTACCGCTCCGTCAGCATCCCGGATATCAGCTTCCATGGGGAGAACGCCTGGCGGCCGGACAGTGAGAACTTCCGCCGGCAGCTCGGGGTCATGTACGCCGGTGCCTATGCCGGGGATGACACCTTCCTCGTGCTCTACAACCTGCACTGGGAGAAGCACAGCTTCCTGCTGGCCCATCCGCCGCTCGGCATGAAGTGGGCTGCGGTGATGGATACCGCCATGGAGGAAACGAATGGCATCTGTCCGGAGGAGACGATGCTCCCGGAGGAGCGTTATACCGTGGAGCCCCGCTCCATCGTCGTGCTGAAGGCGGTGAAGGATCCGGACTTTCAGCCGAAAAAGAAAGTGAATACACGCCATCTGAAGTATGAGATGAAGGAGATAAAGCATGAATGAGAGATTAGAAGAGATCATGAACTGGGCGGAGGTGGAGGACGTCACCTACGCGGAAACCGCGAACCCGAAGAAGATCCTCGGTGCGCACGTCATCCCGGAGGGACTGCTGGTGCAGAGCTTCGTGCCGACCGCGAAGGCCATCGAGCTCGTGCTCGGTGGGCAGCGCTATCCGATGGAGCTCGTCGATGAGGCCGGCTTCTTCGCGACGCTCCTGCCGATGGAGGAGGCCTGGAATGAGGAGCTTCCGGCCTACACCTACCACATCACCTACGATAACGACACGACGGAGGACAGCGAGGACCCGTATGCCTTCCCGTCGACCTATACCGACCGCGATATCAAGAAGTATCAGGGCGGCATCTGGTATGACATCTATGAGAAGATGGGCGCACATCCGATCCGCATCAACGGTGTCGATGGTGTCGCATTCTCCGTATGGGCGCCGAACGCAGAGCGTGTTTCCGTCGTCGGTGACTTCAACCTCTGGGATGGCCGCCGCCACATGATGCAGCGCCTCGGTGATTCCGGCGTGTTCGAGCTGTTCATCCCGCACCTCGCGCCGGGCAGCCTCTATAAGTATGAGATCAAGTGCCACCACCAGGAGCCGTTCCTGAAGATCGATCCGTATGCCTTCGGTTTCGAGCTTCGTCCGGGCAATGCTTCCATCGTGGAAGACATCGGACAGTTTGCGTGGACGGATACGGCATGGCAGCAGCAGAAGGCGGAGCGTGGCGTCGAGGGCATCAAGGAAGAGGCGATGTCGGTTTACGAGCTGCACCTCGGCTCCTTCGCACGGAAGCAGCAGGCCATCGATGAGGATGGTACCGCGCAGCTCGGCTCCGAGTTCTACAACTACCGGGAGCTCGCGGTGAAGGTCGCGGACTATGTGAAGCAGGAGGGCTATACGCATGTTGAGCTCATGCCGGTGATGGAGCATCCGCTCGATGCCAGCTGGGGCTATCAGGTGACCGGCTACTACGCACCGACGAGCCGCTACGGCACACCGGAGGACTTCATGTACTTCATGAACTACATGCATGAGGCCGGCATCGGTGTCATCCTCGACTGGGTACCGGCGCACTTCCCGCGGGACAGCTGGGGTCTCGCACAGTTTGATGGTACAGGCCTCTATGAGAATCCGGATCCGCGTCTCGCAAGCCACCCGCACTGGGGCACCCTGACCTTCAACTACCGTAAGAATGAGGTGTCGAACTTCCTCATCGGCAGTGCGATGTTCTGGGCAGACCGCTATCATGCCGATGGTATCCGTATGGATGCCGTGGCCTCTATGCTCTACCTCGACTACGGTCGTCAGGGCGAGGACGCACCGCGGAACATCTACGGCGGCAACGAGAACCTCGATGCGGTGGAGTTCCTGAAGCATCTGAACTCGCAGTTCCACAAGCGCTTCCCGGGCACCCTGCTCATCGCAGAGGAGTCCACGGCATGGCCGAACATCACCGGGGATGTCGAGCAGGACGGCCTCGGCTTCGACCTCAAGTGGAACATGGGCTTCATGAACGACTTCCTGAGCTACATGGGCACGGATCCGTTCTTCCGGAAGGGCAGCTACAACCAGCTCACTTTCTCCATGATTTATAACTATTCCGAGGACTTCATGCTCGTGCTCTCACATGACGAGGTCGTACATGGCAAGGGCTCGATGCTCGGCAAGATGCCGGGTGAGACCTTCGAGGAGAAGGCACAGAACCTCCGTGCGGCCTATGGCTACTTCTGGACGCATCCGGGCAAGAAGCTTCTCTTCATGGGTCAGGACTTCGGACAGTATGACGAGTGGTCCGAGAACCAGGAGCTCGAGTGGAATCTCCTCGAGTACCCGGTACACGAGGGCATTCAGGACTTCGTACGGGATCTCAATGCCGTCTACCGGACACATCCGGCGCTCTGGCAGCAGGATTACGTCACGGACGGCTTCGAGTGGATCAACTGCTCCTATCAGGAGGAGTCCATGGTGATGTTTGTTCGAAAGACCGACAAGCCGGAGGAGACCCTCCTCGTGGTATCGAACTTCGATAACGTCGCGCATCCGAAGTTCCGTGTCGGTGTTCCGTTCATGTGCTCCGCGAAGTCCCTCATCTCCAGTGATGATAAGAAGTACGGCGGAAGCGGTGCTGTGAAGCGCACCGCACATAAGGCGGTGAAGGCCGACTGGGATGAGCGGAACTACGCCGTCGATCTCGAGATCCCGGCGATGTCGACCACCATTTACCAGCTGACCCCATGCGCGGAGCCGGCACCGAAGGCGACGGAAGCGAAGAAGGCAGCCGCGAAGAAGACCGCTGCGAAGAGCAGCACCGCGAAGAAGACGAGTGCGAAGAAGGCGACAGCGGAAGAGAAGGTTGAGGTCGTCAGTGAGAAGAAGACGACCCGGAAAAAGACGACCGTGCCGAAGCAGATGACCGAGGCGAAGGCTGCAGCAGCGCAGGCTGTCGAGGCAGCGAAGGCAGAGCCGAAGAAGCCGGCAGCGAAGTCGACGGGCACGAAGGCCTCCGCACAGCGGAAGAGCGTGCAGAAGGCTGCACTTGACCAGAAGCTGACAAAGCGTCGCAAGGGATAAAGGGGGAAGGCTGAGTATGAAGAAAGCAGGCATTTTGATGCCGGTGTTCTCGCTGCCGGGAAAGTACGGCATCGGAACACTCGGCGAGGAAGCATATCGTTTTATCGATTTATTATGTGAGACCGGAAACAAGATCTGGCAGATTCTGCCGATGGGCCCGACGGGCTTCGGTGATTCACCGTACCAGGCATTTTCCGCCTTCGCGGGGAACCCGTATTTCGTGGACCTCGACCTGCTGGTCGAGGAGGGGCTGCTGAGCGCAGAGGAACTCGCGGATCCGGAGGAATTTGATTTCGGCGATGCGGTCGACTATGCAGCGCTGGCGCGCGCCGAGGACGCAGCGAGGGCACAGAAGCAGCCGGCGGCAGACGAAAACGAAGAAGGCGCAGATGTATCGGATGCGAAGAACGCGCCGGCCATCTGGTTTGCGCATGATCGTGATGTGGCGTTCCGCGACCTTCGCCGCTGGCTGAAGCAGCCGGCGAAGGTACGGCAGGAGGCAGGCGTACCGGCCGACAGCATTGAACGCGTCAACTACGGAAAGCTCTACAGCAGCAAGAACAAGGCGCTGAAGCTCGCGTTCAGGCATTTCAAGGAGCAGGGCGGCGATGTCGAGGCGCTCTACGCGGAGCTTCGCCCGGAGACCGTCGAGTACTGCGTCTTTATGGCGATCAAGGATTCACTTTCCGGCGCGAGCTGGGATGTCTGGCCGGAGGAACTGCGCGACTGCGATCCGAAGGCGGTGGCTGCGTTCCGTGCAGAGTATGCGGACGAGGTGGCGTTCTACGCCTTCGTGCAGTATGAGTTTAACAAGCAGTGGGCGGCACTTCGCGCCTACGCGGCGGCGAGGGGCATCGAGATCCTCGGGGATATCCCGATCTACTGCGCACCGGATTCGGCAGATGCCTGGGCGCATCGCGAGCTCTTCCAGTACACGAAGGACGGTCACCCATCGAAGGTGGCGGGGGTTCCGCCAGATGCCTTCTCCGCGACCGGTCAGCTCTGGGGCAATCCGCTCTATGACTGGGCGGCGCATAAGAAGACGAACTATGCCTGGTGGTGTGCGCGCATGGAGTACTGTCTCTCGATGTACGATTGTCTCCGTGTCGACCATTTCCGTGGCTTCGAGGCCTACTATGCGGTGCCGTTCGGCGATGATACGGCGGAAAACGGCGCGTGGGTGAAGGGCCCGGGCATGGGACTGTTCCGTGCGATGTACCAGCACTTCGGTACGAAGGAGCTGCCGATCATCGCGGAGGACCTCGGTGTCATCACCGATGAGGTCCGGAAGCTGATGGCCGCGACCGGCTTCCCGGGCATGAAGGTGCTGCAGTTCGCCTGGGATTCGGGTGCGGGCAATGCTTATCTGCCGCACAACTTCACCACCCCGAACTGTGTCTGCTACACGGGTACACATGATAATGACACCCTCCGTCACTGGTTCGAGACCATCCCGGACTGGCAGCGGGACTATATGTATCAGTACATGAGCCGTTCCGGCAATGACTGGAATGCGATGCCGGAACTCCTCATCAAGCGGGCGATGGCGTCGATTGCGGATACCGTGATCGTGCCGGCAGGGGATTACCTCGGCCTCGGCGGTGATGCGCGCATCAATCAGCCGGGTACCTCCGGTCAGAACTGGCAGTGGCGCATGACGGAGGACGCGTTCACCGAGCATGAAAAGCAGGTGATCTGCGGCATCCTGCGCACCTATGATCGTTTCCGGGAGGCGCCGGCGAAGCCAGAGAAGCCGGAGAAGTCACAGAAGTCAGAGAAGTGACATCGATACAGGGCCCGGAGGGGTGCCAGCAGAAGCACAGTACTCCGAGCTCGGAAGACTCTGAAATTCCACCCATCCGGGGCCTGAAAGAATGCAAACAAAAAAGCTGGTCGGATCGACCAGCTTTTTAAATACGATGAAATATTAATTTACGGAAAAGTTTGCAGAGCTCTCGTTGTCGGCGAGGTCGCGGATGTAGACGGTGATGGCGTCGCCGGCCATGGAGAAGGTGACGCGACCGGTCTGCTTATTGATGTCGGTCGGCTTCACATTGTTGCCGAGCGAGTCAACACCGTAGATCGAATCCCAGTTCACACCGGACTGAGTGTCGGAGACGGTGAACTCGAGGTAGCCGGCACCGAGATTGACGGACTCTTCATCGACGGTCGGACCGACGTCGTCGAGGAGATTGATCTGTACATAGGTCGTCTTCGACATGCCGTTGATGGACTTCGCGTTCAGGGTCAGGGTTCCGTTCTTCGTGACATCGGCGGTCCAGATCGAGCCGGACTTCTCGAGCGGAAGCTCTGCACCATCCATCGTCGCGCTCAGTGACTTCAGCGGCACCAGGGAATCAACCTTGATGTCGATGCTGGCACTCTGGTAATCCTTCGTATCCGGCTCGGTCGTCTCGATCGTCGGCTGCTGAATCACGAAGAGGAGAATCAGTCCGTTGATGATCAGGTACGGAAGCAGATAGCAGAGGATGAAGTGCAGAACACGCGATTTCGGTTTATTTTTTATGAGCTGTCCACGGGCGTCGTAGCGAAGCGACGGACCCGGGGTGGATCTATAGTTTTTCGCCATAATAACCTTCTTTATACTGGGTTTACGACAGGGGCTGCACTGTGGTGATACACGTAGCGATGGGTGGTGATGTGCTCCATCCGTACCTGTCCGGTGCTTTCGTGCATTGGATGCCCGCTGTGCCGCTAGTATAACAAAATGAAACTTGCGTTACAAGGGCGCGGTTGTTATACTTATTTTACGATTTTCCTAATTTCTTCGTTTAACGAACATGATTTCAAATCGATGATTTCGGGAGCGGTCTTTCCCGTATCCATGAATCCCAGATTTACGATAGAGTTTTATACATTCCCTTAAAAAAACAAAATAACCATATGGAGGCAGTATGGCAGAAGAAGAGAAGAAGTCCGCGGTCGAGCGTAAGCCGAGAGGACGGAAGCCAAAGACAGAAGAAGGTGCAGCGGCGGCTCCAGCAGTAGAAGAGAGTAAGCCGAAGCGTACTACCCGAGCACGCAAGGTGAAGGCAGAGGAAGTTGCAGAGCTGGCTCCGGTGACCGAAGAAAGTAAGCCGAAGCGCACGACGCGTGCGCGGAAGCCGAAGACAGAGGAAGTTGCAGAGACCGCTCCGGTGGCCGAAGAAAGGAAGCCGAAGCGCACGACCCGTGCCCGGAAGGCGAAGGCGGAAGAAGGACTGGAAATTCTGGAAGCAGCCGTGGAAGGTACGCCGAAGCGTACGACGCGCGGACGAAAGCCGAAGAGCACAGAGGTGCAGACGACGGAAGCTGCTGCCGCAACGAAGACCTCCGGGAGCGTGGAGGCTGCAGACGGAAAGACCGCGGCAGCTGTGGCAGAGCCTGCACAGGATCGTGCAGCGGTATCCGAAGCAGCGGCGAAGGAAGCCACGCAGGCAGCGACGGAGACATTGGCCGACGACACGAACGGCAGAACAGCGGAGCCGGGAAGTCTGGCCGAGCAGGCGGAGCGCATCCGGGCACGGCGCGCGAAGGCATACGCCGGTCGCAGCAGTGCATCGACCGCAGGGCAGAGTGAGCGGATGGAGCGTGACAGCGATGCTGCAACGTCGGATGCCGTGCTGACAACCCATGATGGCGAGACCGTGCGGACGGAAGCCGTCGAGAAGACGGACGAGCTCGACAACGAGACCCAGAAGGCACCGAGCGGTAATCCGTGTGGCGGCATCCTCGAGGTCATGCCGGACGGTTTCGGCTTTACGCGCTCGGATAACTTCATGCCGGGGGACAGCGATGTCTACGTGAATCCGGCGATCATCAAGCGTTACCGCCTGAAGACCGGCGATGTCATCCATGGTCTGTCGCGGGCGAAGAATCCGAACGAGCGCTATGCGGCGCTTTCCTATATCGAGACGGTCAACGGCAAGCCGCTTTCCGAGATGTTCCGTCGGCGGAGCTTCGAGTCGCTGACCCCGATCTTCCCGAACCAGCGTATCCGCCTCGAGGTACCGGGGGAGAGAAGCTCGACCTCGCTTCGTATCCTCGATCTGCTGGCACCGATCGGAAAGGGCCAGCGTGGTATGATCGTATCGCCGCCGAAGGCTGGTAAGACGACTTTGCTCAAGCAGGTGGCGAAGGCCATCGTGAAGAACGAGCCGAAGATGCATCTGCTGATCCTCCTCATCGATGAGCGACCGGAGGAGGTTACCGATATGAAGGAAGAGGTCGAGGGCGGTCTCGTCACCGTCATCTACTCGACCTTCGATGAGGTTCCGGAACACCACAAGCGGGTGGCCGAGATGACCATCGAGCGTGCGAAGCGTCTCGTGGAGCAGGGCGAGGATGTCACCATCCTGCTCGATTCCATCACCCGTCTCGCGCGGGCGTACAACCTCGTGGTACCGGCGTCCGGACGTACGCTTTCCGGCGGTCTCGACCCAGCGGCGCTGCACATGCCGAAGCGCTTCTTCGGTGCGGCCCGCAATATGCGTGAGGGCGGATCCCTGACGATCCTGTCCACGGCGCTTGTCGAAACCGGCTCCCGCATGGATGATGTCATCTACGAGGAGTTCAAGGGTACCGGTAACATGGAGCTCGTCCTGAATCGAGAGCTTCAGGAGCGCCGCATCTTCCCGGCCATCGACATCGTGAAATCCGGCACCCGCCGTGACGACCTGCTCCTCTC
>CALAOB010000039.1 GCA_937927445.1 uncultured Oribacterium sp. | reverse complement strand
CGCTAAGGGGACCCGGCTTGATTTCACACGGTCTCTACGTATGGCCTCCGTTGCCACCCCTCCGGGTTCCCCTGCTACCTGAACTGTTACACGGGCTCACGCAGAAGAGCTGCAGCACCAATTGGTGCTGCAGTTCTTCTGCATCAGCCGTTTGCGGCTTCACTTGTTTTGATTCTTTCGAGGATCGCGAGGCGTTCCTCCTCTGTGAGGACATGCTTGCCTTCGGAGGTTTCACGCGGGCCATCCGCTGGGATTTCGACCACGCCTGGAATCGTGCCGTGTGGTTTATCGGTTTCTGTGGTCGATTCGGCGGCAGTGGAAGAGGCGGTGCCGGCTTCCGTAGAAGCGGCGCTCTCGCGGGTGTTTCCGTCGCCGGTATGAGTAGAAGAGGAAGCTTCGGTGGTCACTTTCGTCTCTTTCTTACTGTCTGCGGTCTTTGAAGCATCGGTTTCCTGTGCGCTTTCAGCGGCAGACTCAATCGCTGCCTGTGTAGCCCCACCGGCCTGTTCTGCAGCACCCGGCTTCCGTGTGATGCCTGCAGCTGCCGGCTTCTTCGCGGCCTTCGTGGTTTCCGGCTCGGTCTCTGCGACGGTTTCTGCGATCTTTCCGTCCTCGTCGAGTGGGAGACGCTTGCCGTTTTCGTCGGTCGGGCCGACGTAAGCGACGGTCTTGAAGTCGTCGAGGGTGGCCGGGAGCTCGAGGTCACCGCCGAAGATGATGCCCTGCAGGCCCGCAGCCTGCTCCTTCGTGCCGAAGCTGATGATGAGATTACCATCGCGGTCGGCGGAGAAGTGGTCGTTCACCGGCTCTACCGAGCGGGTAGAAGAGCTGTACGGGTTGTTCGCGGTGATGCGTCCGAATGGCTTCGTGCCGTCGCCGGTCGCGATGTAGAGATCGTTGTCACCGGAAGCCAGCATATAATCGACACCGACGATACCGCGGTAGAAGTCGCCGGCCACATGCTCACTGTGTCGCACGATGCTGCCGGATTTCTTACCGCCTGCCGCTGCACCAGCAGCTCCGGCCGCACCGTCAGCAGCACCAGTACCCGCGCCAGATGCGGCTCCATCCGTCGCACCATCATCCGCGCTGTCATCCGTCAGCCACATCTGGTTCTTTCCGAGCACGTAGGTGTAATCATTCACGCGGTTCAGCTCCGCGACCGGGATATAGTGGAACTCGTCGAGGGCTTCCACCGCCGGATCCAGCAGCGTCACCTCGCCTGCGGTATAGCCCTGCGCGTTTGCGACCTTCTGATCGATGAATTTCTGCAGCGTATCAGCGAGGAAGCTCTGGCCGGCGTCGTTCAGGTACAGGCCTTCGACGGTGTATTTCTGCAGCGCCGCCTGGGCCGCCTTTACCTGCCCATCCGCATCGCCAGCCTCTCCCGTAGCCGAAGCCCCGGCCTCGGCGGAGCCAGTCTCGTTCGTACTGGAACCCCCGTCAGCGCTGGTCTCGCCAGCCCCTGAACCGGCAGCCATCGCGACGGCCTTCTGCGCGAGCTCCGACGTCGTCGCCCCGTTCTTCGCGCCCTCCGGGTCCAGCATCTCCATGCCGACGTTCACGACGTCCGCGTGGTACTGCTTCGAGATCGTGCGGAGCGCCTCCGTGTTCTCATCCGCGAAGCCGAGCTCTGGGCTCGTCAGCGCCTGGCTGGAGAGGAGCGAGATCACCGAGCACTGCCGGTACTTCTCGCGCAGCCCGCGGAGCACCGCCTCGTACCAGGTCGGGAACTGCGACGGATCATCCGTCATCCCGAGGCTCACAATCGCGAGATCGTACTCGTCCTTCCGGAACGCATGGGACATCGTGTTGTTCCAGCCCTCCGCCGAGATCGTGCCGTCCTTTGCCACCTCCGCGCGGCCGTCCCCGACCATCTCCGCGAGCATCGCCGTCGCCGCGCCATCCGGCTGCTGCCGGAGCGACGCCCACGCACCGAAGCCACCATTCCGCTCAGACAGCGAAATATTCGTCAGCTCCACCGTCACGCCGTACTTCATCGCAAGTGACGCCTTCAGCCGCTGTGCCCAGGAACGCGCCGTCGAAGACGCACCCATCCCGGCCCCATAGCCGTCACCGACCACCAGCACACGTACCGGCAGCTGGTCCTGCAGACGCTGGTAGAAGCTGTCGTTCAGCTGCCGCTCAAGCGAAAGCAGCTGCTGATCCGAGAGCCGCTGCTGCGTCGCCTCATCGAACACCTTCTTATTCTCCGCGCGCGCCCACTCCTGGTACGCCGCCTGCGTCTGCCGGTCATGGTAGAGCACGACCCCCGTCGCGCCCACGATCAGCACCGCCAGCACGACCCCGCCGGCCTTCAGCAGTCCCGGATTCACCGAACCACGCTCATCACTTCTCATCAAAACGAACCTCCCCTGATCGGGCCAATGCATCTGCCGCCGACATCGTCGTCTTCCGACCATGTACCGCTCCGGGAGGATCCGCGGAGCCGACCTGCCTGTACCCGTTTTCTACCCCTCATTCTAGCGCAGTCTACTCACGAAAGAAACTAAAACTATGATTGTCCCAGCAGACAAGCAATCCGATTGAAAATCCCTGCAAAAACTGCGCCTGCCCGCTCACGCCCGCTGTGCCTATCAAAAACCGGTGGAAAATCCCGCCCGCTGCGGTATACTATAAAGTCGAGGTCTGTCTGCACGGCCCCGCCGTCACAACGGGCTCAGAGAATACAGTCAGATCCGCCAAGGCCCGTCTGCACGGCCCCGCAACACGTCATCCCGCTGCCCCGCGCAGCTCAGCATAGGAGAGTATATGAAAAACGAAAACCACTCGAAGGAACAGCTTCGCCACCAGCGCCGCCGCCCGATGCGCATCTTCATCGGCGCGCTTCTCTGCATCGCCGCCGTCGGTTCCGCCTGGACGATCAGCCAGTACCGCGCGCGTAAAGCCACAGAGGCGGCCAATGCAGACAACCCGGTCTACGGGACCGAGGACACTGCTGCACTGGCAAACCAGCAGCTCGCAGATGCCGGCATGACCGAGGACGCCGACGGTAAGCTCGGCCTCGAGGGCGTCACCCTCGACACCGACTACCTTGCACAGATGCTCGAGTCCGCAGCAGCAGAGCAGCAGGCGAACCAGTCGAAGCTCGTCGACATCAACTGCACGAAGAACGCCGACGGCACCCTCAGCTACACCGTGAACGGCGACGCCACCGCGCGCCCGCACCTCTTCAACCTCGACGAGTTCAACTACAACGGCGTACATTATAAAAGGAACAGCGCCGTCAAGGCCTGGCTCATCCTCGGCGTCGATAACAAGGGCTCGCTCCAGTACGACCGTGACATCTCGGAGATCGGACTCTCCGACGGTATCTTCCTCGTCGCAGAGAACACCGCGAACAACAGCGTCCACATCATCCAGGTACCGCGTGATACCATGACCGAGGTCACCGTCACCGACGAGAACTCAAACCCGATCGGCACCGAGATCAACCACCTCACTCGCGCATGGATGTACGGCGATAACCACGCGAAGTCCGGTGACTACGCGATGAAGGCCGTGTCCGGCGTCTTCGGCGGCCTCCCGATCGACGGCTACATGGCCGGCTCCATCGACATCATCAACGAACTGAACAACTACGTCGGCGGCGTCGAGGTCACCATCGAGGGCGACGACCTCGCGAAGGCGGATCCGGCCTTCGTGAACGGAAAAACCGTGAAGCTTGAGGGCGACATGGCCGAGCGCTTCGTCCGCTACCGTGACAAATCCGTCGACTTCAGTGCCATGACCCGTATGGACCGCCAGCGCCAGTACGCCATCGCTTTCGAGCGCGCGATCATCGCGAAGCAGAAGAAGGAGAGCAATGCCATCGCCGGGATGTTCGACCTCATCGAGGACAACATCGAAACCGATATGGACCGCACCAGCTACCTGAAGATCGCGATGGACGTCGCCCTGAAGGATAAGCCACTCTCCGAAAGCGACTTCTCCAGCTTCGCCGGTGAGAATAAAGTCAACACCGTCGAAAACCTCGACGAGTTCTGGCCGGACTACGCCGACGTCGACCGGCTCACCCTCGACCAGTTCTTCCGGAAGGTGTAAGGCTTCGGATGAAGGAAGCGCGATGGACCCGCCCATGCGGCAGGAACACTGACCTGAACGAAAAAAGGCCGAATAGAGGTCAGTTGTAAGGTTTAAACGGCGAATATATGTTTGACACATATATAGTCGAATGGTATTATATTAATAGAGGTGCTACCGATAGACGGTTGGCCCTAAAAATTGTTGGTTACAAGAATAACCGCCAAGTTTTCCAGGCTCGGGCGGTTATTTTTGTGTCTTATTATTGCTTGAAGAACCTATTGAGTATCCAAGCGCAAAGCATGTAATACACAGGCTAAGGATCGAAATAAACAACTCAGTTGTCAGCATAACACAAGCCCTCCTTTCATTAAGATTTCTGCAAGCAGATTTCTCTGTGATCAGAGGTCACAGTCCTCTATTGGGAGGACCAACCGCCTACCGAGTATGGTAGCACTAAATATATTATAGCAAACATTCGTTCTCACATCAATAGAAAAAACAAATGTTTTGAATTTTTCAAAAAGATACAGCATAAGCATGTCGGGGCTGAAAACCATCATCATGACGATCCGACGTCATGTAAATTTGCGAGTGCAGGCACGTTGAACTGAAAAATCAGCCATCATGCCTATGGATAGGGAACTCTGAAATTTCAACTGCAGGCATGGTAAGCGCTTCAAAACGTCATCGTGCCTACGGAAATAGCCATAATCTGAAGTGTACCCCTTGTCAAGGACACTTTTAAAAGTAGGCATCCTGTTTTGGGG
>CALAOB010000038.1 GCA_937927445.1 uncultured Oribacterium sp. | reverse complement strand
GCCGCATCATTGGTGGTTCTCACACAATCAAATCCTACAGTAAACTTACGCCGTCGATACAACTTATAAAATTTGCTTTTTTTATTTTTATCAGTTATAACCGATAAAATATGTTCATTTTGCTTTCTTGCATCTAATAAAAGCGCTGACCTGCCACCACGCAGATCAGCGCTTTTATTCTTGCCATCCTTCCCTTTTTCAGGCCAATGTCTCCACTCGGACACGCCACGCGAAATCTTATTTATCTGAATCATAGTACGATTCGATCAGCGCACAGTCCATGATCAGCACATAGAAGATGTTTCCGTAGTAGCGGTTCTTCACGATGCGGCCATGGTCGAGCACTGGCTGCGTGCTGCCGTCCTTTCGCACGAAGTGGAAGCGGACATAGTCGTTGTCACCGCTTGCGCCAGAGTCAATCTGCTGCCAGATGCTCGCCTCAACAGAAGTCTGTTCGTCCAGACGGATCAGGTTCCGGAAGCGATGGTCGGTGTACGCGAGGAACTCCTCGAAATCGTGGCAGCCGGCGAACTTCACAAGCTCATGATTTGCAAACAGAATCCGGTCATTCTCCGGATCCGCGGTATAAATCAGGAAGGCACCCGGAAGATGCTGGGCGACCTCCTGCAGTGCGAAACCGAACTGGCTGCGCTGCTGCGTCTGATAGGAGCTCTGATAGGCGGCACAGCTTTTCTTTCCATGGGATTTTACGGCATAGAGCGCCATATCCGCATAGCGGATCAGCTGTGCAATCTCGCGCTGGTCCTTCGGATACTCCGCATAACCGAGCGAAATATAGAATGGATAATCCGTACCATTCACGCTCACACAGCGCGGTGCACAGGTAAATTCCTCGATGTCCGCTGCCGCTTCTTCTGACGTCTTTCCAATCAGGAGCACGGAGAATTCATCACCACCGCTCCGGCATAGAATCGCCTGCGCACCGAAGTGCTGCTGCAGATCCTCCGCCAGCTTTTTCAGCGCCTGATCCCCGACATTATGCCCATAGAGGTCGTTGATGAACTTGAAATCATCGATGTCCATCTGCATGCCGACACACGGCGCGGACGCACCGGCCTTCATCTTTTTCTTCACCGCTTCATCGAATCCATGACGGTTCAGAAGACCGGTCAGCGGATCGGTCACCGATAACAGTTTCAGCACATCCCGGTGGTGCCGAACCTGAAGCATCGCGATACTGAGTCCCGTCAGCAACAGGATGATACAGATGCCCAGGATGAGATACGGTGCCATGATCCACCGACGATTCCATCCTTGCTTCGGCATGACGGACAGACCGAAGCTCGTTCCCTCGATCTCGAAATGGTAGTCCACCGGATCCGTCAGCTCTTCTACGGATGAAGACACCTGCACCTGCTCGTCCGACAGTGGTGAGCTCGTCATAGTCAGGCGATAATCGTATCCGAAATCTGAAAGTGCATTCACGGTATCCTCGAAGATATCCGGCACGCGGATGATCGCGATCGCGAAGCCCCAGAACGTCTCGCTGCCGTCTGCTTCCTTCAGATAGACCGGATTCCGGATTGCGATGCCCTGTCCGCCCTGCTGGAGCTCGAATGGCCCCTGCATGGTGACGACGTCATGCTCTCGTCCATAGCGACAGATTTCTCCTCGCTTTTCATCCTGAAAGAGATCGATCTTCCCGGCTTCGTTTCCGGTCGCCGGATAGATCTCGGTGACGACTCCTTCCGGCGCAATCTGAATGCTCTGAACGTAATCGGTCATCAGTTTTTCAGCCACCTCTGAAAAAGCATTGGCCTTTCCCTCACCACTAAGGACCACCGACTCCACTGCCTCCGTGATTGCTATACCGCGCCCGAGATCATTCGCCAGGCGCTCCGCATAGCTGATCGCGTTCAGCTTCGTGACCTTCTCCATCTGCTCACGGTAAACCGTATATGAATGATATAAAACCCCCGCCAGCACCAGACAGCCGGTGATAAACACCAGCGCCGGATAAATCGGCACTCTGAACTGTCGTTTTTCTTTCGGATCCAGGCACTCTGAATCCCGCTCCTGCCTTTCCATGTTTTCCTCTTCTAACTGCTGATTTATATATAATCTTTCTTCCACCGCCTGCACACATCTCGAGAGATTCAGCATCCCAGGACAATGCTGCAACTAATATCATATATTTTAAGCAAAATCAAGCAGATTACAAGAAAATCAGGAATTTTAATCATTTTTATTTTTTATTTTTTATATCTGCCATAAAAAAGGCGCCGACCTGCCACCTCGCAAATCAGCGCTTTTATTCTTGCCATCTTTCCCTTTTTCGGGCCAATGTCTCCGCCGCAGCTCAGTACCTACCCCGTCAGTTCCTCGAGCACTTCTCCGCGTCGATGGCGAGCACGAACATCAGTGCATCCAGTGCATCGTCCGGATTCCGCACATCGATCACATAGGTGTCCGTCATGTGGAACAGCTCCTTGCTGACCGTCGCTACCAGATTCGACCCACGATCCAGAATACTGTAATCCCATTCCATGATGGAACCATCGACGTGCCAGCCGTTGTAATCGATGTTGTACTGCGGCTTAAGGAACGTAAACTCCTTGCTGAGGCAGCCTACGCACACACCGTTCTTGTAAAGTTCAAATTTTGGCAGGAAAGTCAGCACCCGCTGCACGACCATCCCAATCTCACGCCCGACGGCATCATAGATCACCAGCTTATGTCCCCAGGACAGCTGCCCCTTCACCACATAAACCGTATTCCCCGCCTCATCATAGATATCATAACTGTCAAACCAGGAAAAAAAGCGCTGCTTAAATAAAAGTTTCATCGTCATCTCCCACACATGGCATCCACACAAGTACCGTTCTGTATGTCATGATACCTGAATCCCGCCGAGCTGCATCGCTCCCGACCGCCTGGTATCCTCTACATAAAATGATACCATATCTTTTCACCCGAACGCGTGAACTTTATTCGTCGGAATTCTTACGAAATGACTACATCCAAATTACGCAGGCCAATGTCTTCGCCCACAGCTCAGCGCTTTTCCTCTTCATTCATTTCCAAGAAACATCCGGCATCATGCGCATAGATCACGCCAACCGCCTGCAGATATGCGTAAATCACGGTACTCCCAACGAACTTCATGCCGCGCTTCCTGAGATCCTTCGATATCCGGTCTGAGAGCTCTGACTGTGTCCGTCCCTTCTCATACACCACCTGGCCATCCGTCCAGTGCCAGAGATACTCTGCGAAGCTACCGTACTCCTCCTGTATCGCCCGAAAAGCTCTCGCATTCGCCACCGCCGCCTCGATCTTCAGACGATTTCGGATGATCCCGGCATTACTCCGCAGCGACGCCATCTTCTCCTCATCATAGGCGAAAACCGACTCCAGATCGAAGCCATCGAACGCCTCACGAAACGCCTCACGCTTATTCAGCACACACTCCCAGGACAGCCCCGCCTGGAAACACTCCAAAACCAGCATCTCAAACAGCTTATGATCATCATGGACCGGCACGCCCCACTCTTCATCATGATAACGTATGTAGCGCTCGTTTTTCGGATTTGCCCAGCAGCACCGCCTCTTTCCATCTGCCCAGTCCATCCGCACACCTCCTGTGTCTATCGCCCGCTGCCCAGCAGGCCAATGCAGGCTCCTCTACTGTCGTCTCCGCCCGCACTTTATGCGCCCACAATACGCATCAATGCATCCTGCAGAACTTTCGAAAAATTCACGCCCATGCTCTCTGCCTTTTCATTTAACCAGAACGGAATCGTACAGTTCTTTTTCACCGACTTATTCCTCATACGATTCTGATACGCCTCAAAATCGATGTCCACATAGGTCACAAGTCCATCCGAAAAATCAAGCTCGTCATCTGCAACTTCCTTTGCCTTCGCCCTGGCTTCCTCGAAGCTGGAAACCACCGGCAGCTCATCCTCTGTTTTAAACTCCATCCCAGCCGTTCCCATCGCATCACGTGCCATTTCGATAGCATCCGCAAGGCTGCTGCCTTCCGTATATGTATCAAAATCCGGAATATATACCAGAAAATCATTCTCATCCTGCTTTATCAAAACCGGATATGCTTTTGCCAGAAATCTATTCATATAATCACCTCATATAATCTAAAAGCTCAGCATTCAAGAAACCTCACATAAGTCCCCATTTTTTCAGTATCGCACGAGCAAGTCTTTCGTTGATTTCCTTATGCCTCGGAATGACTTCGACGTCGTTTCCTCTCACATACTTGTCATGATTTCCACCATGCTCTTTGAACTTGAATCCAGCCCGTTCAAGTTTCTTGATTAATTCTTTGTTTTTCATCAACTATTCCTTTCTTTGATTATACGCCCTTTATGCGCATTTTCAAGACAGACTGACGTACATTTCTGAAACCATATCGAATCAAAAATGAACGCTTACAGAAATATCTTGTCTTAATAAAGGGATTTATGTCGATCATCGACACGAATGAACATAAGCTCATTCTAACACGAGGAACAGAATATGCGTAGAGTCTACAAACAGACTGACGGCGTAAGTTTACTGTAGGATTTGATTGTGTGAGAACCACCAATGATGCGG
>CALAOB010000037.1 GCA_937927445.1 uncultured Oribacterium sp. | reverse complement strand
TCGTGGAGCTGCTCGAGCGCGAGGGGGCGGAGGCCGTCATGCCGGACCTCATGGACTTCCTGCTCTACTGCTTCTACAACCAGAATTTCAAGTACGAGAATCTGGGTGCCGGCTGGAAGGGCAAGACGCTCTGCAATGCAGCGATCACGCTGCTGGAGTTCTTCCGGAAGACCGCGCGGAAGGCATTTGCGCAGTCCACACGTTTCACGCCGCCTGGCGACATCCACGAGCTTGCGAAGATGGCACGGGAATATGTCTCGCTCGGTAATCAGACCGGTGAGGGCTGGTTCCTGACGGGTGAGATGCTCGAGCTGATCGGCGAGGGTGTCGAGAACATCATCTGTACGCAGCCGTTTGGCTGTCTCCCGAACCACATCGTGGGCAAGGGCGTCATCAAGGAGCTGAAGCGGCATCATCCGGATGCGAACATCATCGCGGTGGATTACGATCCGGGTGCGTCGGAGGTCAATCAGCTGAATCGTATCAAGCTGATGCTGACGGTCGCGCAGAACAACTTAAAAACGAAGTAAGCACAAAAAACGGACCCTTTAGAATCACTTTTTACCAGGTGATTCTAAGGGTCCGTTTTTGATTTTCATCGTCCTCGTGCAATTCCTTCCGGGACGGTTCTGCCCCTCAGGAGCGAGTTATCCCTCGTAAATCGGGTGTGCCTTTGTGAGCTCGAGTACCTTTGCGGTGACGTCGTCCTTCGTTGCGTCGAAGTTCGTTGCGACGTTCCAGATGCAGTCGGCGATCGGTGCCATGTCGGCCTCCGTGAAGCCACGGGTGGTGACAGCCGCCGTACCGATGCGGACACCGGAGGTGACGAACGGGGAGCGCGGGTCGTTCGGGATAGCGTTCCGGTTCAGGGTGATGTGTACTTCATCACAGTTGTTCTGCAGGGTCTTACCGGTGAGGTCCGGGATGTTCGTGAGGTCCACGAGCATCAGGTGGTTGTCGGTGCCGCCGGAAACGAGCTTGAAGCCCTTCGCCATCATGGCGTCAGCGAGTGCCTTACAGTTCTTTACGATCTGCTCCTGGTAGGTCCTGAATTCCGGCTTCAGTGCCTCGCCGAAGCAGATGGCCTTACCGGCGATGACGTGCTCGAGCGGGCCGCCCTGGCTGCCCGGGAAGACGTTCTTGTTAAACTTGAAGCGCTCGGCTGCCTCTGCACTGGACAGGATGAGGCCGCCACGTGGTCCGCGGAGGGTCTTGTGGGTCGTCGTGGTCGTTACATCCGCGTACGGGATTGGTGACGGGTGAAGGCCTGCTGCGACGAGTCCGGCGATGTGGGCCATATCTACCCAGAGTACGGCACCGCACTTGTCGGCGATTTCACGGAAGCGCTTGAAGTCGATGATACGCGGGTATGCGGACGCACCGGCGATGATCATCTTCGGATGATGCTTCATCGCGAGGGCCTCGACCTCGTCATAATCGATGTAGCCGTCGGCGTTGATGCCGTACGGAACGATGTTATAGAAACGGCCGGAGAAGTTCGCTGGTGAACCGTGGGTGAGGTGTCCGCCGGCGTCGAGGGACATGCCCATGATCGTGTCGCCCGGCTCGCAGATTGCCATGGTGACAGCCATGTTGGCCTGTGCACCGGAGTGCGGCTGTACGTTCGCATACTCACAGCCGAAGAGCTTCTTCGCACGCTCGATCGCGATGGTCTCGATTTCGTCGACATTGACACAGCCACCGTAGTAACGCTTGCCAGGGTAACCCTCGGCGTACTTGTTGGTCAGCACGGTGCCCATGGCCATCATGGCCGGGCCGGATACGATGTTCTCCGATGCGATGAGCTCGATGTTGTGCATCTGGCGGTCATACTCGCGAAGAATCGCCGCGCCGATCTCCGGATCTGCCTGCGCGATGTAGTTCATTACTTCCTTGATCATAATCTGCCTCCTCTTTTCTCGTCGAAGCCTGCTCACGCCCTCAGCTGGTAATCCTCGATGACGATCTGCAGACTTTTAAATCCATTATATTCATTCACTTCCGGATAGTAAACCACATCTATCAGGGATTTCGTGCCTTTATTTCGCAGGAAGGCGTCGCCGTCGGTGAAGAGGATGCCGGAAATCGAGGTTCCCTGCTGCGACAGGAGCTGCAGGCGGACAACATTCCGTCCCTTCCCGAGCACGCGAGCCTCGAGGATGCGAAGATTCTTCTCCGCGAAGCACGGCTTTTCGTTGCCCTTGCCATACGGCTCGAGGCGGTCAAATTCGTGGATCAGCTCCTCCGTGACATAGCTCACTGGCATCGGCACGTCAATCCAGAGCTTGTCCACAAGCTGGTAGAGCCGGAGTCCGCAGCGTTCGTTGAGAGCTGTACGGAAGCGGCCAATGTTTTCGCGCGG
>CALAOB010000036.1 GCA_937927445.1 uncultured Oribacterium sp. | reverse complement strand
GTATAATGGCGAATCCACGTTACTACAAATGTGAGGTCACTTCATATTATCTAAGTGTCCAATTTGGATTTTTCATCGGTCTCTCCGTATGGCTTCCGCTGCCTGCCCTCCTGGCGTCCCTGCCTGAACTATCAATACCTGTCCAAGTGTTCTGAACTGTATGCTGAACTTCATTACGAAGATGGTTTGACGACATTAGAAAGAAAAGCTACTATAAATGAAAATTTTAGAACGTGCACCAGGAGGGCTTCTATGATTACGATTGATCTTATCACCGGGTTTCTGGGTTCCGGTAAAACGACCTTCATCGAGAAATACGCGCGCTGGCTTGTCGCGAAGGGGGAGCGAGTCTGCATCCTCGAGAATGACTACGGGGCGATCAATATCGACCGTGTCCTGCTGCAGGATCTCCTCGGCCCGAACTGCGAGCTCGAGATGGTGGTGGGCGGCGATGGGGCAGAAGCGCATCAGCGCCGCTTCCGTACGAAGCTTATCAGCATGGCGATGCTCGGCTATACCCGCGTCCTCGTGGAGCCGAGCGGCATCTACGATATCGACGAGTTTTTCGACACCCTCTATGAGGAGCCCCTCGACCGCTGGTATGAGGTCGGCTCGGTGCTCGCCATCGTCGACGCCCGGCTCGATCCGGGCCTCTCACCTGCGTCCCGTTACCTGCTCGCCTCGGAGGCCGCCAATGCCGGAAAAATTATCCTCAGTAAGCTGCCCGCTGCTACATCGACACCGGAAGGCGACGAAACGCAGCCGGCAGAAGACAGCGCTGCGCGTATCGAGGCCGATCGCAGAGATGCCCGGCAGCAGCGCGCGATGACCGCAGCGGTCGTTGACATTGACCAGCACCCGACGGATGCACAGAACGGCATCGCGCAGACGCTCGCACTCCTGAACCAGGCGATGGAAGAGCTGCAGTGCACGTGCCGCTTCGCGTATCCCGCCGATGTGCTCGCGAAGCCATGGGAGCAGCTCGAGGATGCGGACTTCCAGATGCTGGAGGCCGCCGGTTACCGGCATGTCAGCTTCCTGAAGAAGGCAGTTGCCGAAGAGGACGCCTACCAGTCGCTCTTCTATATGCATTATGAAACCACGCCGGAGAACCTGAAGAAACGCGTGCTGAAGCTCCTCGAGGATCCCGCCGCCGGCCACGTCCTCCGCATCAAAGGCTTCTCCAGCGGGCTCGAGCTGAACGTCACGAAGGACGAACGCCATTTCCGCCCGCTCACCACCCCGACCGAGGACGTCATCATCGTCATCGGCGAAAATCTCCGGAAAGACATCGTCGCCGGCTACTTCCCAGGCGCCGTCACCGTCTGATACCGAAAGCTGAAAACTGCCTATTTGAGGAAAGTACTAACTATGTTAAAATAGTTAGTACTTTTTTGATACAGAGCAGACAGGGGACCCGGAGGGCCGGCAACCGAAGCCATACGGAGAGAACGTGTGAACTCAAGCCGGGTCCCCTTAGCGGCACTTGGTACTATTTTCATTAGCACCCTCTGCAACGCAGAGTTTTCATCAGGAAAACTCGGCGATTGCGGAGGGCCTAGTGCCGCTTAGGGTCCCCGGCTTAGAGTTCACCGGTCTCGGAGTACTGTGCTTCGGTTGCCGGCCTTCCTGGTCTCCTGCTTGAAATGTACCAGCAAATATATAAGGGAGGAACGTACGATGGCTTGTACGACGATTTTAGTAGGTAAAAACGCGAGCTATGATGGCTCGACGATGATTGCCCGGAACGATGATTCCGGCGCAGGTAAGTTCACAGCGAAGAAGTGGGTTGTGGTGGAGCCGTCCCAGCAGCCGCGGGTATACCGCTCGGTGCTGAGCCACGTGGAGATTCCGCTGCCGGAGAATCCGCTCCGCTATACTGCGATGCCGAACGCCGTGAAGGGCGAGGGCATCTGGGCCGCTGCCGGCGTGAACAGTGAGAACGTCGCGATGACCGCAACCGAGACCATCACCTCGAACGCACGTGTACTCGGAGCCGATCCACTCGTGACCTTCCAGCCGGGCGATGAGCACACAGCGGAGAAGGCCGGCGGCATCGGTGAGGAGGATATCGTCCTCCTGGTCCTTCCGTACATCCACTCCGCACGTGAGGGCGTCGAGCGTCTCGGCAGCCTGCTCGCGCAGTACGGCACCTACGAGATGAACGGCATCGGCTTCCAGGATGTGAACGAAATCTGGTGGCTCGAGACCATCGGTGGTCATCACTGGATGGCACGTCGTGTGCCGGATGACCAGTATGTCATCATGCCGAACCAGCTCGGCATCGATCACTTCGATTTCGAGGACGCCCTCGGTGCGCAGAAGGAGTTCATGTGCTCCGCGGATCTCCGCAGCTTCGTCGAGGAGAATCACCTCGACCTCGGTCAGGGCGACGCCTTCAATCCGCGTCTCGCCTTCGGCAGCCACGATGATTCCGACCATACCTACAACACCCCGCGTGCCTGGGCGTTGTTCCGCTACTTCAATCCGCGCACGTACCGCTGGGATGGCCCGGATGCAGACTTCACCCCGGTGAGCGACGACCTCCCATGGTCCCTCGTGCCGGAGCACAAGATCACGGTGGAAGAGGTGAAGTGGGCGCTCTCGAACCACTTCCAGGGCACCCCGTATGATCCGTATCGCAAACACGGTGACAAGTCGCTCTGCGGCACCTACCGAACCATCGGCATCAACCGTACGAGCTTCATGGCCTGCCTCCAGCTCCGCCCATACGTACCGGCCGAGCTTCAGGCGATCGAGTGGATCTGCTACGGCTCCAACGCATTTAACGCCTTCGTACCGTTCTATGCCAATGTTGACGGAACCCCTGCGTATATGAACAGTACCACCGCACAGGTGTCCACCGACAGCTTCTACTGGGCAAGCCGGATGATCGCGGCCCTCTCGGACGCTGCCTACAGCTACACCTCCTCCCACATCGAGCGCTACCAGAACAAGGTGGCCATCGCGGGTCACCGCCTGATCAGGGAGTATGACCAGCGCTTTATGGACGCGAAGGACACGACGCTCGAGGAGGCCAATGAGGCCATCGCCGAGATGCTCCGGAGAGAGACCGACGACGTGCTCGATAAGGTGCTGTATGAGGCCAGCATGCACATGAAGAACGCATTCGCGCGCTCGGACGCATAATTTTTTTTAATAGGTAAGGAATGAACGAAGATAGAATTTTCAGAGAAGAACAGGCGCATCTGACGGAGCAATACGGGAAGCTCGCGCGGATGAAGGAACAGATGGAGGCCGAGCTCGTCGATCTCCAGCGACAGGCGCAGGAGGAGAAGAACACGGTCGCGGATGACCTCCAGTACGATTTCGTCGGTATCGAGGAGTCGCAGGAGACGCTAATCGAGTTTGAGACCATGAGCCGTGCGGTCGAGGAGCTCAATATCTCGAGCCGGACCGTATCGATGGGGCTGCAGCGCGTCAACCGCCTGCTGCCGCGTCCGTACTTCGCGCGCATCACGGTGCAGTTCCCGGAGGAGACGGAGGAGGAGAGCTTTTACATCGGCTCGTCCTCGGTGTCAAACGAGCATCATGAGCCGGAGATCATCGACTGGCGAAGCCCGATCGCGGAGGTGTACTACAACCAGGCGCTGGGCGAGACCTCCTATATGGTTGATGACCGTAAGATCCCGGTGGACCTGAAGCTTCGCCGGCAGTTTGATCTGGAACGCGATGTGCTGAAGGCCTACTTCGACACGAAGATCGCGCTGGAGGATCCGCTGCTGATCCACTCGCTCACGAAGAAGCGGAGCGATAAGATGCAGTCCATCACGGAGACGATTCAGAAGGAGCAGAACCTCATCATCCGCTATCCGGACGTGCCGGTGCTGCTCGTGCAGGGCATCGCGGGCTCCGGTAAGACCTCTGTGCTGCTGCAGCGTATCGCGTATCTGTTCTACCGCCGCCGGCACAGTCTGCGACCGAACCAGGTGGCGCTCATCACGCTGAATCCGGTCTTCCAGCAGTACATCGATCACGTGCTGCCGGAGATGGGCGAGGCGAATCCGCTGACCATGACCTGGTCCGACTTCCTCGATGATCTCGGGGTGAAGAGTCTCGGCGAGGCGGATATCACCGAAGCGGATGCGCTGCACCAGATCGATGAGGGACTGGTGGGCTTCTGCATCGAAGCGAAGCACCTCCACAACATCAATCTGAAGCGGGCACGCGTGCTCGATAAGCAGCAGATTCTCGGCGTGCTGCGCCGCCATAAGGGCACCTCGTCCACGACCTGGCTGATCCAGACCGCGGTGGAGGAGCTCGAGGAGCTCGCACGCAGCAACGCGCAGAAGCAGGAAAAGAAGAAGCACGATCAGGGCCTCGACGATCTCTATGATGAGGAGCCGGATGAGAGCCAGATGGGTGGTGTCTATGAGAAGATCCGGAACCTCGACTGGCTCGATATGGAAGCCATCGGAAAGTCGATCCTCGGAAAGGATGATCTGACGCCGGCGGAGTTCAGCTACCTCAAGATGACGCTGACCGGAACCTCCGACCGCAACACCCGTTATGTGATCGTCGATGAGGTGCAGGATTATACGGAGGCGCAGCTGATGCTGCTCGCACGCTATTTCCGAAACGCGCACTTCATGTTCCTCGGCGATGAGTTCCAGTCGATCCACAGTGGTACGGCGAGCTTCGCGGACATACGCCGGATGTTTACGGAGCAGGGCAAGGAGGTGACGGAGCTCTCACTGATGACGAGCTATCGTTCCTCCCCGGAGATCACGAAACTCTTTACGAGCCTGCTGCCGCAGGAGATTCGGATCCAGACGAATTCCGTGCAGCGGGAGGGTGTGGAGCCGACGGTGCTGGCCTGCACCGACCACGAGACCTACGTGGAGGAGCTGCGTCGTGTGATCCGGGAGAACGACCGCACGGAGGGACTCACGGCCATCGTGTGCTGCGACTGGACGGGCATCAATATGATGCGTCGGACACTCGGAGACGATACACCGCATATCATCCGTTCCTATGAGGCACTGCCGAAGAGTGGTGTGGTGATGATGGAGCTGAAGCTCGCGAAGGGGCTGGAGTTTGATACCGTCATCCTGCCGGATGTGTCGGTGCGGGATTATCCGGACCGGGAGCTGTACCGGCACCGTCTGTATACGGCGGAGTCGCGTGCGACGGAGAAGCTCATCATCCTCGCGGATGGGGAGCTGTCGCCGCTGGTTCGTGTATAATCGCCGGAGGGGAGCCATCGAAAACGCAGTATAATTCAGTGACGGACCCGAAGGGCCGGCAGCTGAAGCACAGTACTACGAGATCGGAAAAATCACAAATCGGGCCCTAAGAACCAGTAGGCTCTCTGCAAACGACTGAGTTTTCTTTATGAAAACTCAGTGTTGCAGAGAGTGCTAAGGAAAAATTGCTCCAACTGGTTCTAAGGGCCCGATTTGGATTTATTCACGATCTCTTCGTATGGCTTCAGCTGCCGGTCCTTCGGGTCCTGACTGAACAGTTGCAGCGAGTATGGTTTTCGATGGCGCCCCCTCCGGCATATTGTACAGTACGAACATATGTGCTATAATATCATCAATTACGAATGTACGGCTGAGTTAAATGGGGTAACGAAATGGACGAGATTCTGGAAGGACTGAATAAGGCGCAGCTCACAGCGGTGACGTCGACGGAGGGCTTCGTGCGTGTGATCGCGGGGGCGGGGTCCGGGAAGACGCGGGCGCTGACGCATCGGTTCGCGTATCTCGTGACGGAACTCGGGGTGCTGCCGGGGAACATCCTCTGTGTGACCTTCACGAATAAGGCGGCGAATGAGATGCGGCAGCGGATTCATCAGCTGACGGGCGACAACGATACGGGCTATATCAGCACCTTCCATGGCTTCTGTGTGAACATCCTGCAGGAGGACAGTCATGCGATCGGCTATCCGAAGAGCTTCATGGTGCTCGACAACAGTGACATCGATGAGATGCTGAAGATCATCTATGAGGAGCGTGGGTTGACGCTCCGGGATAAGACCTTTGCAAGTGCGCGGGATATGTTCGAGATGCGGAAGTGTCTCACGGAGCCGGGCTACTTCCTCGACATGATCGCGCTGCCGATCGACGAGCTGCACCAGAAGTATCTCCAGGCGACCGAGGTGAACGACATCCTCTTTTACGGCTATCTCTACCAGGAGCGGAAGACCTTTGCGGTTGATTATAACGATCTCATCATCCTGAGTCTCTACATCTTCCAGGAGCATCCGGACATCGCGGAGAAGTGGCAGAAGCGGCTCATGTACATCCAGATCGATGAGTTCCAGGACATCGACCCGCTGCAGTACCGGCTCATGGAGGTGCTGTGCGCCTACCACCATAACCTCTTCATCGTGGGCGATCCAGACCAGACCATCTATACCTGGCGCGGTGCGAACGTGAAGTACCTGCTGGACTTCGACCAGCATCATCCGGGCACGCAGACGATCATGATGATGGAAAATTACCGTTCGACGCCGCAGATCCTCCGGGTGGCCAATGCTCTGATCCGGAAGAACAGGCAGCGGATCGAGAAGGATCTGATCCCGATGCTGCCCGATGGCGTACCGGTCGTCTGTCATCTTGCGGAGGACAGCACGAAGGAAGCCGAGTGGATGGTAAAAAACATCGAGACCCTGCATCAGATGGGCGTCGCTTATAACGAAATGACGGTCATGTACCGGGCGCACTATGTCACGCGGACGATCGAGGAGGTGCTTCTCCGCTCGAAGATTCCGTACACGATCTACTCCGGTGTACAGTTTTTCGGGCGCATGGAGATCAAGGATGCGCTGTGCTATCTTCGGATGATCGTCTATAAGGATGATCTCAGCTTCCGGCGCATCGCGAATGTTCCGAAGCGGAATCTCGGTGTGCGTCGCATGAAGTTCCTCGAGGAGTATACGGAGCAGCACGGAGGCACACTGTATGACGCCCTTGTGAAGAACCTGGAGCACGAGATCTTCCGGGGCACGAAGGCGCGGGAATTCATCGCGCTCATCGAGAAATATGCGTCGAGCTATGCGGAGCGGACGATCTCCGAGGTGCTGACGAGCATCCTGCATGAGTCCGGCTATGAGAAGCTGCTGCGCACGGAAGGAGCCCAGGACCGGCTTGATAATCTTGCAGAGCTCAAACAGGCGGTGTTCTCCTTCGAGACGAGCGCCGGCGAGGAGACGGATCTCGAGGCGTACCTGAAGAGCGTCGCGATGCTCAGCAACATGGATATCGCGGACAGCCACGATCGGGTGAAGCTCATGACGGTCCATACCGCGAAGGGCCTGGAGTTTCCATACGTCTTTCTCTGCAGTATGAGTGAGGGCATCTTCCCGTCGAAGAAGGTAAACACCCTGGAGGGCATGGAAGAGGAGCGGCGGCTCGCCTTCGTCGCGATCACGCGGGCCGAGAAGGGCCTCTATATTTCCGAGGCCGCCGGTCGGAATTTCGATGGCTCGCCACGCTATCCGTCGCGCTTCATCCTGGACATCGACCGGGACCTCCTGCACTTCACCGAGGCACCGAAGGCGGGGCTTCTGAAGGAGGCGGAGAGCTATATCCAGCTGGTCGACAGCCACTTCAGGCGAAGTGACGATGCCGCGGTCTTTCACATTGGCGACCGCGTACGGCACCGCGCCTTCGGACTCGGCACGATCCAGGACGTGGACCTCGACCAGTCGGCCTACACGATCCGCTTCGACGATCTTCCGACCGAGCGACGGCTGAGCCTTCGCGTGAAGATGGAGAAGGTGGAGGCGTGAGTGCCGTAAATTTGTTATAAGTTCTGAAAACGAGATATGTTATACTAAAACTTATTCTAACGAAGGAGGAGATTTTATGCTCCAGATCAATACAGCATTTACGAGGGATCCGCAGGCTGATGCCTACATCCGTGAGTTTATCAACGATCGGTTGACGTCCCTTCTTATCAATGATATCGAGTGGGCGGCGGGCCAGAGCTATCTTAAGGTACTGCCGGACGATGAGGAATACCAGGAGAATATCCATTTTTACTTCCCGGATCACTATGATCGACAGGATGGCGCGGCGGCGTTTCTGAACCTGCTGAAGGGTGTGAAGTCGAAGGATCCGTTCATCCCGAACATCTACGAGGAGTACGCGCTTCATGCGGCGATCCACAGCTACATCCATAACTGTGAGGATAAGGGCCTGAGCCCGGCACGTCCGATGCCGCAGGAAGCCCGTCAATATGTTATAAATGTACTGAAAAACGAGTACCTCACCGACGAGGAGAAGGATGAGATGGACCCGGATGTCCGCCTCGCCAGCTTCGAGGATATGTATGACTACGACGATTTTCTGACCTTTAATATGGATTATGCGATGCTCGACCATATGACGGAGGCGGAGATCGACGCTACACGAGAGCCGAAGGACTGATCTGTCCGGCGATGGTCTGGCTGGTCGTTTATCCGCGCCCTGGGTGCGAGGATGCGCCGGATCCGGATGCGTCGCTGCGGACATATAACAAAAAAACGGTATTTACATCAAGCCCGGCAAATCGATGATTCCGGGCCTGAAATGTTAAGAACGGAGATAGGTATGTTTGATCCGAATTATCAGCTGGGCCTCGATACCGCGCTTCTGAAGCAGCGGGATCTGGTCCGCTTTTTCGATATCGATGGGGTACTGTCTGTATACGCGTATGGATCCGATGGCATCAATGCGGTACCGGACGATGCGTTTGACGACTTCATGGAGACCCATGACCTCTACCAGTACGCGGAGGCACCTGCCTTCATCAGGGAGTACATCGAGAAGTATACGTCCCCGGCACTGAACTATGTGGTGAGTCAGTCCGGCACCGAAGCGCAGGATCAGCAGAAGCTCGCGTTTCTCAGGCGCTGGTATCCGGGTCTGTTCCCGGCGGACCATATCCTGTTTACACGGAGCGATGTGAAGGCGGAGGCCGTGCGGGAAGCGCTGGAAAACAACCATCAGGGACTCGCTACACCGCATCTCTTCATCGATGACAGTGCGGGCGTCCTCGATAAGCTGCAGCTCGCCGGCATCCGCGCGGTGCACGTTTCGAGCCTGCTTTTACTTGCGACACTGCGCGAAAACGCATAAAATAGAATTAACTCGAATGCGTGCCGGGCACGTATCGAGTCTGCTTCTGTTCATGGCGCTTCACGGAAGCAGCAAAAGGGGATAGAAAACAGAATATAAAGGGGCGTTCCAGGATGGATGGTTGTATACCATCCGGGAAGGAGTATGTATGAAGCAGTTACGTGAAGACATTCGTGTTTTAACCCATGCCGCGATCCGGCTCGTGCTGAAGGACGAGCATCATGAGGATGTCGTAATCTACTGTGATCCGTTTCACCTCGTGGAAACCACAGCCGATGCCGATCTCATCCTCGTGACGCATGCGCACTATGACCACTATTCGGTCGAGGACATCGCGAAGGTACGGAAGAGCAGCAGCGAAGCGGTCTATCCGGCCTCGATGCACGGGGCGACCGCAGATTCCGGTATCGACGATGCGCATGAGCATTTTCTCGCATGGAACGAGAGTCTGGATTTTCGTGGCATACAGATTAGCGCCATCCCGGCCTATAATCCGGAGAAGCGCTTCCACCCGGCGGCGCAGCAGTGGATCGGCTATCTGCTCGACGACGGCACACGTCGCATCTATATCGCCGGCGACACCGACATCACGCCGGAAGCCGAGGCGGTACGCTGCGATGTCGCACTGCTTCCGATCGGCGGCACCTATACCATGAACGCACATGAAGCGGCTACCCTCGCTGTCATCCTGCGCCCGCAGCTCGTCATCCCGACGCACTACGGCTCCGTCGCCGGAGAACCGGAGGATGAGGAAGTCTTCCGTCAGGCTGTCGGGAAATCCGCACCGATGATGCACGTCGAGATCCGTATGGAGCGCTACGCGTAAACCTGATTCCTGTATGAAAAGCTATGCCAAAGCAGCTCTGAAAAGTCGCGATCGAGGTCTTTCAGAACACTGAAGAAATGAGTTAAGAATCATCTTAAGAATTTCATAATGAGACATTTCGCTTTTCTTCAAGCACTTTCAAACAGATTCCGTTATGATAAAGATGCTTGAGAAAGACATCAGGCACAATCCTTTTTTTAAAACTAAATCCTTTATAATTAAACCCGGTTGCTTCCCGGGTTTTTTTATTGCTTTGATTTTCTTCGAAAATCAAAGCAATAAAAAAACTTATCCTGTACATAAAATCATTTTTATGTTCTTTATTCCAAACTGTCTTGTAAAGATTTCTCTTTCCTCATAAAATAGCAAGGCTGTCTAAAAATATCAGCATGTTCATCTGCGCTGCAGATGATCTGTAGCAATATAGTTCACACGACTCCGGTCGTCTTTATCGTTTCAGGTTATTCAATGGCTAAAATTAATACACAGAACACAAAAGGTAACAAGAATCTCATCATCAAAATCAATGGTCGCGATGGCTCCAGTACCGTGATCAAGCAGGAGACGGAGCAGATGCTGGAGGATGCATACAGCGCCGAACTCGAGGACGAAGCTGAGATGGAGAGCGAGCTGGAGCTGTCCGAGGAGCTTACGCAGGTGGCCGTCGACGATGACGATGATGCCAGCGATGAGGATCTCGAGGATGAGGAGCTGTCCGAGGAGGATCGTGAAGCACGGACCCTCGATATGGAAGCACTCGCCAACCTCGAGAATGTATCCGCCGATGATCCGGTTCGTATCTATCTGAAGGAAATCGGAAGCTACCCGCTGCTGACACCGGAAGAGGAGCTCGACCTCGCGAATCGCTGCAAGAACGGCGATATGTATGCGCGTCAGCGCCTCATCGAGTGCAACCTCCGTCTGGTCGTTTCCATCGCGAAGCGCTTCACCGGACGTGGCATGAGCTTCCTGGATCTCATCCAGGAGGGCAACATGGGCCTCATGCGTGGTGTCGAGAAGTTCGAGCCGGAGCGTGGCTTCAAGCTTTCCACCTACGCGACCTGGTGGATCCGTCAGGCGATCGCACGTGCCCTCGCCGATCAGTCGAGAACCATCCGTGTGCCGGTTCATATGGTTGAGCTCATCAACAAGATCAAGAAGACTTCCCGTCAGCTGGCCCTGACCCTCGGTCACGAGCCGACGACCGCGGATATCGCCGAGTACCTGAACATCCCGGAGGAGCGTGTACAGGAGGTCGTCAATTACGACGCCGGTCCTGCTTCCCTCGACAGTAAGGTCGGTGAGGACGAGGATTCCGATCTCGGCTCCTTCATCGCCGACGAGAAGATCATCTCCCCGGAGCAGAACGTGACGAACGTGATGATGAAGGAACAGGTCGAGAAGATCCTCTGCAACCTCTCGGAGCGTGAGCGTGAGGTCCTGGAGATGCGTTACGGTCTCGTCGATGGACGTGAGCGTACCCTCGAGGAGATCGGTACCATGTACCACGTCACACGTGAGCGTATCCGTCAGATCGAGAACAAGGCGCTTCGTAAGCTGCAGAATCCGAAGTACAAGCGCGAGCTGGAAGGCTTCCTGGAGAATAACTGATTCACGAACCGGACTTTCTGTTATAATGGCAGAAAGCCCGGTTTTTTCACACCAGGCGATCGAAAGCCCGCAACATATAACAGATTTACGGTATCCAAATGTATAAAACCATAACGACGGCAGCTCCAAACACAGCATGCAGTCGTACATCGCCATTGCACGATAGAGACAGCTTCGCTGTCAGGGACAAGACCTCCGCAATGACGATCTGGTACCTGCAACAGCAGAAAGGATGATATTTATGAACGATTTCAGAAAACGCTCCGGTCAGCCGAAGAAGTCCGGCGCAGCAGCGAAGCGCGGCCAGGGAAAGAGCGGCAGACCGGCCTCCGCAAACGGCTTCAGCAGCCCGCGGAAGAGCAGTGGCGCAGCGACCGCGAAGCCATATTACCAGACGAAGCTCCAGGGCCGCACCGGTGCGCAGCCGGGCGACTATGTCATCATCTCCGACGGAAAGCAGGAGATCACGACCCGCGTGAACCTCGCGAGTCACCCGTTCTGTAAGAAAAAGGTCGGCGACACCGTCACCATCAAGGCCGTCGAGTGGACGCTCGTCCGCATCCTCTACCAGGGCAGCGAAGCCTACCATAAGGTTTTCGACGCCGACACACAGCGCGAGCACTTTGGGTACTGATCCATGAGAGGGCCGCGCGTAGCGCGGAGAGGCTCGTGGATGCCCCCGGGCGTCGCTTGATTATTTCGCCGAAGGCGAAATAATCAAGCGACGATGCCTGCGCCGAAGGCGCCTTTTCATGGCATCGTCTCCTATTACTGAGAGGGAAAAATCATGTCAATCTACGAATATATCTGTGATCATCTGACGCCGTCCGGCACGCTGCCGGCGGATTTCAGGCTGCCGGGCCGCACACCGGCGGAGGTAAGCAGCTCCCACAGCGCACTCTCCGATATGCAGCTCGTCGATGGTGCGCTGGACGGCATCGCGCTGTTCCACGGACCGTCCGAGGAGGCCGACTGTACGCCGCTCGCCGATCTGCTGAACTCGACCTCCATGGGTGACACCGAGAGCATCCAGGCGACCATCGAAGCGTATTTCGCGCCGTCCACGGGCCACCGCATGCTTCCGCTCGAAGCCCCTCTTCTTCAGTGGACGAACGACCATACGGAAGAGGTCAATGCAGACGGGCTGTTTGCATTGGCTGCAAATCTGCTCGTGACGACGGAAAGCTGCGAGTGTGTCAAGCTCGCCCTCGTGCTGTTCTCGATGCTCGACACCGACGACAACGACGCGGTGAAGGACGCGGTCCGCACGCTGGCGCTCTCCGACGAATTCACACTCTTCGCGATCCATGTCGCAGAAAGCTGGCAGGACGCCGAAGAGGAGATCCTCCGCTTCGGACAGCAGGTGCACGGCTGGGGCCGCATCCACGCCGTCGAGCATCTGGAGGCGAAGAGCGGCCGCGTGAAGAACTGGCTCTTCCATGAGGGCGTCCACAACACGATCGGCGCCGCCTATTCCGCGCGCACCGTGGCCGATAAGATCCGCCTCGCGACCGTCCTCACGAATCCGGCCTTCAATGACGACGATTTCGTGCTTGCCAGCGCCATCCTGGACGGCCTCCTCGATGAATCGAGCATGCAGGGCATCACTGCGATGCCGGACCGCACGCAGCTCCTCGATGGCTATCTTCACCAGGCGAGACGCTGCCGCATGAGCGAGCAGACGCTGAACACCGTGCTGAGCGTGCGCGATTACCTCGACCAGAACATCTTCCAGGGCAGCGGGAAGCTCCACGAGCGCGCCGAGGAGATCCTCCATACCGACGAGATCCGCAGCTTCGTACAGGATCTCATCGCAAAGGGCCAGGGCTTCCGTACCGCCTGCCGCATGGGTATCCAGTGCACCGATGAGATGCTGCACGCGATGGACACCGCGTTCAATGTCTACGCCGATCTCGTCGATGTCCTCCCGAAGGACAGTGATACGCTGAAGAAGCTCCTCGACATCTACCGCCGCCACCTGCCGCTCGCGATGATGGCCTCCGGCCCGCGTGACCAGCTGGGCATCGGCGAAGCCTACCGCCCGTACCATCAGCTGAGTTACCTCGTGCAGAACCTCGCAGACAGCACAGGAGAGGGCGAGGACCTCGTCATCAGCTCCCTCCGCTGCCCGGTCAATGCCAACCGCCAGATGGCCCTGAACGTCCTCGAAAGCTGGTGTAAGGACGGCTACGAGCCGGGAGACGCGATGCGCGCCGAACTGCAGGAGCTCCTCGCAGCCGAGCCATGCGACGACATCAGAGCGCAGCTTGAAGCGCTGAAATACTGATGAAAGTGCTGATGCATATCGAAAATTCAGAGACAAAATCATGCAGATCTGAACAGATAACAAAATTACGGTCATAAAACATAACAAAAAGACGGTATGAAGACAACCCATACCGTCTTTTTGTTATCTGTTCATCGTTTATAACAAAATTACGGTAAATATGTGCCTCCACAAGACCGCGCGTATCTACCGTAAATCTGTTATATTTCGACCGTCATCGCGTTATAAGCGAGGCGTGGACCGTAATTTTGTTATACGGTAAAAACGCCAAAAGAATCGCGTGAAAATCGTGAAACTGCTGATTTTTCACCGGGAAATGTCCGAAAAGAAACAGAAAAAGGCGAAGCTGCAGCGGAAATTTCGCTTTTCAGACCGGCGTTCCGCGTGAAAAATGGATAACACAACACCTGGATTCGGTCGAAAAACCGCCCTCGCACGACGACCAGGGCATACCGTAAATCTGTTAGAAGCTGCCGTCTTTCTGTTACAGCTCACCGTAAATCCGTTATGCCTTACCATCAATCTGTTATCTTTGTGGATAAAAAACAACGCAATTCTGTACTTTCACCCCTTGTATATATATAAATATATTAAATATTAAATAAGCAAAATAAAAAATTAAACGAAAATCAAATACCAAGGCGCGCGCGTGGGTGGGAATCGCAGGTTCAGAAGCGCCACGCGCAGGAGATATAACATATTTACGGTCATAGACGACGGGAAAATAGAGGGATGAATTATAACAAAATTACGGTCATTGATTTTTGCCCCTCCTCGTTTTACTATATTGACATATCATTGCACCGTTCGCAGGGGTAAGAATCGTGTAGTTATGCTATTGTGCGCTGAATTTCACGCACAGGCATATAACGCCGGTACTTATCGTGGGAATCGTGCGCGGAGACGAGGAATATGGCAGCATTTAAAACACAGAAAGAGAAGATGGACGATCAGCGCAGCTATCTGGTCGTAAAGGATAACGCGCTGATTCAGAAGGCGAAGTATAATCTCACCGCCAACGAGCAGAAGCTCGTGAACTACGTGATCACGATGATCAAGCCGGGCGAAGAGGAGTTTAAAAAATACGAGATCCGCGCACTCGATTTCGCACGTCTCTGTGGCATCGATCCGAAGAACGTATACCGTGATTTCCGGAACATGATCGACTCCATCGACGAAAAGGCCTTCTGGGTAAACATCGATAACCGTGTCATTAAGCTCCGCTGGTTCAACGAACCGGAATACAACGAGCGCAAGGGCACGATCAGCCTGATTCTCGACAGCCGAATCAAGACCTATCTCCTCGGTATCCAGAACAACTTTACGGAATACGAGCTGTATAACATCCTCGCGATGACCAGTAAGTACTCCCCGCGCCTGTATGAGCTTGCGAAATCCTATGCCTACAAGGGCTGGGTCGACATCTCGGTTGATGCCCTCCGTGAAAACCTGATGGCGGATGTCTATACCGCCTTCGGAAACTTCAAGCAGCGCGTACTCGCTCCGGCGATCAAGGAGATCAATGAATACACCGATATCACCGTCTCCTACGACTGCATCACCGATAAGGGTGAGCTCGTCAAGGGCCGCCTGCAGGGCAAACGTATAACATATATACGTTTATACATCGAAAACAAGGATACCCTCGATCGCTTCGCGACCTATAACAAGACGGTCGGAAAGATCGAAAAGCGGAATCAGCAGTTCCGCGGCCAGCTGAGCCTGAACTTCGACAGCAGCGGCACACTGGTAGATATCGCGTGATTCCCCCCGGAATCACGCTTTTTTGATAGTCGTACAGGCCTGTCGCCCCGCCGGGTCCAATGCTTTTCGAATATTTTTCGAATATTTTTCAGGGAATTCAGTGAAAAAGCTGGACAAGAAAAAAATTAACGCTATAATAGAATAGCTTGATTCTAAAAATAGCATCACTATGTGCTTTGATATGTGCAGGGATGCTTCTAGGATCTGCTGTTGTCAATTCGTTCATAGATTTATATAAAGAGGTAGGGTAATGGCAGTAGATATCAAACCGGTTCTCGAAGTCGAGCAGCTCTCAGATGATAAGAAGTTTGGCCGTTTCGTATGTTCACCACTTGCGAAGGGTGAGGGTACCGTCATCGGTAACTCTTTAAGACGTATTCTTCTTTCGTCCATGCCGGGTGCTGCAGTCAGCGAGGTGAAAATCGACGGCGTTTATCATGAGTTCTCATCCATCCCTGGTGTGAAGGAGGATGTCGGCGATATCATCCTTAATTTAAAGAAGCTTGCGATCAGAAACATCGCAACCAGCGATGATCCGGTCATGGCATACATCGATTATGCCGGCGAGGGTATCGTACGTGGTTCGGATATCAAGGTAAGCTCCGAGGTCGAGATCATCAACCCGGATCAGGTAATCGCTACCCTTTCCGGTAAGGAAACCAGACTCTACATGGAGATCAAGATCGTAAAGGGCCGTGGCTATGACGGTGCCAATACACGTGATCGCAGTGATCTGCCGATCGGTGTGATCGCCGTAGACTCTATTTTCTGCCCGGTAACGAAGGTTAACCTCATGATCGATCCGCTGGCGGACGGCCAGGAGGAGAAGCTGACCCTCGATGTAACGACCAACGGTGCGATGTCACCAGAGGATGCAGTATCCCTTTCCGCACGTATCTTCGAGTCTCACCTTCAGCTGTTTGCAAACATGGATTCCGCACAGCCGACCAGCACGGATACCGAAGGTGGCAGTGAGGCCGAGACCGATGCAGGTGATATCGATAACATGAGCATCGACGAGCTCGAGCTCAGCGTTCGTTCGTACAACTGCTTAAAGAGAGCCGGTATCAACACCGTCGGTGATCTCCGTGCGAAGACCATGGAGGACCTCAGCAAGGTTCGTAACATGGGCCGCAAGTCGATCGATGAGATCCTCGCAAAGATGGATTCTCTGGGAATTTCCCTTGCGACGAGAGAGGCAGAGTAATCGCCTGATTTTGACCTGAAAAGTTAGACCGATATCGTAATAGCATAGTGTATGGTTGCTTCCTCCGGGAAGCAGCCATTTTTGTTATAAAAAAACGAAATGTGGAGAACGTACGAGATATTATATAAACAGACAGGTCAGAGATGATATTTCGTTTATGTGTAGCTACTGGTTTATGCATCTTTTCGAAGAAACGCAGGAGTGAAAACAAGATGGTAGAACAGGTAAATGCGCAGAAGACGCAGCTCAGCATCGGTCTCAGCAGTGCGATGAATGCAGGTGAGCTGCTGCTGACCTATGGCGCAGAGGTCAGCCGTGTAGAAGATACTGTCCAGCGTATCGGACGGGCATGTGGATTTGATCGGGTGGATGTGTTTACGATCACATCGTATATCGCTGCCACGGCGTTTCTTCCGGACGGGACGACGATGACCGAAAGTCGTCGTATAAAAGCCCGTGTCACCGGTCTCGGAAAGGTCGAGGAGGTCAATGCACTGTCCCGGCACTTCTGTCATGGCGAGATATCCATGGAGGAGTTCCGCGATGAACTCAGGCGTGTACGGCGGGAAAAGACCGCTCCGTGGTGGCTGGATCTTCTGATGTATATGGTCATTTCGTTCTCGCTTTCGATTTTTCTCGGCGGAACCTTTCCGGATGGCATCGCATCTGCGCTTTCCGGCATGGTTCTGTATGGGATGATCTGTATGAGTGCACATCTGCAGATGAACAGCCTGATTCAGACCTCCATCTGCAGTGCCGTGACGGCGCTGGCGGTGCTGCTTCTCGTTCATCTCGGCATCGGCGTGCACCCGGATAAAATCATGATCGGGAACATCATGCTGGTGATTCCTGGGATGCAGCTGACGAACTCACTTCGGGACATGATCAACGGAGACACCGTCAGCGGCGTACTGAATCTGAGTGAAGCGATTCTGAAGGCCGTATCGGTGGCCCTCGGATTTGCCATTGTGCTTCTGGCAGGAGGTTAAGGATGCAGGCAGATATCATACAGACGCTGATGGGGGCGATCAGCTCCCTCGCCTTCGCGATTTTATTTGGTGTACGAAACAGAAAAGCACTGATCTCCATCGTTGTCGGCAGCGCGATCGGCTGGGCGGCCTATATCGTATGTCAGCACGCCGGCTATGGGAAGACCTTCGGCATGCTGGCTTCCGGACTGACGATCGCCGCGTGGAGTGAGATCCTGGCCCGGATCATCAAGACCCCGGTGGTCGTCATGCTGGGACCGATGCTGATCCCGGAATTCCCGGGTGGCGGTCTGTACTATGCGATGTACAGTCTGATCGAGGGTGATACGGCGCATTTCGGTGAGACTTTGAAGCTCGTGCTGGCCGAAGCCGGCGCCATCGCCCTCGGCATCATCATCGCAGCCTATGTGGCAGGCTTTCTGACGAATCTTCGGAAAGCATACGCCAGAAAGCAACAGCGCTGATTCATTCATAGGACCCCTCCCGGGGTCCTTTTTAAATGCCAAAATACTAAACCGGTTTATGCAATGAAAAAACGCGCGTCCAGAACTTGTATGCAGATAGATTTGTAAAATCCGTGTACAGAATGCACAACAAACGAGGCGTAAATTTGTTGTATACATGGAAATGCGTTGAAATGTACTTGCATAAATACAGCGATTGTGATATTTTCTTGTCATACGGACGTTATGCAGTGCAGCGTCTTGTATGCAAAACTTGTATGCAGATAGAAAAGCACGGAATAGAGGCGATCATCTGTATGCAGATGCGAAATCCTGAGAAGTAGGGCACAAGCTTGTATGCGCTGCTTGTATACAGATAAAGGATAGACCGACGACACGCCCGCCTGCGCGGCTGTGCCCCGGATGAGATACAGGAGGAGTGCTATGGCACCGCTGACAGAAGCAGAGGAAACTCTGACGGCTTCCGAAAGTGTATATCGACAGCTTCGACACGATATCATCAACTTCACCCTGCAGCCGGGCGAGGCACTCAGTGAGAACTCGCTGGCCGCACAGATGAACACGAGCCGGGCACCGATCCGGGAAGCGATCGCACGACTGGTGGAGGAGCAGTGCGTGGAGGTTTATCCACAGCGTGGCACCCAGGTCAGTCTGATCTCGATTCCACGGGTGAATCAGATCGTGTTCATGCGTACCGTACTGGAAGAGGATGTCCTTCGGACGCTCTGTCAGCAGGGCATCACAGATGAGCAGATGGCAGCACTCGAGGAGAGTCTCCGGCTGCAGCGGAAGCATTGTGAAGCACATGAGACTGAGCGGCTGCTCGACGAAGACACGAACATGCATAAGCTCATGTATGGTTTCTTAGGTCGGGAGGAGACCTGGGATACCTATTCCTTCATCAACTGCGACATGCTTCGGATCCGACAGCTGCAGATCATGACCTACAGCTACGAAACCCATATGATTTCCGTCGGCAGCTGGGAAAACCACCTGACCGAGCATCGCATGATGCTGGATTCACTGCGCCGGAGAGACGCGGATGCACTTTCCGTGATCAACCGGCAGCATCTCGGCTTCATCGCACGGGACGGCGATTATCTCCGTCGTATCTACCCGCAGTATTTTGAGGCGAGTGAGCCGAATGAGTACTTAGCTTTTTAGAGGCCTTCGCCATCGGCGAGACTTTCCGTGGATGCCAGGCTCAGCCTGGCATCCATATAAAAAGAATCTTATAAGAAGAGAGGAGGAGCGTTTTTTAATCCGATGCTTTCCATGATGAGTATGGGAAAACATCAAATCACAACCATTGATCAAATATTTCAAAGGTAATAAGAAAGGGGTATTCCTATGGAGTTTGTAGTTGGTATTTTACTGCTTCTCTCATTCTTCGGTCTCGCATATTACTGCGTGAAGGGCCACAACCTGATGATCGGCTTCCTGCTGATCACGATCGCATGGACGGTTCTGTCCCTGCTTGGTGCAAACTTTGCAACACCTGAGTTCCTCTCCACCACCGCGTTCTACAGCAACGGTGAGCCGGTGAAGATCATGGCGATCCTCAACAAGATCTTCCAGTCCGCACCGGAAGGCTGGGGTACCACCCTCGTAAACGTATGCTGGGGTGCCTGGTTCGGCCGCGTACTCATGGAGACCGGTATCGCTTCTACACTTATTCGTAAGACCGTAGAGCTCGGCGGTGATAAGCCGATCGTAACCATCGCGCTTCTCAACATCGTAACCGCGATCATCTTCACTGCGATGACCGGTGCAGGTCCTGTTATCGCGATCGGTGTCATCGTACTTCCGATCATGATGTCCCTCGGTGTTCCGAAGGCCATCGCGATGTTCTCCTTCATGGAGTCTGTAGCCGCTGGTATCTATCTGAACCCGGTTAACTTCGCACAGTATCGTGCATTCTTCATCGGTGTCGATGAGATGCCGGACTTCACCCTCGGCTGGTATGCAGGTCGCTGGGGTTATGCAGCAGTCGTCGTTTCTGTCGTTCTTGCAACGGTTCTTTCCGCAATCTTCCTTAAGAAGAGCAAGACCAGCCACGCATGGGCAGCGCAGACCCGTGGTGCAGAGCAGAAGGATGCGCCGATCTACACACTGCTTCTTCCGATCGTTCCGGTCGTACTGAAGATCTGGCTTGACTTCTCCGTTATCGGTGGTTTCGTCATCGCCGGCTTCGCAGCACTTTTCCTCTGCGGCAAGATGAAGGGTACCTTCAAGGAGAACTGCCAGCTCGTTAACAAGCTGTACTATGATGGTGTCGTTGATACCGCTCCGCTCGTAGGCTTCCTGTTAACGCTTCCGATGTTCAACCAGGTTGCAAGCTATGCATCTCCGTTCTTCAAGGTCATCCTCGGACCGGTGATGCCGAAGAGCGAGCTCGTCGTATGTATCCTCTTCGCAGTTCTGCTCGGCCTCGGCCTCTTCCGTGGACCGATGACCCTCGTAGGCTGTGGTGCAGCTACCCTCGGCGTACTTCGTGGTGTGGCTTCCTTCTCCATCCCGTTCCTGTACTGTGTATTCGCGATTCCGACCATCACTGTAAACATCGGATCCTGCATCACACAGTCCTGGGTTGCATGGGGTCTTGCGTACACCAAGGTTGATTCGAAGGATTACCTGAAGCTCTCGATTCCGTTTGCTTACATCGCAGGTATCATCCTCTACATCCTGACCTTCGTTTGTGTCGGTGGTCTCGGTGCAGAGTGGTTCATCTGATGCTGATCAGCTGAATCGTATCTAATAATAAGCGGTGCCGCCGCTGTCAGAGGCGGCGGCACTTTTTCTGTAAAATTAACATCTATCATTACGTATTTCAGGAGGAGAAAACATGTCAGAGCATCGTGCTGTTCGTATGGGTATCGACGTAGGTGGAACCTACACCAAGTGTGTCGCTATGGATAACCTTACCCACGAGATCATCGGTAAGAACGAGGTAAAAACCACACATGACGATAAGGACGGTGTAGCAGCCGGTGTCGTTCAGTCCTTTAAGAACTGTATGGAGGAGAACAACATCGCCCCGGAGGATGTCGTTTTCGTAGCGCACTCGACCACACAGGCGACCAATGCCTTCATCGAGGGTGATGTCGCTTCCGTCGGTGTCATTGGCGTCGCAGGTGGCGGAATCGAGGGCTTCCTCGCGAAGCGTCAGCTGAACCTGAAGGACATCGTGCTCGACGAGAAGGTCGGCCGTAAGATCCCGGTACACAACCGCTTCCTGAAAAAGAAGGAGCTGAGCGACGAGAAGATCAACAACGCGATCAAGGAGCTCTGTGGTGAGGGTTCCCAGGTAATCGTTGCTTCCATGGCTTTCGGTGTAGATAATATGGACGAAGAGGTGAAGATCCACGACCTTGCAGAGGCACAGGGCCTTCCGGTTTCCATGGCGTCCGATATCACGAAGCTCTATGGTCTGACCCGTCGTACACGTACGGCAGCGATCAATGCTTCCATCCTTCCGAAGATGATGGCGACCGCAAACGCAACTGAGTCCTCCGTTCGGAATGCCGGTGTCACCGTTCCGCTCATGATCATGCGTGGTGATGGTGGCGTTATGGAGATCAGCGAGATGCGTAAGCGTCCGATCCTGACCGCACTGTCCGGCCCGGCTGCATCTGTTATGGGTTCCCTCATGTACCTTCGTGCGTCCAATGCAATCTACTTCGAGGTAGGTGGCACCACGACCAACATCGGCGTCATCAAGAATGGTCGTCCGGGTGTCGACTACGCACAGATCGGTGGACATGATACCTATATCAACTCCCTCGACGTACGTATCCTCGGCTGTGCCGGCGGTTCCATGGTTCGTATCAACGACCACGGCGTAGAGGATGTCGGACCTCGTTCCGCACATATCGCAGGCTGCGAGTATGCCTGCTTCACACCGGAGGAGGAGATCGATGCAGGCCCACTGACCATCGAGATGCTCAGCCCGAAGCCAGGTGATCCTTCGGATTACGTCGCAGTGAAGCTTGCAAGCGGCAAGCGTATCTGCTTCACCAACACCGATGCAGCGAACGTACTCGGCCTTATCGATGAGAAGTACTTCGCACATGGTAATGCAAGTGCCGCACGTAAGTGCATGCAGCCGGTAGCGGATAAGCTCGGCATCACCGTCGAGGAGCTCGCAACCCAGATCCTCGATAAGGACTTCGAGAAGGTCAATGCCTGCATCAATGCACTCGCCGATAAGTACCAGCTCGACCACGACGCGATGAAGCTCGTCGGCTGCGGCGGTGGTGCAGCTTCCCTCGTTCCGTACTGCGCGAAGAAGATGGGTCTTCAGTACTCCATCCCGGAGAACGCAGAGGTTATCTCCTCCATCGGTGTTGCTCTTTCGATGGTACGTGACGTCGTTGAGCGAGTGATCCCGAACCCGACCCAGGAGGATATCAAGGAGCTGAAGAAGGAGGCCACCGATGCAGCAATCGGTTCCGGTGCTTCCCCTGATACCGTCGAGGTACATATCGAGATCGACAGCCAGACCGGTAAGGTAACCGCGATTGCAACCGGTTCGACCGAGGTAAAGACCACCGACCTTCTGAAGGAGTGTGATGAGGCCGAGGCCGAGACCCTCGCGAAGGAAGACTTCGGTGAGAAGGTAAGCAATGTTCACCTTGCAGAGAAGAGTGACAAGTTCTACGTGTACACCGGCGAGATGGGGGATCGTCATCCGATCCGTATCGTTGATAAGAAGGGCTTCATCAAGGTACAGTGCTCCGACGCCGTTGCGGTCAAGGTAAAGGCCGGTGCATATAAGGAAGCTGTAGAAGAGATGTGGAAGGATCTCGCGGTATTCAAGACCGATACCGTCCTCCGTCCGGACTACTTCGTATGTGTAGGTCCGCGTGTATGCGACTACTCTGCGGTAGATCTCGATCAGGTGATGCTCCTCATGGATCTCGATATCATGGATCGTGAGCCGGATGAGGATATCCTCATCGTCGGTTCCATCAACGATGTACGATAAGCAGAAACATATGGCCCCGCCTGGTGCGGGGCTGTTTTAAAAGGAGAGGCCGATGACGAAGGAAGATGTAAAGAAAGCCATGCAGCCGATCGCCGATGGCTTATTCGGGAAGCAGCGTACGAGCTATGGTCAGATGCCGCACTATACGGTGCGACCGGTGGAGATGATTGTCGAGGATCTGTGTGCGATTCCAGAGGAGGAGTGGGCATACTATGCGTTCTCGCGTGAGCCGCTGAACGGAAAGTTCAGTGATGCGGAGCGTCTGGAGCTGACGAAGCAGGCGATCGCCTGTGGCCGTGCGTATGCAGATCAGCTGGCCGCGGAGTGTGGAAGTCGCGACCCGGAGACATTGGCCGCGTATCTCGGGCTGGATGTGGACTATCCGGAGATGCCACAGAACGCATCGCGGGTGCTGTTTGCGGAGTTCCGCGAGCCGAAGACGATCCATATCTTCATGGATGGTGTGCGGAAGGGCGAGGCGCTTTTTGCACAGCATGGTGTAAGCGCTTTCATGGGTGAGGGCTTCGCGCTCGCGAAGCTGCTGCTCGGGCACGAGATCTTTCACTTCGTCGAGGAGAAGTACCGGAAGGAGATCTGGACGCGGACCTACAGGATCCGGCTCTGGAATGTCGGTCCGGTGAAGAATACCTCGACGGTGATGGTGCTCGGTGAGATCGCGGCGATGGCGTTTGCGAAGGCGTTGACGGGAATTACGTTTTCGCCGTATGTGCTGGATGCCTTCCTCGTGTACGGGTACTCGCCGGAGGCGGCCAGCGGTCTCTATGAGGAGATGATGGAGAAGTCGGGGCGCACGCCGCGGCTTCCGGAAGCATAATCTGCGGTGGAGTTTGGATGCATTTTCGCTTATAATGGAGGAGACTGTATCTGAAAGGAAATAAGCAATGCAAACAAGTGTCCGCATCGAGAAGCGGCCGGAGGAGTCTGCGCGGGATTATGCGTATCGTGCGCTATCGCTCATGATTTATGAGATGGTTCTGCGCCCCGGTGAAAAAATAGTGGAGAGTGAGATCGCAGCGCGGCTGGAGCTCAGCCGTACGCCGGTGCATGATGCGTTTGCCCGGCTCGAGCGTGAGAAAATGCTGGTCAATGTGCCGCGTGGTGCACTGGTACCCCGGCTTCGCGCGGAGAGTATCCGTCTCAATGTCTGGATGTTTCGTACGATGTGTCGTGCGGTTCTGGGCGAGCTGTATAATCATCATTTCGGTTCGCTGATCCTGATGAAGAAGCACATCGTGAAGGAGCAGGAAGCGCTGCAGAACGAGGATCAGAGCGAGATGATCCGTCTGTACTATGATTTCTACCGGGAGATGTTCCGGCTGGCGCGCCGGGATCTCGTGATCGAGGCGATGCAGCGGACGAGCTTCGATATGTGCCGTCTGCTCGGGCTGCTGGAGGACCGGCAGCGATGGACGGAGCTGATGGAGACGCATGAGGATATGGTGCACGCGCTCGCGAAGCATCATTATGAGGACAGCATCGAAGCGATGGATACGGGCTTCGATCTCTATGAGCCGATCCTCACGCTGTGTCAGCAGCAGTATCCACAGTATTTTGAAAATCCGAAAGGAGTAGAGAAGATATGAAAATTGCAGTTTTAGGTGCAGGTGCCATGGGTGGTCTGTACAGTGCGTACCTGAGCCGGCACAACGAGGTGACGGTCATCGACGTCAATGCACAGGTCGTGGAGAAGATCAATGCAGACGGCCTCGAGGTGCAGGAGCCGGATGGTACGTCGAATATCTATCATCCGCATGCGGTGCTGTCCACCGAGGGGATGGAGCCGGTCGATCTGATCGTCGTGTTCGTGAAGGCGATGTTCAGCGAGAGTGCGCTTCAGAATAACAAGAGCATCATCGGTCCGGAGACCTATCTCATGACCCTGCAGAACGGCAGCGGCCACGAGGATATGCTCGGTAAGTTCGTACCGCAGGAGCACATCATCATCGGTACGACCCAGCATAACGCAAGCGTCGCCGGCTTCGGTGTGACGAAGCACGGTGGCAGCGGCATGACCCATATGGGCTGTGTGACCGGCGATGTAAACCGCCTTCAGAAGTTCGCGGATGCGTTCACGGCGTGCGGTCTCGATGCGGATGTATCCGACGGCGTGCAGAAGATGATCTGGAACAAGATGTTTACCAATGTCTCGGCCAGTGCGCTGACGGGTGCCCTGCAGGTTCCGCTGGGCTATATTTCCACCGATGAGAATGCCTGGAAGCTCTGCTGTCAGCTGATCCGCGAGGCGGTGGATGTCGCAGCGGCGCTCGGTATGGACTTCGATTATGATGAGAAGGTCGCTGAGGTCAAGGCGGTATGCGATAAGAGCCCGAATGGTCTCACCAGCATCTATGCCGATCTTCGCGATGGCCGTCGCAGTGAGGTGGATACCATCAGCGGCAGCATCGTCCGCGCGGGTGTAAAGGCCGGCGTACCGACCCCGAGCCACCGTTTCCTGGTGGGCCTCATCCATGCGATGGAGAACCGTCCGAGAGCATAAGCGGGCGGTGCCAGATGGAAGCATTGCCCTCGTGAGTGGATAGAGGGCGGCACCGGAATGTAGACATTGCCCTCATGGAAAGTGAGGGTGTGCAATCATATGAATCATCATGCACCTTGGGTGCATCGTGAGATAAATCAAGTATCTGTCCGGCGTGCTTCGTGTTTCGAGGAAGCGGGGAGAGCGCCGGAACACACATCAATTTAAGGAGGATATTCTTATGTCCGAAGAGTTTGTAACCTATGACTGGGAGGCTGGAAAGCCGAAGACCGTCGCTGCAGATCAGCTTCCACCAAAGGAGTACATGAAGGGTGGACTTCATATCGTCGACCTCAGCAAGTGCATCGATCCGAGCACCGAGAGCCGTCGCTGCAACTTATGGCGTTTCAATACCGGTGGTGTCGTTCCTGATTTCCATACAAACGTAGATATCGGAAGCCACCTCGGTACACACTGTGAGTGTCCGTACCACCATGACAGCAACTGGCCGAGCGTTGCAGAGCTTCCGCTTGATCAGTTCATGGGTCGTGGTATCTACTGCACACTGGATCTTCCGGAGGATCACCAGATCACCGCAGAGGATCTCGAGAAGGCACTCGGCGGTTGGATCCAGGAGGGCGATACCGTCATCCTCGACAGCCCGCACAAGATTCCGCCATTCACGAAGCTGACCGGCGGCCCGACCGACCATCGTCTGCAGGTTGGTGCAGACATGGCGCAGTGGCTCGCAGATCACAAGGTACAGTGCGTGGGCTTCGGTGATGGTGTAGCGATCGAGGGCGACGTTCGTAACGTAAAGCCGTTCCATGATATTCTGATGGCACAGAATGTAACCTTCCTCGAGGTTCTGTGCAACCTGGAGCTTCTGAAGACCGATACCTTCTTCATCAGCTATGCTCCGATGAACATCATCGGCCTCGACTCCTGCCCGACACGTGTATACGCGATCGAGGGTATGCCGGGCTTCACTCGCTGATCACTGGTGTGATGAGGCATCACAATCTAAGGTAATCGAAAAGGCTTCCCCTTCCGGGAGGCCTTTTTCATAACGGTTCAGTAGCAGGGTCCCCGGAGGGGCGGCAACGGAGGCACAGTACTCCGAGACCGGTTCAATCTAAGCCGG
>CALAOB010000035.1 GCA_937927445.1 uncultured Oribacterium sp. | reverse complement strand
CTTAAACCAAACATACGTTAAGTCAAAATCATAATCGATGCACTTTCCTATAAAGCGAAAAAGGGCATCCCGTAAAACGGAACGCCCCCAATGATTCATCGCTTCTGATTACAGTGCCTTAACCTTGGCAGCCTTACCAGTACGCTCTCTAAGGTATGTGAGCTTTGCTCTTCTTACCTTACCTCTTCTAACGACCTCAACCTTCTCAACCATCGGGCTGTGAAGCGGCCAGGTCTTCTCTACGCCTACGCCGTTGGAAGACTTACGAACGGTGAAAGTAGTTCTGTTGGAACCACCCTGGATCTTCAGAACAGTACCCTCGAAGATCTGAGTTCTCTCACGGTTACCCTCTTTGATCTTGTTGTAAACGCGAACGGTGTCACCAGTGTTGAATACTGGAACCTCAGCCTTGAGCTGACCCTGCTCGATGTTCTTGATAATCTCGTTATTAGACATTGTGTACCTCCTAGTACTATTCGACATTCATTCACGGAGTTTCTCGTTCGGTCAGAGCCGAATCACCTATTCCAAGCAGATGGAACCGTCAGCGGAATATCTCTCTTAGTCACAACCTTGACAATTTACCATAGATACGGCGGAATTGCAAGCGGTTTTTCATGCCTCCGCAGCTGCGTCCGGGTTCGTGTTTGGCTCAGTCATCACGTCTGCGACAGCAGCGGACGGATCGACCGGGGTTTCTGTCTTTTTCTTCCGGCGGCGCTTCGGCTTCTTCGGTGCGAACTCCTCTGCATGCGAGGCGACATACGCCTCGTAGAGGTCCGGACGCCGCTCCTTCGTGCGCTCGAGGCTCATCTGGTGACGCCACTCGTCGACCTTCTTATGGTCTCCGGAGAGCAGGATCGCCGGGACGCGACGGTCCTCGTAGACCTCCGGCCGTGTGTACTGCGGGTACTCGAGGAGGCCGTCGGAGAAGCTCTCGATCTCGTGCGAGGCATCCTTATTCAGGACACCGTGGACGAGGCGCGAGATCGAGTCGATCATGCTGAGCGCCGGCAGCTCACCGCCGGTCAGTATATAATCGCCGATCGAGACGTGCTCGACATCGAGGATCTCGAGGGCACGCTCATCGATGCCCTCATAGTGTCCGCAGAGGAACAGGATATCCTCTTCCGCGGCGAGCTCCTCCGCCATCTTCTGATCGAAGGTGCGGCCCTGCGGCGACATGAAGAGTACGCGGGCCGGGCGATGGCCGATCCGATCGACGATGTGCTGATAGCAGTCGACGATCGGTTGCACCTGCATGAGCATACCGGCACCACCGCCGTACGGATAGTCGTCGACGTGATTATGCGCGTCCTTCGTATAGTCGCGGATATTGAAGGCCTCGACATTCATCAGTCCGGCCTTGATGGCACGACCGCTGATACTCTCACGGACGACGTTTTCAATCATCTCCGGAAAGAGGGTCATTACATAGTAGTTTTTCATATTATAAATCCAGAATGCCCGGAATCAGATGCACCTTCAGGAATCCCTGCTCCGGCTGTACGTCCGTGATGAACTGGCCGCGCACATACGGGATCATGAGGTCCTTCTTCTGATTCTTCACGATCAGCACATTGTTTGCGCCGGTCTCGAGGATATCCTTGACGGTGCCGAGGCACTCGCCGGATACGTCATCGAGGACGTCGATGCCGATCAGATCGCCGACGAAATACTCGCCTTCCTCGAGCGGGATCGCATCGGCGCGATCCACGTACAGCTCGCCGTGGCGGAACGGGAGGACATCATCGATCGAGTCGATGCCCTCGAATTTTACGATGGCCAGGTTTTTCGAGAAGCGCACGCGCTCGACATGGAGCTCGCGCAGGTTTTCCATGGAACCGGAAAGATCCAGCCAGACTTTATCTAAATCGAAAAATCTGTCTGGATCCTCTGTCGTAGGATAAACCTTCACCTCACCCTTGAGGCCATGGGTGGTAACAACCGTACCAACTCTCAGTTTTTCCTGCATATTAATCCTTATGATCCGTAATCGGATGGTCTCAGCGGATGTCTACGGAAACCTTAACGTCAGCCTTGCTGGCAGCAGCAGACATCACTGAGCGAATCGCCTTGGCGATGCGACCGGAACGACCGATGACCTTTCCCATATCCTGCTCATTTACAGAGAGGGTGAGTACGATCTCGCCGTCCTTCTCTTCCTCGACGACCTTTACGTCGTCCGGATTCTGCACCAGCGCCCGGGCAATCGTTTCGAGTAATTCCTTCATGAGGTCTCCTCTCGGCTAAATAATCAGCAGATACCAGCCTTCTTCAGAAGCTTCGCAACGGTCTCGGTCGGCTGTGCGCCGTTTGCAATCCACTGCTTAGCCTTCTCAGCGTCGATCTTGATCTCAGACGGCTCTACGCATGGATTGTAGGTACCGATCTCCTCGATGAAACGGCCGTTTCTCGGGGATCTGGAATCTGCTACGATAACTCTGTAAAACGGTGCGTGAATCTGACCCATTCTTCTTAATCTGATCTTTAACATGTCTTTTTCTCCTGTTTTAAAAAATAAATTTACATATATATGATTAACAGCAGTGCTGTTGAATCCGTTTACTTATCGGGAGGCCAATGTCATCGGCCTCTGTGCACGTACCCTCCCGGGGACGTTGTGGCTGCCTTCAGTGCTACGTACGAACGTCCGGCAGGCTTTTATCAGAACGAAAATCTCCAAACGAAATGCGTATCCCGATTCATAGAATAACGATTTCCAGAAACTTTTATTTATCAGAACGGAAATCTTCCACGGCCCATGCCGCCGAGATTTCCGAGTCCGCCGAGGTTTCCGAAGCCGCCGCGGCCATGCTTGTTGCGCATCGCACCGCCGAACTGCTTCATCATCTTCCGCATCTGCTCGAACTGCTTCACGAGGCGGTTCACCTCTGCGATATCGACACCCGCACCCTTCGCAATCCGGCGCTTACGGGACGGATTGATGAGATCCGGGTTTGCTCTCTCCTTCGGGGTCATGGACTGGATGATCGACTTCACCTGATTCATCTTTTTCTCGGCATCGTCTGTATCGATGTCACCGAGCCCCGACATACCAGGCAGCAGCTTCATGATACCGCCGAAGCCGCCGAGCTTCTTCATCTGCTCCATCTGATCCATGAAGTCGTTGTAGTCGAACTTGCCACGGGTGATCTTTCCCATGGTCTCCTTCGTCTTATCCTCATCGATGTTCTTCTGCGCCTTTTCGATAAGGGAAAGCACATCGCCCATGCCGAGGATACGGCCCGCCATACGATCCGGATAGAACTGCTCGAGGTCGTCGAGCTTCTCACCCATACCTAAGTACAGGATCGGCTTCCCGGTCATCGCCTTGATACTGAGTGCCGCACCACCGCGGGTATCACCATCACACTTCGTGAGGATCACACCGTCGATGCCCACCTTCTCCGTGAAGGTCTCGGCAACATTGACCGCTTCCTGACCGGTCATCGCGTCGACCGTGAGGACCGTCCACTGTACATCGACCGCCTTCTTGATGTTCTGGAGCTCATCCATGAGCTTCTCGTCGATCTGAAGACGACCCGCCGTATCGAGGATGACCACATTATAATGCTGGGCCTTCGCTTCCTCGATGGCTCTCCGCGCGATCTCGACCGGGCTGATCTTATCGCCCAGGGAGAAGAACGGAACCTTCACCTTCTCTGCATTGACACGCAGCTGATCGATCGCCGCCGGACGGTAGATATCGCAGGCCACGAGGACCGGCGTACGGCCCGCCGACTTGAACTTCCCCGCCAGCTTCGCCGCGGTCGTCGTCTTACCGGCACCCTGGAGACCCACCATCATGATGACGGAAATCTCGCTCGCCGGACGAAGGGTGATCTCGGTGGTCTCCGAACCCATCATCTCCGTGAGCTCGTCGTTGACGATCTTGACAACCGTCTGCGCCGGCGTGAGGCTGTTCAGCACCTCCTCACCGATGGCCTTTTCCTTCACCTTCGCGATGAATTCCTTCACCAGCTTGAAGTTGACGTCGGCCTCGAGCAGCGCCATACGCACCTCACGGAGCGCCTGGTTGACATCGTCCTCGGAAAGCTTACCCTTCCGACCAAGATTTGAAAATACATTACTTAATCGATCTGTCAGATTTTCAAATGCCATAAACTCTCCTGCATTTTCAAACGTCTCTGTGCATCCGCGTCCGCCACTCCCGAGGCCAATGCTTTCGACCTCTACGCAGTCTCAGACGCCATCTCTGCGTCCGCCTCCGCTCATCCGGCCAATGTTTCCGGCCTCAACGTAGTCTCAGACGCCATCTATAATTTCACCCGCGAGGGCCCGGATTGCATCATCCCCGCTTAGATCAAGGATTCGCTCCGCCTTCTCACGAATGCTCACCAGCTTATGCTGAAGCCCGAGGGTTTCCTCTGTGCTCTGCAGCTTCTTATCCGCGCGACGGAACAGCTCCTGCGCCGCCTGCCGTGTAACGCCCAGCTCCTCACCGATCTCGGTGAAGCTCATGTCGTCCATGACATGGTACTCATATACCTTCCGCTGATTCTCATTCAGCAACCCGCCATACAGCTCGAAAAGGTTGCCGCGCACTACAAATTCATCCATATTCACCCTCAAACCTTTGCTAGTATAGCACATAAAAAGATGCTGTCAACTATTTTTGTTGACAGCATCTTTTTCGATTGATTCAATTTATTAATCCGCGAAGATCGAATCTACATATTCCTTGGCGTCGAAGCGGCGAAGGTCTGTGGCCTTCTCGCCGGTGCCGATGTACTTCACCGGGATACCGAGCTCCGACTGGATCGCGAGGGCGATGCCGCCCTTCGCAGTGCCATCCATCTTCGTGAGGATGATACCCGTCACCTGGCAGGCATCCTTGAAGATTTCCGCCTGCGACATCGCATTCTGACCCGTCGTCGCATCCAGCACGACCAGCGTCTCGCGGAAACCCTCCGCGAACTCCTTATCGATGATACGGTTGATCTTACCGAGCTCCTGCATCAGGTTCTTCTTATTATGAAGACGACCCGCCGTATCGATGATCAGCAGATCCGCATTCTTCGACTTGAAGGACTGCAGCGCATCGAAGACCACCGCCGCCGGGTCGGAACCCTCCTTCTGCGCGATGACATCCGTATCGATCCGCTTCCCCCACTCCTTCAGCTGCTCGATCGCACCCGCACGGAAGGTATCCGCCGCCGCCAGAATCACCCGCTTCCCCTGACGCTGGAAAAAGTACGCCATCTTACCAATCGACGTCGTCTTCCCAACACCATTGACACCGATGACCGAAATGATACTCTTCTGCCGCTCGAAATCATAGTAGGACTCATCCACACGCATCAGCTCATACAGATAATCCCTGAGAATCTTCTTCACCTCACGCGTCGTATTCACACCCTGACGCTTCGCCTCCGACTTCACCGCATCGATGATCTTCAGCGTCGTCGTCACACCCACATCCGACATGATCATCGCATCTTCCAGATCCTCATAGAACGCCTCATCCGCGACCTCATTCGACTGGAAGATGTTATTAATTAATCTAGAGAAGAAATTTGCCATTAGCTCTCCTTTAAAATCTATAGTGTTCGTTTATGTTTATTCTATCATGCAACAGGATTCTGGAGCCACCCCCGGAGAGCTAAATTGCGAATTCAAAGAACAGGTTCTTACGAATTGTACGTGTCCTGCCATACAGGCTTGCCTGTAATGGCAGGCACGAACAAGGCGGAAGGTTCTGTACTTTGAATTGAGTGAGTGCTCTCCGGTGGTGGTCCAGAATCCGTCCGGAATTCAATTAAGCATCCAGCTGATCCGCAACGAGATCCACGGAAACAAGCGTCGACACACCCTTCTCCTGCATGGTGATTCCGAACAGTCGGTCCGCGTTCTCCATGGTACCACGACGGTGCGTGATGACGATGAACTGCGTCTGGTTCAGATTATGCAGGTATTCGGCGAAACGCGAAACGTTCGAGTCGTCGAGCGCCGCCTCAATCTCGTCGAGGAGACAGAACGGCGACGGCTTCAGACACTGAATCGCAAACAGCAGCGCGATCGCCGTCAGCGCCTTCTCACCACCCGACAGCTGCATCATGTTCTGCAGTTTCTTTCCAGGTGGCTCGGCGATGATTGAAATCGAGGTCGTCAGCACATCTGGATCCGAGGTGTCGAGCTCCAGACGTCCCTGTCCGCCACCGAAGAGAATCTTGAAGGTCTTGTCGAACTCTACCTGGATACGCTGGAAGTTCTCGTTGAACTGCTTCCGCATGCCCTGGTCGAGCTCCTCAATGACCTTCCCGAGCGACTTCGCGGACTCCGTGAGGTCGAGGTACTGATTATTCAGGAACTCGTAACGCTCACTGACCTCCTTATACTGCTCGATCGCGTCGACATTGACCGGACCGAGCGCCTTCAGCTGATTCTTCAGCTTCGTCACGAGCGAACGCACCTCCGAGGTATTCTTGTACTCCTCGGAATAGCGCTTCTTCGCTTCGTCGAAGGTGAGCCCGTACTCGTCGAACATGTAGCTCGTGAGCTTGTCGATCTTGTCGTCGAGCTTTTCCTTCTTATTCTGTACACGCATCGACTCCTTCTCCATATCGAGCAGTCGCTGCGAGATCTCATCCTTGCGGCCGAAGAAGGTCTTCCGCTCGGCGACGAGCTTCTCCTTCTCCTCCGTGGCCCGTGCCGTCTCCGCCTGGGCCTCTGCCGCCACGTTGTCTGCATTGGCGATCAGATCCTGGAGCTCGGTGATACGATCCGCCTTCTCCGCAAGCACCTGGTCGCTGTTCTGCTGCGCATCCTCCATCTCGCCCTTCTCGGTCGTGAGGGCCTCGAGCTCGCCGTTCAGGCGGTGCAGGGTCTCCGTCACGAAGTCGGTACGGGTCGACAGGGACGAGTACTCGACGTTGATCTGGGACGCGATCGCCATCGTCTTCGTGTTCTGATCGAGCTTCAGCTGCTCGATCTCCTCGTGATGCGCCTCGACGGACGCCTTCGCGAGCGCACGACGGTTCTCGCCCTCGCTCAGCTTCGCACGCAGCTCCGCGGCCTGCTTCTCCGCCTCGAGCATCTGCGTCTCGATCTCGTCGAGCTCACGCTTCCGGCCCATCAGATTCGAGCTGTTCCGGAAGGCACCACCCGAGATCGAACCGCCCGGATTCAGCTGCTCGCCCTCGAGCGTCACGATGCGGAGGCTCTGCCGGTACTTGCGCTGGATCTGCAGTGCGTTGTCAATGTTGTCGACCACGAGCACACGGCCCAGCAGGAACTCTGCGAGACTGATGTACTTCTTGTCGAGGTCAATGAGGTCGCACGCGAGTCCGATGGCACCGCGCTCATGCGACGCCTGCTCACAGTTGTTATCGCGGCGGCCGCGAATGTTGCTGAGCGGGAGGAAGGTGGCACGTCCGTAGCGGTGCTGCTTCAGGAACTGGACCATGTCCTTCGCCGTCGCCTCGTCCTCGGTGACGACGTTCTGGATCGCGCCGCCG
>CALAOB010000034.1 GCA_937927445.1 uncultured Oribacterium sp. | reverse complement strand
GATCTACACAGAGTAGATCGTCGGCAGCGTCAGATGTGTATAAGAGACAGGTGCCACTGCCCACCCTCGATCCGGCGAAGCCGCTGCTCCTCTTTAACAGCCATGCGCATCACGACCACTTTTCGAGGAAAATCTTCGCACTGCGTGATCGATACCCGCTCGCCGTCTTCGTGCTCTCGGCCGACATCCCGGTTCCGACAGCCGTCCAGCCGTTCGCCTGTCCAATGCTTCCACACGAGCACCGTCTCCTTCAGCTCGCAGGCGGGCGAGGGACTGTGTCCATCGACACCCTCCGCTCAAACGACGAGGGCGTCGCGTTCATCATTCAGCTCGGAGACCTCTGCATTTACCATGCCGGCGACCTCAATAACTGGTGGTGGGACGGCGATGTGGAGGATCAGAAGCTCGCGGACATCTACCACGAAGAACTCGAGCACATCCGCGGACAGCATTTCACGCTTGCCTTCATCCCCCTTGACCCTCGCCTCAAAGGCTGGTGGAAGGGCATCGAGGATTTCATGCACTATGCTGACGCCGACGCCATCTTCCCGATGCATAACTTCGGCGAAAAGGGACTCCCGAGGAAGTTCCTCGCCCTCGACTGTACTGCAGGCTATAAAAACCGCGTCTTCGACGTCGAGGAACCACTGACCCGCTGGGAACTCTGAGTTTTGACGCAATAGAGCTTCCATAGAAAAAAGGACATTACCTCAGGTAATGTCCCTTTTCTAATTATGGCCGATTTTGTGTCAAATCTTCCGAAAATCTAATGCCCTATTTTCTGAAGCTCTTCTATTGCGAGAAAAACAGGTGTCAGCGGGCCCGGCCCATCCATCATTTAAACGCTGCTTCTTCTCCGAGTGCGAGCGAGCCGTCGAAGCCGCTCTGCATCAGGGAGAGGTAGTGGGTGGTGCCGGCGGCATCAACGTAAGAGATGCCGTGGTGCGGGGAGTCACCCGGGAAGGAGAGCTTCAGGTAGATCGCCTGGCCGGCCTGGAGTGCCGGTACCTGTCCACGCTGTGTGCCACGGAAGCGGATGCCCTCGGCCTCCGAAAAGTCCATGTCCAAGGTGTAGATTCGAAGATCATGTACCGCGGCCGTCGCCTGCAGCTTCGCCACCATGCTGTACTGATCATCCTCGAGGACGATCATCGCCGCGCGATCCGCCGCGCTCAGCATCCAGCCGTCTACAAATGTTCCGTTGATTGCAAGATTTCCAGTACTCATACTTTCCTCCTTTTCTGTTGCATCTCCCATCGCGAGGCTGAGCTCGCGCACTTCGTCGTCGCTGCCGAAGAGGTCGTAGCCGCCGAGGTGCTGGTAGCGCAAGTACTCGTACCACTCGTCGGTCTTCTCGTTCAGTTCCTCCACGCGGCGAATCTGGAAAGCGCTGTAATGCATCTGCCCGAGGTCCTCGTCGTAGAACTCGACGCAGAACACGAGGCCCTGCCCATTCATGCCAAGCCAGGTGCAGCGGCCCTCGTAGTTCAGAGAGATCTCCGCGTCCACACAGGCATCCTGATACAGGAACTTCGACGGATCGTCCGAATCGAAGCCGAGGTAGAAGCGATCCGTGTAGCTCGTGCCGGCATCGGTGTCGAAGCTCGTCTCCGTCGTGCAGCCCTCGCTCTCGTAGAGGCCCATCACATCGCGCGCAAACGTGTCGTTCTGCCCGAACATGTTCGCCTCCAGCGCCGTTGCAACGGCGGAAGCATTGCCCTCGGCGATCGCTTCGACGTTCACGATCCCGTAGGCCGGCTCGGTCAGGCAGAAGTGGCCGCCCCACGCGCCGTGGTAGAGGTCGAGGTACGCGATCATGCCGTCGGTCGAAACGAAGGTCGGCACGACATGCTCGCCGTGCATGATGGTCAGCAGCTCCGCGCTCGCATAGTCCTTATAGACGCCGTCGACCGCATACTCCTTGCCATATTCAATGCTTCCGACCCCAAACGCAGCCTCGGTCCAGTCGTTTTGCTCGATGCGGACGGTCATGCAGCCATCCTCATAATTGATAAACACCGCATCGTCGAAGCTGAGGTTCAGATCACGACGCTCCGCGTTCATCACATCCAGGGTCTCACCTGCCTCGCGTGCGTCTTCAAGCTTGTCTTCCCAGTCCTCTCCGGAGAGAACACGATCCGAAGCAGCATCATACTGATAGATCGTCTGCATTGGCCTGAGCTCGGTGCTGTAGAGCCCGCCGCCCGCCATCCCATGGATCGGCACCGCGACCACGAGATCACCGTCGTCGTCGAGGTACATCGGGAGGTCTGCCGTGATGTTGTCGTCCGCGAGGGTCTGCATGCGATACTTCATGTACTCGGCGTAGATGCCCTGGCGCTCGGCCTCGCTTGCGCTGCTGTAAAAATCAGAATCGTACATGTAGCGCACGGACTGGTCAAACTCGTAGGCGGCGGCCCGGCGGATCACGCGAAGAAGTGCAGCCTCGGCGGTTTCGCCACCCTGCAGCTCGAGGGTCGGCGGCGCCTCGTCATCG
>CALAOB010000033.1 GCA_937927445.1 uncultured Oribacterium sp. | reverse complement strand
GGGCACGGAGTACCGCTTCGATGCGGATGGAAATCTGATCGGTGTGACCGGAAAGACGAGTTCGGAGGAGGTTCTCGAGTGGGTCGCGCTCGCCACGCCGTCAGAAGCAGAAGACGAAGCGGATGACGATGAAAGCGAGGATACGGAACTCGCCTCTCCGTCAGAAGTGCTGTCAGATGACGACGATACCGATGAAGCTGACGAAAATGACGATTTCGACGAAGACGACGACTTCGACGACGAGGAGGCCAATGCTTCCGACTTCGACTCCGTCGCCTCAGCCTCCGTGCTGTCGGTCGCCGGGAGCGATGCGGTGAGCTCGACGAAGAGCCGTCTCGCGATGCTGAAGGAGGCGGCGACGGGTGAGCCGACGCGTGAAGAGGGCTCGAGCGGTGTCAGCGGCAGTCTGACCGATGCGATCCTCTCCCAGATCCTGCCGGAGCAGGTCGCGGCGATCCCACATTCCGCGGAGCAGACGATCCACTTCGCACCTGGCGAAGACGTGCAGTACCTCCGGTTCCGCATCTTAGATGATGACCGGTCCGAGGGCACCGAGGCGTTCTCGGTGATGATCACCGACGCCGAAAACATGGAGCCGTACAAGGTCACCTCCCTCTCCGTCATCATCACAGACGACGAGGCGTCGGAGCAGTCGGCGCTTTCCTTCGCAGGCGACGAATTTACCGTCGAGGACGGAAAGGCGCTCGTGACCCTGCAGCGCGAGGGCGCCGAATACTCGATGGCGTCTGCGAACATTCGCGGCAAGGACGCAGAAACCGGCGCGGAGCAGGTCTACGGCACCGTCGTCTTCGCACCATACGAAACCGAAAAGGAAGTGGAGCTCGCCCTCACGAAGGACAGCACACTGTATCTCAGCGATTACCTGGCTGCGCAGGCCGGTACCACGACGGAGGCGAACGCTATCGTCATCGACGGGGAAGAGGAAACGACGCTCTTCTCCAGCGTTGCTATGCTTTCAGAGGAGGACGAGGAGGCCAATGCTTCCAACGGTGCAGTTGCAAATGGTTCCGAGGATCTTTCCTTCGACATTACAATCGGTGGAAAACCCTATAAGGTAAAGTATAAAAAGGGCGATGTCGTAGCGGACATCTACGATGAGAGCTATCATCCGGCACTGGAGGTCGGACAGTATTTCTTCTCCGCCAGCACCGACGTCGGCGGCATCTTTTCCTATGGAAAGGATCAGCGCCACGGAAGCAAGCCGAACGGGCTCGGCACGCTCCAGAACTGCTATCTGCTGCCGAAGGGAGAAAAGGACTTCCATAAGGGTGAGGGCAAGCTGGAATACCTCCACACATCCACCGGGTGTACCGGCTCCGTATGGAGCTCGAACGAAAATCCGCCGGCCGGCCGTCCGACCATCAACGGACTCTACTATCAGTATCTGATTCCACACTGGAAGCAGATCAGCAGCTACGGCGGAGGCAATAAGCTCCGCTTCAAGTTGCATGCGTTGGGCACCGGAAAGGACCTCGAGCAGAAGGACAGAAATGGTAAATTTGGTACCCCGGAGCTTTCGAGCGGCGCAGCGATCAAGGTACAGAACGTCGCCGATAATATCGAGGCCATCGTCTATGCAGTGGATGCTTCGAAGACCCAGACGCCGAAGAGCTATATGCGCTTCTATGGTGTCGCGGCGATGTATAAAAAGTATGAGGTCAGTGTGACGAATCCGGAGAAGATGAGCTTCCTCGGAACGACCGACACCGTGCCGATGCAGGCGAAGATGGAGTGCGGTGCGCAGATCATCGAAGCGGGAAAAACCGACAGCCGGAATATCTTTACAAACGTCGATACAGACGATGCGAACATCGTCTTCACCCTGGATAAAAGTACAGTCAATGGCGTAGATGGCTATTTCGGTACCATCACCGGTTATACGATCACCATCTCTGCGGATGATAAGGATAAGAAGGTCACCGCCAGCTATCCGGAGGAGTATCTCAGCTACCTCGACCGCATGACTGGAAAGAGCGTGAACAGTGACGCTATCGATTTTTCGAAGGATGCGGTGAAGACCGTGAAGGAGCGTGCGACGGCACATCTCGACACCATCGTCATGGATAAGTATTTTGTGAACTGGATCGAGAGCCTTCAGAAGAAAACCTATACGGAGAGCGGCGATCTGTCGAGCGTATCCTATTACCAGAAGCTGAACTTTAAGCCAACCGTAGCTTACACGGATGTCAAGGTCAGTGTGGTGCCACCGGATGCGGGCGGCGGAAGCACGAAGGCAGTCTTTACCTCCACTAAGCTTCCGAAGGCTGGCGCTTCCGGGATCTTCCACGCAGGGGATACGCTGGATCTCAGTGCGGAATCCGAGGATACAGATTACCGCGTCACCGGCTTCGAAATCTCCGAGGACGGCGGCGTACACTTCAACAGTATCCGGGATGCCCGATCCTATACGCTGCGTTCAGGGAAGAACTATATGATTCGTCCACTGCTCGCGAAGAACGATAACCATGTGGAGATCGTGTTCGCTTCCAACGCAGCCAGAAAGAATCTCCGCATCGAAAATCTGATTCCGCAGGATGAGCTGGAGGGCAGCTATCTGAAGGAAAAGAATGTCCTGAATCTGAATCCGGAAGAGAACGGCTGGGCAAAGAAGATGAAGCCGGCAATCGGTGCCGCATGCACCGTCCGGGTAGTGGTGACCGGTAAGCCTTCCGACAGCAATTTTGTATACCGTCCGGTGATCACTGATCAGATGACGGGCAGGACCTATCAGACCCAGGGCTACAGCTTCATCCTCCGCAGCAACACCGCGGATAATCTCCTGAAGCTCGACATCGAGAAGGTGAAGAAGAGCGATCTCAGGGAATACAGCCTCAGCGGTACCGTCGTGACGCGTGTAAAGTCCATACGTGAAACCGCGCTGGAGGCGAAAACGAATCCGGCAGAGGGGTATGCTGTTTCACTGGCGAACGGTGAATTCGTGACGAACGGAAGCCGCCACGTACAGCTTCAGTCGGCGACGGCGGATGACAGCGGTATCATCAGCCTGGCCGGACTCAAGGCGAAGAAAGGCGACCGCGTCAGTCTCCTGATTGATAACGGCATCGATGATGCACAGGTGGCGGATTTCGTATTCGGCAGCGGTACGCTCGACCGCATCACACAGGTGTATAGTGTGGATGCCGGCATGCTCGAGGTGCAATACCCGATTACGGCACCGGTGGTGACGTCGATTTCCTATGATTATGATAAGTCGGAGAGCCGTCAGAAGACGGATCTTCGAAAGAACCAGGTGCGCTGCTTCGATGATAATCTGAAGCTGACGGCGCTCGTGGATATGAAGCGCCGGAGCATCGAGAAGCTGGTATTTACCGTGCGGACGGTCACCGGCTCAACAGCGGACTACGAGGGCCATGCGATGCTGGAAGGCTCGAACATCTTCACGGCGGAGATTCCTTCGATGCTCACGAATCTGCACAACGGTGACCGGATCACAGTGCAGATCGTGGATAAGGAAAAGCGCAGTGTGACGGTGGGCGATACAGCACAATCGATCCCGATCATCTATCCGACGGTCGACACTGGTCTCGTGAGCTATGTGGAGAACGAGAAGATCGCACCGAAGAGCTTCGATATCGACGGGGCGATGGGCGATGTAAACATTCCGCTTCTGGGCGCAGCGAAGAGCACCGCGCAGAGCGGTATCCTGAACTTCTCTCGTCTCGACTACCCGGATAAAAGCGGCTACTCGCTGAACATCAACTTCGATATGATGCTGAAGGACGGCTCCTCGAAGACGCCGGAGCAGAAGAAAGACGCTGCAAAGACCTTTTATGAGGCCGCCCAGAGGACCAGTAAGCTGAAAAAGAAAGCACGCAAAGCCGGTAAGGATGCAGCCAATGCCGGTGCAAGTGCGGATCATATCCGCGCGATGGTTGAGGAGGAAGGTCGTGAGCTTACGGAGGAGGAGCAGAGGAAGCTTAATCATTACGACATAAAGAAGGCACTTTCCGAAAGAAAACGTGAACGAAAGCTTTCGCAAGCGAAGAATGAACAGGCGAGTATGACGAAGGCACAGGGCTACATCAATGTGCGTGCGATCTTCAACCTGAGCTTCGAATTCCTGCTGGATCCGGTGCAGAACGAGTATGTGCTCGCGACGACCGCCGTCACCGTCGGCGGTGCTGTGGATGCATCGAAAACCTTCTATACGATGGTCGGGTATGTGCCATGCTTCCTGAATCTGTCCGGTGGTGTCGAGGTCGATCTCACGATGGGCGGCGTCTGTGTGGCCGGGAAGGCGGCGTTTAGCGAAGGCGATTTTAACGCCTACAGCGGAAATGTACAGAACATCTTCTCGGGAAGTGATTTCCTGATCGAGCTGGATTCTGTCGTGCAGGCGAAGGTGCAGGCGGGCGCCGGCCTGTGCGGTGTATTGAGTGCGCGCGGCTATGTCAGTGTGCAGATGAAGCTGCAGCTGGTGAAGGACAATGTCTCCGGCGATCCGTATGGCATCATCCTGAACGCAGCCGGCGGCCTCGGCTTCGACCTCGTTCTCCTCAAAGTGGATTTCGATATCGCAAAGATCGAGCAGGGCTGGGGCAACTATGCTGGTCAGACGAAGGTCGAGTTCTTCAACAACGCCATCACGAAGGAGTTTGAAGATACTTTGCCGCTGAACGCGGCTTCAGCAGACGACACGGATGATCACGCGTTTGCGCTGAATGCTGAAGAAGATGACGAAGCATCGACGGCAGGCACGTTCCCGCTCCGTGCGATACTGGACGAGGCAGCAGCAGAGGATGACGTGGCCGCTGCATTTTCGCTGAATGACGCCTACGAGGAGGCGTATGCCGGCCTGGGTGAAGATGAAATCTCCTTCCAGCGCTACGACATGGGCTCGTCGGATATGAGCAAATTCCGCGGAACCGGTGGCGTCAATGCACAGCCGGTGCCGGTAAGGAAGCAGATACTCCTGGAAGATGCGGCGGAACGGACGCGTCCGGAAATGGTCGAGCTTCCAAATGGACGTGCGTTTGCAGTCTTCATCGCCGCTTCGGATAACGGCGATAGCTCCCGCCTCTACTACACCATCAGCAATCAGGCTGGTGACCACTGGAGCGTGCCGGTGGCCCTGGACGAGGATGGAAGCTATGACTCCATGCCGGCGCTGACCGTCGTGGGGAACAAGGTCGTCATCGCCTGGATGGATGCGTCGACGAAGATCGAGGGCACAAATGACGAAGAGACGATGGATGCGTACAGAAAGAAGTTCAATGCCTTCAAGATCAGCGGCAGAGTATATGATGTAACGAGTGGTCAGCTGGGCAGTGAATTCCAGATTTCCCCATCGAAGCTTGATGAGTTCTATCTTCAGGCCCCGTCGCTTGATGAGTTCTATCTTCAGGCCCCGTCGCTCTGCACCGCAGGCGGTAAGGTGTACTGCACCTACGTCGCACGGGATATCTCGACGCTCACGAAGCTGGACGAGCTGACGGACCTCAGTAAGGGGTATTCCACGGCTGTACGGGCGACGCTGGATGTAAGCAGTGCCCTGGTCAAGGTGGAGAAGAACGAATTTGTAGTGATCAAAAATGAAGAGAAAAACGACCCGCTCGTGACGGATTACCAGACCGAGGGCATCCGGATCGAGGATACCGATTACCTCGTGACGGCGTACACGCTCGATCAGGATGGGGACCTCACGACTGGTGATCGGAAGCTGTACCTCGGACTCGGCGATGTGACGCATTCCCGGAATTACTATCCGATCCGGATCGGCAGCGATGATAAGTGTCAGGCCGTGCCGAAGCTTACGAAGGTGAATGGACATCTCGTGCTGAGCTGGACCGAGGATGGCGAGCTGCTCGAGCTCCTCGACGTCAGCGGACTGATCGAGGCGCTGTTCCATACCACAGAGATCGGTGATGCTTATAAGACGGCGAAGGGTGCTTACTATGTGAAGGACGTACCGCCGGATTACAGCTGGTATAAGAAATCGGCAGCGGATCTTGAACTTCCGGAGGACGTATCGGACGAAAGTTCCACATCTGGATATAAAGGCAGCTACTATGAGGCGATCGCCCAGGGCGATTTCCGAACGGTAGAGACCCGCATCAAGGAAGATGAAGACCACAGCAGCTCCATCGATGATTACACGATCACCGGAGATGGCCGCGATCTGTATGTATTCTATACGGATTTCGGACCGGAGATCGAGAAGGCGACGGTCGAGCTCTATGGCCGACGCTACCGGATGGCGAAGGATACGAGCGGAAGTGCCGGCAGCGGTACGACCGGTACATCCAGCGGCACGACGGGCGGTGAAGGCAACAATGCAGGCACCGGCACGAATGGCAGTGCAGCTGGCGCTGGAGAAACCGGCGCAGATGGCAGTGAGGGCAATGGCCATCACTCCGACAGCGCATGGGGCTTCACCGATGCGGTCCGCATCACGGACTTCGATAAGGTAATCGATGATTTCACGCTCACGATGGCGACGGATGGCAGCATCCGGCTCCTGTCAGATTTCTATGAGCAGTGGATCGACAAGGATGGGAAGATCAAGTTCAGTAAGAACGCCCTCGCGGAGATCGACTTCGCGCGCGGCGGATCCCTGGAGATCGACCAGCTGTCCATCGATATGGACAGCAGCATGATCGCCGGTGAGACCTCGACGATCCGCTTCGATGTACGGAATGCCGGACTGCTGGAGGCGAAGGGCTTCTCGATCGAGGCATATCTGATGGAGAACGGCGTGAGAACAAAGAAGCTGTACAGCGACAAGGTCGACCGTCTCCTCGATACGAACGAGGAAACCACCGTGCAGATTCCATGGACGGTGCCGGACGAGGACCTCGACGGAAAATCGATTCTGCTGAGCGTCGTCGAGAAGGACACGACGACGGCTTCCGAGACGACGGCAGAGATCGAGCTGAAGTCCGAAGCGCGGCTGCGCCTCGACATGGGCGAGCTGACATTTGACGGAAAGGAGGCGATCATCCCATTTGAAATCGAGAACATCGGCAACGCGGCGTCGTCAGCGGGCGAAGTCGTGGCGTATGTACTCGATGGCGCGGAGAGACGACGTGCCGTCGGAAGCATTGGCCTCGGTACACTGGGATCCGGCGTTTCCGTGGAGGATACACTTCGCTTCACACCGGAGATCGAGGACTGGGACGGCTTCGGACGGATCAGTCTGGAGCTCGTGGCCGTGCAGGATGGTGCGACCGTCGCGTCGGCATACGGCGACCTCTACAGCGCGGAGCCGGTCGTGCTCGAGATCGAGGACGGCGCGGAAAGCCTGAACCTCACGGCGAAGGCGCAGCAGACGCTGAAGGTGGCGTGTGCACCGTGGAGCGCGCTGTGTACGGATATCCGCTACCGGAGCTCCGACAGTCGCGTGGCAACCGTGGACGAGAACGGCACGGTGACCGCCGTCGGAAACGGCAGCTGTACGATCGAGGTCTACAGCCCGACGCTGATGCTGAAGGATGAGATCACGGTCCATGTCAGCGGCGCGCAGGGCGGCAGCCATAGCGGTGGCGCTGGCTCTTCCAGCCGAAAGACCGCTGCAGACAGGGCCTCTGAGCTCTATGCGTCCGGCCTCCCGACCTGGGTGGAAACCGGCGGCCGCTGGATTCAGAACGCGGATGGCAGCTGGAGCTACCAGACCGGCACCAGCCCGATGACGAATCGCTGGGTATGTATCTATAATCCATACGCTGATGAGCGCAGACGCCAGAAGCGCTACGGCTGGTTCAAGTTCGGACCAGACGGGAAGATGCTGACCGGCTGGGTGATCGATACCGATGGAAACATCTACTATCTGAACCCGGCATCCGACGGCACCCGCGGCATGATGCTCATCGGCTGGCAGCAGATCGACGGCAGGTGGTACTACTTCTCGAAGGACGAAGGCAGCGGCACCATGGGCGCCCTCCTCCGGAACACCATCACCCCGGACGGCTACCACGTCGACGAGACCGGCGCCTGGACCGGACAGTAACAAAAAAGAGACGCCTTTGCCGGGCGTCTCTTTCAGTTTGCTTTTCTATAGGCACGCTAACCCTGATTTATGGACACCGTGCCTATAAAATCGAGCCTGATCGTAGGCATGATGATCCATTTTCCCCGTCAGCGTGCCTACGATCGGATGCAGGGCGACAGAATACCGCAGCGTTCCTTGCTTAGCCTCAAGCAGCAAAACTATCGGCTTGTTGACACCTGCAACGTTACAGTGTACATTTGATATGATTAAATCGTTCGCATATAAGGGATAAAAGAACTTCTATGACTCAGGTTCAAAGAAGAGCAGGACACATATCTGATTGATTATCAGGATTATCACTGAAGAAGGAGGCACGGTATGACTAGAAAGCCGACCCATCCGGGAAATGTTTTTCTGGAAGATGTTCTTAAGCCATTACATATAACCATTACGGATGCGGCACATATGCTTGGCGTGAGTCGAAAGACCCTTTCAGAATTTGTGAATGAAAAGGCAGCATTAAGCCCGGAAATGGCGATTCGGATTGCAAAGGCTACCAATACGTCGGTGGAAAGCTGGATGAATATGCAGCAGAAGCTGACACTATGGGAGGCGGAACAGCATGCACCTACCAATGTCATTCCATTTCCTATAAGGAAGAACGAAGAATAAGAAATGATCTGATTTAACTTCAACACCACTTCAATAAAGGTTCATTTGGAATTGAAGTTCATCTCCCATCTGCAGAGCCAGCAGATCTTCGCCTATTTTTGCCATCAATTTATACCCCAAGGGGTATAAATCACATCCGCATTTCATATTTTATACCCTATAAGGTATAAAAATGTTTCCGGCTATCGACATTATACCCTAAAAGGTATAAAATGATGCTAACACGTCATGCAGGACGCGAACTACCACGTGTCTGCATGACTTCATCAGGGAGAGCACAGGTGAACACACATGAATAAAATTGCGGAATTTGTAAAGAAAAGCCGGCGCGCGGCAGGGCTCACCCAGGAGGAGTTTGCGATTCGTTCCGGGCTGGGCTTACGCTTCGTGCGTGATCTGGAGCAGGGAAAAGAAACGGTCCGCATGGATAAGGTGAATGTCGCCCTCGCGATGTTCGATATGGAAGCCGTACCCGGGAGAAAGGACGAAGCCTGATGGAGGAGACATTCAGAAAAGCATATGTATACGTACGGGATACCTATGCCGGCGTTTTGAGCGAGACAGACAGCGGATATACATTTTCCTATGACCGTGCGTATATGCTGCGCGCTGACGCTACGGCAGTTTCCCTGACCCTTCCGCTGCGTGAGGAAGCTTACAGCTCCAGCACGCTGTTCTCCTTTTTCGACGGCCTGATACCGGAAGGATGGCTGCTCAATGTCATCAGCCGGAACTGGAAGCTCCTCCCGACGGACCGTTTCGGCCTACTGCTGAAAGCGTGCAAGGACCCGATCGGAAATGTATCGATCATGGAGGCCAGAGTATGAAATGTTTATGCTGCGGGAAACCTCTTCGTGAAAAAGATCAGAATGGATGGCATACGGCCTGTATCAGACGTTTTTTCGGCACGCGTGCACTGCCGGAAATCCGGCTCGACGAAGAAACACTTCGGCAGATCACAAAGGAAAATACCGAAAACGGATACACGGTCACCGGCGTGCAGAAGAAGCTGTCCCTGCATCTCTTTTCAGATGAGAAGCAGCCGAGGCTGACACTGGTCAACTATCCGAATGGGTATATTCTGAAACCACAGGTCCAGGAGTTTGAAGCATTGCCCGAAGCAGAGCAGCTCGTCATGTGCATGGCAGATGCAGCAGGCATCGCGACGGTGCCTCACGCCCTGATCAGAGCGAACAAGCAGTTTGCGTATATCACGAAGCGCATCGACCGTGTCATCGACGGGGCGGAAATCCGTAAGATCGCGATGGAAGACTTCTGCCAGCTGGATCTCCGACTGACGCAGGACAAGTACCGAGGCTCCTATGAACGCTGTGCGAAGGTGATCGAACGCTACTCCACGCAGCGCGGCCTGGACATGAGTGAACTGTTTATCCGACTGGTGTTCTCGTTTATCGTCGGAAATTCGGACATGCATCTCAAGAATTTCTCTCTGATCGAAAGCGAGGCGGGAAGCGAGGACTATCATCTGTCGCAGGCGTATGATCTTCTTCCTGTCAATGTCATCATGCCGGAAGATAAGGAGCAGTTTGCGCTGACGATGAATGGAAAGAAGCGGAACCTTCGTCGAAAAGATTTCATGGCGTTCGCATCTGCCTGTGGAATCCCCGAAAAAGCCGCAGAGAAAATGATTGCCCGGCTCCTGCGCATGAAACCGAAATTTTTGGAGCTGTGCGCTGCATCCTTCCTCCCGGAACACATGAAAGAAGAGCTCTGTGCGCTGATCGAGGAACGCTGCAGTATGCTGTCGCCGAAAGAACGAAAGGCTTCGGATGCTGGCTCTGCAGATGGGAGATGAACTTCGATCCCAAATGATCCTTTATTGAAGTGGTGTTGAAGTTATATTGAAGTTATATTGAAGTTATATTGAAGTGTGTTGAACCAGTGTTGAGGTTATATTTAGAGAGGAATTAAATTTCATTGAACAAAGATTTAGAGATGCCTTTAATGGGCATCTCTTTTTCTGGTGCGCCTGGCGGCGCACGTTTCTAACCGGTGTAAGTCCGGAGTTC
>CALAOB010000032.1 GCA_937927445.1 uncultured Oribacterium sp. | reverse complement strand
TGGAGCTGCACGCAGAGGTCGGTTGCATTGCCCTTCCCCAGGATATGGACGGAGCGCGCCTCGTCGAGGGCGGCGATCAGACGCTCCTGCACCGGACGGTACGTCGCGGAGGACAGGGTGTTGACCGCCTCCGTCTCACGGAAAATCGTCTCGAAATCCGGGCCGATCGTCGGGAGCGGCCAGGCAATGATCGTGAAGGAGCGCTCTTCCTCGAGCACGAATTCATGTACGAGCAGCTGGACGCTGTTCTGGTAGTGTCCGTAAACCTCAGACTGATGCGTCGTGAAGCGAAGCCGCGCGGGCTCCTCCACCGGCTCGAACGCCGGCGCGCCGAAGCTTTCCATCACGACTGGACCCGCGTAGCGGCCGATCTCGTCCCCGTAGGAACGGAAAATCCGGCGCTGCTCCTCGAGCATGCGGGCGCAGATGCGGTCGCCCATCACGAGGGCGAGGTCGTAGCTGTGGTCGAAATCCATCTGCGGGTTCGGGCTCTCGAAGAGCTGGCGGCTCCGGCCCGGGGTGCGCGTCAGGAAATGCTGCGGGCGCAGCGGGATCGTGAAATCGAAGCCATCCTCCGCGAAGAGTGCCGCGGTGCGCTTCACCACGCGCTCGAAGCCCGCCGGGTAGCTGAACTCAACGACCGATTTCTTCTCGTACGGCTTGCCCTGGATGCGGAAGCCGTCCTTAAATCCCTGGTACCAGGTCCGCGCCATGCGGTCAATGCGGTCGTCGGGCAGCTTCGCGATAAATTCCGCCGTCCGAAGGGCGGTGTCCGAAACGTAGTAGCCGATGCGGCAGATGTCGGCCGGATCGAGGAAGTCGTAGTCGAGGATCAGCTGACGCGCGTACGAGCGCGCCGGGATGTACATCGCATCCATCTTCCGACGCAGGAAATCCTCGGAATAATCGTGGGCGTAGCTGTAGAGGACGTCACGGAGCTGCTTCGTATCTACTTGTTCCTTATCCTCGTACGCCGAGGTAAACATGCAGTAGACCTGCACGAAGGTCTCGAGCACGCAGACGATGTCCTCGAGGTCCTGCTGGTAAGCCGACAGAATCAGCCCCTGCAGCTCCATGTACAGTGCCGAGAGCTCGGCCCCGATCGGTCCCAGCTTCGCCACCACCACGCGCGGATTCAGGTAGGAATCCTCGTAGTGCTCCGCTGCTTCTGCGTAGAGCGCCGCATTCCAGCGCTGAAGCTCCGGCAGTGGCAGCTCACTCTCTGTGCGCGCCTTCATGAACGCGTCCAGTAATAAAATAAATTCTGCGGCTACCGTGAAGTATGCCTGGAAAGGCGCGCTCAGCGCATGCTCTTCCGGGATCTCACGGATCCGCTCAATCACATCATCATATCTTTCCATGGTGTTTCTTTCTATTTAAAAATTCAGGCCGAGGGCGAGGAGAATGATCCAGACCAGGAGGACGCAGGTGGCGAGGATGCCGCCGATGCGGACCGGGAGGTAGTTTTTCTCGCTGTCGTGGAGGGCGAGGATCAGGAAGTAGATTGAGAAGATCGCCATCACGATGGAGCTGAAGCCGAGCGCGCCCAGGAGCATCGGTCCCTGGCCCTGGAAGTGCACGGACAGCGCGAGGGTCGCGAGCAGGAGTCCGAGCGCCAGCAGCATCGTCAGGATGCACGGCCCGGTACCACGCGCGATTTTCTTCTTAATGTAATTATATCTTTTCTTTTTGGCCATAATTTATCGTTTCTTCTTCGGGTGTTTCAGGAAGTAGCGGCGGATGCGTTCGTGCTGGACGATGTGGAAGGCGATGTAGCCGAGGGTGCCGCCGAGGGTGTTCAGGATGATGTCGTCGACGTCGCAGCTTCCGGCGCGGAAAATCAGCTGGATCATCTCGATTGCGTAGCTGAGGAGATAGGTGCAGATCACCGCGTCGTACCAGTGCTTGCGGCAGCGCGAGCTGATCACGCCGAGGATGAAGCCAAACGGCATAAATCCGAGGATGTTCCCGTACAGGTTCAGGAACACGCCTCGGAATCCGATTTGCGACGCATAAAAAAGATACCGTTTGATTTCCACAAACGGCTTCAGATTATAGGTATAGTTTTCCTTCACGCCGAGGCCCCGCTCCGCCATGTCCGCGAAGAACATGAGGTAGAACAGCGCGCCCAGGTAAAGGACGAAAAGAACCCAGCCCAGCCGCTGGTTTCTCGTGCTGTGCTTCGCCATCCTTTTAGAAGGTGATGTCGTTCTTCCGCTTCAGAAGCAGCGCACCATTCACGATCGACAGGATGCCGACGATGAGGCCGGACACCAGGATGATCACACCGAGCGCGATCGAACCCGCACCCGTATTTCGCATCGTTTTATATACTTTTTCCATATTATCTCCGATAAATATTACTTTAGTGAACATCAACATCTTAGCATAATGGAAAAATGATAGCAAGTTTAGTATAATGAGGGCTCAGACAGGAGAGGATATATATGGAAGCAGAATTACTGAAAGAACTGGATGATGAAACCTGGGATGCGGTCAGTGCGTTAGTGTCTCTGTGCAATGCAGTCGACCACACCTCGTATGACACAGATCTGGACGGTGACTTCTACTACATCATCCGAAATGATGACCCGGAGGAGAGCGGCGTCGAGGAGGAACTGTTCGCGGTGCTCTCCGGCTATCTCCTCGGCGAGACCATCGACGGGAAGCAGGTGCTGGAGATCGAGGCCTTCACGCACCCGCAGATGCGTCAGATCGGCATGTTCCGCATGTGCTACCAGAGCCTGCTCGACGACTTCCGCGGCTACCGCATCCGCTTCATGATCAAGCGTCCGATCTCTGGGGAGGATGAGGCAACGCCGTTCGTCGCGCCGGACACCTACGAGACGCTGCGTGCGCTCGGGGCGACGCATCAGTACGATGAGCTGTTCATGGTGAAGGAGCTCCCGCGCCCGATCGCTGATCCGGGCGACAGCTTATGTAATTCCTATGGCGAAGTGCACCTCACCCCTTTCAGCGCTGACACGATCTACCTCTACGGCCTCCTCGTCTATGATAAATTTCTCGGAAAGGGGCATGGCCGCGCCCTGATGGAAGCCGTCGAAACGGCACCTGCCGACGGCCCATATACGAAAGTACTTCTCCAGGTCGCCAGCAATAACACGATTGCTGTGAATCTTTACGACAGCCTCGGCTATCAGGAAACGGAACGCGTACTCTACTTCCTCAATAAAGAATAATCGCACGAAGACCCCGGCTAAAAAGCCGGGGTCTTCCTTTATTCATGATGAAATTCCAGTTTGAAAGTCGATCACTTCACCTTCAGCTTGTCGAGTCCCCAGATATCCTTCACGTACTCTTCGATGGTACGGTCGGAGGAGAACTTGCCGGCGTTTGCGGTGTTGAGGATCGCGGCTCTCGCCCACCATGCCTCGTCCTGGTACTTCGCTACGGCACGCTCCTGTGCGTCGTGGTAGGCATCGAAGTCCTTCAGGATGAAGTAACGGTCTGCGACGTCGGACTCCTGCGTGTTCAGAAGTGAGTTGTAGAGCGGGCGGAACAGCTCCGGGTTCTCCGGGCTGTAGAAGCCGTTTACGAGCTGCATCAGCACGCGGCGGATCTTCTGGTTGTTGTTGAAGATCTCCATCGGTACATACTGACGATTGTGCTCGAGTTCGATGACCTCCTCTGCGGACATACCGAAGATGAAGGCGTGCTCATCGCCGACTTCCTTTACGATCTCGACGTTCGCACCATCCATGGTTCCGAGTGTCAGGGCACCGTTCAGCATGAGCTTCATGTTGGAGGTTCCGGATGCTTCCTTGGACGCGGTCGAAATCTGCTCGGAGATATCGGCTGCCGGGATGATGATCTCGGCGTTCGATACGCGGTAATCCTCGATGAAGACCACCTTGATCTTACCGTGGATGGACTCATCGTTGTTGATGACGTTCGCCACGTTGTTGATCAGCTTGATGGTGAGCTTCGCGGTCTTATAGCCCGCTGCTGCCTTCGCACCGAAGATGTATACATGCGGATAGAAGTCCATATCCGGATGATCCTTCAGCTCGTTGTACATGTACATCACGTGCAGGATGTTCATCAGCTGACGCTTGTACTCGTGCAGTCTCTTAACCATGACATCGAAGATTGCATCGGTCGATACCTGGATGCCGTTATGCTCGAGGATGTACTTCGCGAGGCGCTCCTTGTTGTGGCGCTTGATCGCCATAAACTCGGCCTGGCACTTCTCATCGTCAGCATAAACTTCGAGCTTCTTGATCTTCGAAAGGTCTGTGATCCAGCCATCGCCGATCTTGTCGCTTACCCAGGCCGCCAGCTCAGGGTTGGCATGTACCATCCATCTACGCGGTGTGATACCGTTGGTCTTGTTGGAGAACATCTCCGGATACATCTCGTAGAAGTCCTTCAGGGTCTCCTTCTTCAGAATCTCGGTATGCAGCTGCGCAACGCCGTTTACTGCGTGGCCGCCGACGATCGCAAGGTGTGCCATCTTTACCTGACCGTCATAGATGATGGCCATCTTCGAGATCTTGTACTCCGCGTTATTCGGATACTTCACACGGATCTCCTCACAGAAGCGACGATTGATCTCCTCGACGATCTGGTAGATACGTGGAAGCAGCTTCGAGAAGAGCTCGATCGGCCACTTCTCGAGGGCCTCGGCCATGATGGTATGGTTCGTATAGGCACAGGTCTTCTTCGTGATCTCCCAGGCCTCATCCCACTCGAGACCATAATCATCCATGAGGACACGCATGAGCTCGGCCACCGCTACGGTCGGGTGCGTATCGTTCATCTGGAACGCGACCTTCTCGTACAGATGGTGAATGTCTCCATCATGCTTCTCATAATACTCCTTGACGGCGGTCTGTACGGACGCGGAGATGAAGAAGTACTGCTGGCGCAGACGAAGCTCCTTACCAGCGAGGTGGTTATCGTTCGGATAGAGTACCTCGACGATGTTACGTGCCATGTTCTCGTTCTCAACGGCAGCCTGATAGTTACCCTTATCGAACTCCTCGAGACGGAAGGTCTCCTTCGCCTCGGCATCCCATACACGGAGGGAGTCTACGACGTGATTGCCATAGCCGACCACCGGCGTATCGTACGGAATCGCGATTACGGACTGATAGCCCTTCTGAACGAACTTCAGCTTGCCATTCTCGTTATGGGCCTCTACCCAGCCACCGAACTTGACTTCCTTCTGAAGCTCGGCACGACGAAGCTCGAACGGGTTGCCGTCTCTCAGCCAGTCATCCGGGACCTCACGCTGGTAGCCGTCCTCGATCTTCTGCTTGAACATGCCGTACTTGTAGCGGATGCCACAGCCGCACGCCCAGTAGTTGAGCGTTGCGAGGGAATCCAGGAAGCAGGCTGCGAGACGACCGAGACCACCATTTCCAAGTGCCCAGTCCGGCTCCGCCTCCTCGAGTGCGTTGAGATCCAGTCCCAGCTCCTCGATGGCCTCCTTCAGCTCCTTATGACAGGTCAGATTCAGGATGTTGTTTCCGAGCGCACGGCCCATCAGGAACTCCATGGAGAGGTAGTATACGCGCTTCGCGTCCTGCTTCTCCGCAGCCTTCTGGGTCTTCATCCAGTCGTCAATGATGACGTCCTCGACGGCGTATGCCACCGCGTGAAACGCTTCCTTCGTGTTCAGATCCTCGAGGGATCTGCGGTACAGCTTACGCGCGTTGGTCTCTACCGCCTTCTTAAATGCAACCTTGTCAAACTTTTCCACCATATACAAAATCCTTTCATTCTCAACTCACTTTGCGTCCACAAAGCGTCGAATATACTTCCGCAAAGGATCACGCCCCCTTCCCCTTACGGGAAACTCGTGAAACACGGAAGAACTACGGAGGCCCTGAGGGCCTCCGCCGTCTACATATGAATTACAGCTTCTCAACTGCAAGCTTTACCTGCTTACCGTTGATATCCCACTCCTTTTCATAGCCCTTCATGATGTCATATACGATGCTGTCGGCCATTACGATTCGCTTGATTTCGTCTTCGTTCTTCTGCATGAGTGCGATCATCTCAGCATTGTCCTTCGCATAGACCGTGATATGGTCCATAACCTCGAAGCCCGCTTCCTTACGCATGGTCTGAAGCTTGCTGATGATCTCGCGGACGAAGCCCTCTTCCTCGAGCTCCGGCGTCAGGTTCGTGTCGAGCACGACGGTGAGGTTCATGTCCTCCTCGGTCACGAAGCCACCCTTCTGTGCGACGTCGATGAGAAGATCGTCCTTCGTGAGGCTGACCTCGGTGTCACCGTCCACGGTAAACTTCAGTACGCCGTTCTGGTCGAGCTCGTCCATCGCTGCGGAACCATCCATCTCGGTGAGATGTGTACGAATCGCGTTTAAGTGCTTGCCATACTTCGGACCGACAGTCTTCAGCTGTGGCTTAAATGTATAGGAAGTGAATGCGCGAAGGTCCTCCTGGAAGGTCACCTTCTTGACATTCAGCTCGTCTTCGACGATGTCAATGAAGAAAGGATCGAGTGCGTGCTCTGCCTTTACATACATGTCACCGATCGGCTGACGGTTCTTCACGGCTGCGGTGTTTCTCGCTGCACGACCGAGCAGTACGATGTGCAGTACCTCATCCATGTTCTCCTCGAGGGCCGTGTCGATCATCGACGCGTCCGCCTCCGGGAAGCTGCAGAGATGAACGGATGCCTTCGCAGACGGATCCACGCTGCATACCAGGTTGCGGTAGATGGACTCGGTGATGAACGGAACCATCGGTGCCGCTACCTTCGAGAACGTTACCAGTGCGGTATAGAGCGTCATGTAGGCATTGATCTTATCCTGCTCCATGCCCTTCGCCCAGAAACGCTCTCTCGAACGACGAACATACCAGTTTGACATGTCGTCGACGAAATCCTGCATCGCGTTCGCGGCCTCCGGGATACGGAAGTTCGTGAGATCGTCATCGACTTCGCGGATCACGGTGTTCAGCTTGCTGAGCAGCCAGCGGTCCATGACGCCGAGCTTCGCATAGTCGAGGCTGTACTTCGTCGGGTCGAAGTCGTCAATGTTGGCGTACAGAACGAAGAATGCATAGGTGTTCCAGAGCGTCGACAGGAACTTACGCTGTCCCTCGACGACGGCCTTATCATGGAAGCGGTTCGGCAGCCATGGTGCGGAGTTCGTGTAGAAGAACCAGCGGATGGCGTCGGCGCCGTGCTTCTGGAGTGCATCCATCGGGTCGACCGCATTGCCCTTCGACTTACTCATCTTCTGTCCGTTCTCGTCCTGAACGTGGCCCAGTACGAGGACGTTCTGGTACGGTGCCTTATTAAAGAGGATCGTACTCTCGGCGAGGAGGGAATAGAACCATCCACGGGTCTGGTCCACGGCCTCACAGATGAACTGTGCCGGGAACTGGGACTCGAAGAGCTCCTTATTCTCGAACGGATAGTGATGCTGTGCATATGGCATCGCACCGGAATCGAACCAGCAGTCGATCACTTCCGGTACACGGTGCATCTCGCCGCCGCAATCCGGGCAGCGCAGGGTGATCTGGTCGACATACGGCTTGTGGAGCTCGATGTGCTCGTAGCCCACATAGTCGGAGCTGTAGCCGCCCTTGCCCTCGGCCTTCAGCTGCGCAAGGAGCTCGTCGTAGTTCGTGGAACGCTCGCGGAGCTCCTGGATGGAGCCGACAGCCTCCTGCTTACCGCAGCACGGGCAGGTCCAGATGTTGAGCGGGGTACCCCAGTAACGGTTACGTGAAAGACCCCAGTCCTGAACATTCTCGATCCATGCGCCGAAACGGCCGGTACCGATCGTCGCCGGGAACCAGTTGACGGTGTTGTTATTTCGAACAAGGTCGTCCTTTACGGCACTCATCTTGATGAACCAGGACTCTCTTGCATAGTAAATCAGCGGTGTATCACATCTCCAGCAGTGCGGATAGGAGTGCGTGAACTTCGGCGCGTCGAAGAGCAGCTTACGTGCGGACAGATCCTTCAGTACCTCCGGATCCGCGCTGATCGCACCTGCGGCCATCTCCTTCTCGGTCGGCTTGCAGCGCATGCCGGCGAACGGTGTCTCCTCGGTCATCACACCCTTCTCATCAACGAACTTGATGAGCGGGAAGCCGTTCTCACGGCCGACACGGGCATCATCCTCACCGAATGCAGGGGCAATGTGAACGATTCCGGTACCGTCGTCTGCCGTTACGTAACCGTCAGCGATTACAAAGTGTGCGCGCTTATGCTGCTTCGCAGCCGCTTCCGCTGCACAGGCATAGAGCGGCTCGTAGTCGATGCCGACAAGGTCGGTACCCTTATAGGTCTCGAGGGTCTCGTAAGCCGCCTCGCCGTCCTTTGCGAGCGGTCCGAGTACCTTATCCAGCAGTGAGCACGCCATCACGTAGGTGTAGCCGTCGGCTGCCTTTACCTTCGCGTAATCCAGGTCCGGATTTACGCAGAGACCGGTGTTCGATGGAAGCGTCCATGGGGTGGTCGTCCATGCGAGGAAGTAGAAATCCTGATCCTTCGCCTTGAAACGGACGATCGCCGAGCGCTCTGTCAGCTCCTTATAGCCCTGTGCCACCTCGTGGCTGGACAGCGGGGTTCCGCAGCGCGGGCAGTACGGTACGACCTTGAAGCCCTCGTACAGGAGCTTCTTCTTGAAGATTTCCTTCAGTGCCCACCACTCGGACTCGATGTAGTCATCGTGGTAGGTAACGTACGGGTGCTCCATGTCTGCCCAGAAGCCGACCTTGTAGGAGAAGTCCTCCCACATGCCCTTATACTTCCAGACGTTTTCCTTACAGTGATCGATAAAAGGCGCGATACCGTAGTTCTCGATCTGATCCTTACCGTTGATGCCGATCTGCTTCTCGACCTCGAGCTCGACCGGAAGACCGTGGGTATCCCAGCCGGCCTTACGTGGTACCATCGCACCCTTCATCGCGTGGAATCTCGGAATCATGTCCTTGAACGCGCGCGTCTCGACATGGCCGATGTGCGGCTTACCATTCGCCGTAGGCGGACCATCGTAGAAAACGTAGGATGGGTCACCCTCGTGCTCCTTGATGGACTCCTCGAAGATATGATTCTGTCTCCAGAACTCCTCGACCTCGCCCTCGCGCTCTACAAAGTTCATGTTTGTATCAACTTTTCTAAACATAAGCGCCTTTTCTCCTTCAAAATATATATAAGTATAAACCGGTGGTGGACCGGTTGCAGACCTCTAACCCGAAAAATAGGCAGAATGCGGCCTTTATAGCCTTCTCATTATAAAGTAGGGGGCTCATAAAATCAAGGAAATAACGTGTAAAGGCGCGGTGCGGGCATACGAAAGAAGCTGTGCCCTAAGGCACAGCTTCCAGAAGTTTTAAATGAATTTCAGTTTACCAGTCCTGGGCGTTTCCGTCGGAGATCTGTCCGTCCGGGCCTGGTACGTTGATCATGGTGTAGTCGATGGTCGGTGCGACCTGGTTCGTGTAAGCACCTTCCGGCACGTACGGTCCGAACATCGCGCCTGCGGTCTGGGTGAGATCCGGCTCGCCGATCGCGCTTGCAGCGTTTGTGTAAGCTGCGTTTGCAGCGGCTGCGGCTGCCTTCGATGCTGCGACCTTATCGTTTGCGGTGGTTCCGGTTGCTGCGGAGGCTGCGCCTTTGATCTTGATGACATTGGTTACGATCTGATTTGCTGTGAGGGATGAGGTGCTGCCGGCCTTCTGTGTGCCCTTCGCTGCGTTTCTTGCGACGGACTTCGCGTTAAATGCGTTGCGCACCTGCTTCGTGGAGGTGACGGTGTCTACCAGGCTCTGGTATGCTGTGTTTGCGGTGGTTGTATTGGCAGCGAGTGCGGTGCCTGCGAGTACGGATGCACTCATCAGAACAGCGGTGGTGGTTGCGACTACTTTCTTCGTGAAGTTTCTCATATTCGTTCTCCATTTCCCTGCAGGTCCCGCAGGTTATTTCGAGGTGCCGAGCACCCGACGATCCTATAACGTTCTCTGAAAGGCTTCAGAGGAGCGACGGTTTCGTGAACCGTTCAGCTTCGGTATTTGTAAACCGATTCAGCAGAGGTTTGGCAAACTGATTCAGGTGCAGTGTTTGTAAACCGCTTCAGCTGATAGTCATACTATACCACACCGGAATATGAAGAACAGCGCTTAAATTCTTGTTAATTACTTAAGATTTGCGGGAGGGATCCGATTGCAGGCACGGTAAGCGCCAATTTCTGACGAATTCTTAAAGTTTTCGTCAAAATCCGTAAGCGAATCGCAATCGAAAACTAACGAACTTCCATGCTCTGAAATGGTATTATTTATTCATAGTGATGTTTATCAACATAAAGGGGAAATGTTATGCGTAAGTTTGATCTATTCAGAAGAGTTTCGAAAGGAAGGGCGATGTCCCTGCTGACGGCGGGTGCGGCAGCGCTGTTCAGTGCGGCGCTGCTGTCCACGCCGGTGCTTGCGGGTGAGTGGCGGGCGAACTCGACGGGGTTCTGGTACGTGAATGATGATGGGAGCTATCCGACGAATGCCTGGCAGTGGATCGACGGGGACGGGGATGGTGTCTACCAGTGCTTCGCTTTCGATGAGAACGGGTATCTCATGCTGAATCAGACGACGCCGGATGGGTATCTCGTCGGGGCGGCGGGGGCCTGGTTCGATGGGGTGACGCCGGTGACCCGGACGTATCCGGTCGGCACTTATG
>CALAOB010000031.1 GCA_937927445.1 uncultured Oribacterium sp. | reverse complement strand
GGGTCCCCGGCTTGATTTCACACGGTCTCTACGTATGGCCTCCGTTGTCGCCCCTCCGGTGCTCCTGCCGAAACTGTGACATTTATCTTAAAAATAAAGGAAAATAAAGTGAGGGTCGGTGTGGAATCTATACATTTCTGTGCTATCTGTTAAAATAGGAGGGTCCGGGAGAGCGTGCAGGGCATGTAGCGGACGTAGCAGAACAGGAGAAAACAGTATGGACAATAAATTTTTCGATGTCGTGGACAGCGATGGGAATCATGTGGATAACGTGTCTGCTTCCGACGAGGGGAAGGCTGAGAATTCCACATCGGTGTCCGGGGACAATGCCGGCGATCAGGGTGCAGCCCAGATGAGCAGCGATTCCGGACAGGGGGATGAGGTATCCCCTCACGTTCAGACAGCCGGTGGAAAGAAGCGGAGACCGAAGAAGTCCGATGACGGGGAGCAGCCGACGACATTGCTCGGGGAGATCATCGACTGGGTGAAGGTCATCGCGGTGGCGGCGGTGTTGGCGTTCTGTCTCAACAATTTCATCATCGCGAACTCGACGATTCCGACGGGCTCCATGCAGGACACGATCATGGCCGGGGCGCGCGTCTTCGGCTCCCGGCTCAAGTATACCTTCGGGGAGGTGGAACGTGGAGACATTGCCATCTTCGTCTATGGGTACAAGTGCAGGGGCTGCGGGCAGAGCTACCGCGAGACGGATGAGGGCGTATGTCCGTACTGCGGACGCGAGGATAAGAAGAACTCCGTCGTATACTATGTGAAGCGTGTCATCGGTATGCCGGGGGATCACATCGAGATTAAACAGACCGGTACTGCGGATGCGTCCGAGTTCCACAACATCAAAATCGGGAAGAATGCAGACGGTTCGAGCGTAGAGGTGCCGATCGGTACAGTCTATGTGAACGGTGAGGCCATCACCGAGACCTATCTGCCGGAACCGATGATCGTCGACGGGCAGCAGTTCCCGGAGGTGGATGTGACGGTGCCGGAGGGCAGCTACTATATGCTCGGCGACAACCGGAACAACTCCCTCGATGCCCGCTACTGGGGCGAGTACAACATGGTCTCCCGCGACAAGATGGTGGCGAAGGTGTACTTCAAGTACTGGCCGCTCACGGATATGGGCAGCGTGAACTGATTTCACAGAAATAACACAGACAGCCGATAAAATGGGGAAGCTGTCAGGAGAAGGCGTGGCCTGGGCGTTGAAAACCCGGCGATCGCCTACGGATGTGATGGCGTCCGGCAAGATGTGATAACAGGCAGCAGGATAAGCGCTGCTTTAAAGGAGGATATATTATGGCGAAGACAGAAGGACAGAAGCTCGAGGAGAAGCTCTGCTATAAGATTCAGAACATCGGCATGGAGCGTCCGGAGGACGTGGAGAAGGCCATGGCGTTCTGTGAGGGCTACAAGGCGTTCCTCGATCATGCGAAGATCGAGCGTGAGGCCGTCCGTGAGACCATCCGGATGGCAGAGGAGAACGGTTACAAGCCATTCGAGCGTTCGAAGAAGTATAAGACCGGTGACAAGGTATATTTCGATAACCGTGGCAAGAGCATCATCCTGACCACCATCGGTAAGCGCCCGCTCGATGAGGGTGTGCACTTCAACATCGCCCACATTGACAGTCCGCGTCTCGACCTGAAGCCGAATCCGCTCTATGAGAAGGAAGAGCTCGCGTTCTTCAAGACGCACTACTATGGTGGCATCAAGAAGTATCAGTGGGCGGTGACCCCGCTCGCGCTGCACGGTCGTGTGATGCTACGTGACGGTCGCGCCATCGACCTCGATCTCGGTGAGAAGCCGGGGGATCCGGTCTTCGTCGTATCCGATCTTCTGCCGCACCTCGCGCAGGAGCAGGTGAAGCGTACCCTCGCGGACGGGATCAAGGGTGAGGAGCTGAATGTGCTCCTCGGCTCGACACCGATCGCCGATCCGGAAGTGAAGCAGGCGTTCAAGCTGAAGGTGCTGTCGATTCTCAACGAGATGTACGGCATCACCGAGGCGGACTTTATGCGTGCTGAGCTCACGATGGTACCGGCACAGCATGCCACCGATATCGGCTTCGACCGTTCCATGGTCGGTGCCTATGGCCAGGACGATAAGGTCTGTGCCTACACCGCACTGATGGCTGAGATCGAGACGAAGAAGCCGGAGTACACCACCGTGACCGCCCTCGTCGATAAGGAGGAGATCGGTTCCGTCGGCAACACCGGTATGTCCGGCGATATGCTGCTTCACTACGTCGAGGACCTCGCAGAGGCCGAGGGTGAGCGCGTGCGCGACGTCCTGCGTGCATCGCTGTGTCTGTCCGCGGATGTCAATGCGGCCTTCGATCCGACCTTCCCGGATGCGTTCGAGGCGAACAATGCTTCCTACATGAACCGTGGACCGGTCCTCACGAAGTACACCGGCTCCCGTGGCAAGTCCGGCTCCAACGATGCGTCGGCGGAGACCATGCAGCGCGTCATCAAGTACATGGACGACGAGAATGTGATGTGGCAGATCGGCGAGCTCGGCCGTGTGGACCTCGGCGGTGGCGGAACCGTAGCGATGTTCATCGCCAACATGGACGTCGATACCGTGGATCTCGGTGTGCCGGTACTCGCGATGCACGCACCGTTTGAGATCACCTCGAAGCTCGACGTGTACTACACCTACAAGGCGTTTAAGGCATTTAATAAGTAATCAGCTTAGCTCATATCAGGGGTCCCGGTCCGCTGGGGCCCCCTTCACTGAGCTGTTATGTAATTTAAATTAAGAACTGAGGAGAAAATTATGAAAAAGAACAGACTGATTCTGACTGCCGCGGTGGCGGTAAGTGTGATGGCGCTCGCGGCCTGCGGCTCATCGAACAAGACCCCGGAGGCGACCACCGCTGCGGCGGCAGAGGCGACGGAAGCAAGTGCATCCGATACCGCGACGGCATCCCAGCTCAGCGCGGATGATCCGGAGATCCAGGCCCTCGAGGCGACCGAGGTGCCGGAGCTTCCGAAGTTCAGCGACATGGGTAAGGTTACCCTCTGTGATCTCACGGGCATCACCGTCGAGACCAGCCCGAAGCTGACCGTCGATGAGGACATGGTGAATTCCCAGATCGACTACCTCCGCAAGAACTACCTCACGGAGACCGAGGACGCAGCGAAGGAAGGCGATACTGTAAACATTGACTTCGTCGGAAAGATGGACGGAGAGGCGTTTGACGGTGGCAGCGGCACCAGCTATGATCTCGTGCTCGGCTCCGGCAGCTTCATCGATGGTTTCGAGGATCAGCTGATCGGCGCGAAGAAGGGCGAGAAGCTTGAGGTCAATGTGACCTTCCCGGAGTCCTATCCGAACAATCCGGACCTCGCCGGCAAGCCAGCTGTGTTTGATGTCACAGTCAATAAGGTATCCACCATGCCGGAGCTCACCGATCAGTGGGTGAAGGACAATGCGGAGGACATGGGCTCGAAGGCATCCGATGTGGCTTCCTTCCGCGTAGAGCAGCAGGCGCTTCTTCAGGCGCAGGTCGACTATCAGTACAACAACACGATCCAGCAGGATGCGCTGCAGCAGATCGTGGATACGTCGGAGATCACCGTTTCCGATGAGATGCAGAAGTACGCCGAGGACTATGTGATTTCCCAGGAGGTATCGACGGCGAAGCAGTACGGCTACGGCCTCGCGGATATGCTGAACATGTACGGCATGAGCGTCGATGATTTCAAGGAGGAGATCGCCGGCTACGCGACCGATTATGCGAAGCAGAGAATGGTTGTTGCGGCCATCGCGAACGAGCAGGGTATCAAGTCCAGTGATGCGCTGATCGACGAGCTCGCAGCAGAGCTCAGCGGCCTCGCCGGCAAGGAGCTGAACAAGATCCAGCTCATCGAGCAGTACGGTGGCGACGCCGTGAAGGAGGAGGCTGTGAACAAGGCTGTCCTTGACTACGTGCAGACGCAGGTGAAGGTTGTGGAGACCACCGAGACCAGCGCCGCACAGGGCTGAGTCGGAACATTGTTTTAACAGGATCCCGGAGGGCAGTGCCCTCCGGGATCCTTTATATTTCCACGCTGTCACAGACTCTGAAATCATGCTACACTAGAAGGTAGCAAATTATATCATCGGAGGCATTTTATGCGTCATCATTTACGTGGTCTGCTCGGCATCGTGTTTGCCGTGCTTCTTATCTTCATCACCTTCGTCACGAGCTTTGAGGCGGTCACCTACTGGACGCCGAACTTCTACCGTGACGAGTTCGAGCACTACCAGGTCCTCGAGGATATGCAGGCCTGGATGGGCGACGAGATGACGATGGACGACCTCTGCGATGTCATGCATCAGACGATGGTGTACCTGCGGGGCGACCGTGAAAATCTCATCGTCGAGACGACCATCAACGGTGGCACGACGGAGTTCTACAACGAAAACGAGAAATCCCACATGGCGGATGTCCGGCATCTCTTCGTGATCTGCCTCGTCGTCCGGGCGCTCGCGATCCTCAGTTGCATCGCTATCGCCGGCTTCCTGATCGTGGTCGCCGGTCCGCGGTCTGCGCTCGGGTACCTGAGCCGCGGCTTTATCCGCGCATGCCTGTTGATCCTCGGCGCCGTCGCGATCATCGCGTTCCTCGCCATGATCGACTTCACGCGGGTCTTCACGGTCTTCCACGAAATCTTCTTCAGCCAGGGCAACTGGCTGTTTGACCCGCGCGAGAGCCGCATGATCAACATGCTGCCGGAGGGCTTCTTCTCCGACTGCGCACTGCGCATCGCCTCCACCTTCGTCGGGGCAATGCTGGCGCTCCTCACGGCAAGCGGTCTCGCGCAGCACTTCATGAAATCATAAAACAGCATCCCCATGCCACGCGCCGGCGACCGCTGGCAGTGCGTGCAGCAGGGCCAGGAGCGACATAATTGCGCGTCGGCCCGCAGCAGCACATACATTCATCCGAGATAGAGGAGTCATCTACATGTACGAAACAGATCAGAATATCAAGCGAAGAAAGACCATCCTGGTCGGCGTCTGCCTCGGCGGCGACGACGGCTTCGAGGTCTCCATGGAAGAGCTGTCCGGCCTCGCGGAGGCGGAGGGGCTCGAGGTCGTGGCGGATGTCACGCAGAACCTCGCCTCGCAGGACTCCGCCTGCTACATCGGCTCCGGCAAGGTCCAGGAGCTGAAGGGGCTCGTCTTCGAGCTCGACGCGGATCTCGTGGTCGTCAACAACCAGCTCTCGCCGTCACAGCTTGCGAACCTCGCGCATGACCTCGAGGTCGAAGTCATTGACCGAACGAACCTGATTCTCAACATCTTCGCGGACCGCGCCCGCACGAAGGAAGCGAAGCTCCAGGTCGACTACGCGAAGCTGCAGTACATGCTTCCGCGTCTCGTCGGGCTGCGCCAGAATCTGAGCCGGCAGGGCGGCACCGGTGGCTCCATGTCGAACAAGGGCTCCGGTGAGACCCAGATCGAGCTCGACCGCCGTCGTATCGAGAAGGACATGTCCGAGCTTAGGAAGCAGCTCCGCGAGATCACGAAAAACCGCGACACGCAGCGCCGCAAGCGTCAGGCCTCCGGCATCCCGCAGGTCGCGCTCGTCGGCTACACGAACGCCGGCAAGTCGACGCTCATGAACCGTCTCCTCGAGGCCTGCTGTCCGGATGAGGAAAAGGAAGTCATGGTGAAGGACATGCTCTTCGCGACCCTCGACACCACCGTCCGGAAGATCACCCCGGGCAGCCACCGCGACTTCCTCCTGTCCGACACCGTCGGCTTCATCAACGACCTGCCGCACGACCTCGTCGACGCCTTCCGCTCGACGCTCGAGGAGGCAGTCAATGCCGACCTGATACTCGAGGTCGTCGACTGCTCGGATCCGAACTACCAGATGCACATGGACGTCACCGCCCGCACCCTGAAGGAGCTCGGCGCCGGCGCCATCCCGGTCATCTACGTCATGAACAAGGCCGACCGGAAGTACCCGCTCTCGGAGCTTCCGATCGACCGCGGCGATAAAATCTACATCTCCGCCGCGAGCCGCCTCGGCCTCGACCTCCTCCTCGAGAAGATCGAAGAGAAGCTCTTCGCCGGCTACATCACGATGGACCTCATCATCCCGTACACCGCCGGCCAGGTCGAGCACGACCTCCAGGAACGCGCCCGCGTGCACAGAACCAGCTACGAAGACGACGGCATCCACATGACCGTCGACCTCAACCAGGAGATGCTGCAGCGCTATAAAACCTACCTGCAGTAAACAAGGAAAAATTCATGGACCAGAATGCACTCCTCGAGGGCCGCATCCGCGACCTCTCCGAAAAAGCCTACAACAGTAACTACCTCACGCACAGCTGCTTCCTTGCGGCGTCCGAGCTCGCGCAGTTTTACGCGATTCTTCGGAAGCAGGGCATCAGCAGCAAGGTGCACGCGGTGAATGGCGCGCCGTACCTGATCTTCGGCGGGCGTGCGGACGCCGACCGGAATGTCGTCGTGTTCCTCCCGGACTATATGACGGAGGAGAGCTTCCTCGCGGAAGAGCCGGCGCAGGGGGACGTCATCCGCTGCCTGCATGTGACGCCACTCAACCGGAAATTCACGGACGCGCTTACGCACCGCGACTACCTCGGCGCGCTCATGAACATGGGCATCGAACGCGACCAGATCGGCGACATCCTCTGTGGGGACGCCGAAGCCTTCATCTTCGTGCTCAGTGATATGGCCGACATCATCGCCCGCGAATTCACCCGTGTGAAGCACACCTCGGTGAGCTGCGAGGTCGTGCCGCCGTCCGCCTGCACCCTCGAACCTGAGTGGGAGGAGCTGTCCGGCTCCGTCGCCTCCGAGCGCCTCGACGCCGTGCTCGCGATGGTCTACCGCCTGAGCCGCACGAAAGCGCAGGAGCTGATCAGCGCGGAGAACGTCTTCATCGACGGCCGTACTGTCACCGACACCAGCTACACCCTGAAACCGGACGAACGCATCTCCGTCCGCGGCCACGGCAAGTTCATCTTCACCGGCACCGGAAACACCACGAAAAAAGGCCGCGTGTACGCGCACGTGAAGCTGTATAAGTGAGGCACCTGGGGACAAATCGTCCCCAGGAAGGGGTGTGCCTCCATAACTGGAAATCGCAGAAGCGCCGTGCGGTTAAGCGTAGCATCCTTGAATGTCCTCGGTAGATATGTTAATATTAAGTGCTTGTAAATTGCATAGCACGTTTGCGTAGCTCAGCTGGATAGAGCGTCCGCCTCCTAAGCGGAAGGTCGCGCGTTCAAATCGCGTCGCGAACATGAAACGGATGGGGGTCAGACTCTCTTTTGAATTTCCTTGAGAAAACTCGAGGTGTCCATAAGAGAGTCGGGCCCTGTTTTTTGGGGTTTTAATCCGCATTCGATCCGACTTTTCGGAAGTTTTGCGGTTTGAAATCGCAAAACTACTGATATTTCCGCCAACTGGGCATTTGATATTTCCAGAAACTGGATATTCTCTTCGGAGAGGTCGTGCTCTATACTAGGGAAAGTGAAAAGTAATCCTTTGTTTATATAAGGCGAGGTGATCTATATGACAGATTCTGAATTACATGAAATCTCGAGGGAGGCGTCGCAGGTGATCCGTGAACTGCTGACGCAGGCGGAGCTTCGTGCGCACAGCGTGCTCGTGGTGGGCTGTTCGTCAAGTGAGATCCTCGGCGGGCACATCGGGAAGATCGGCAGCATGGAGGTCGCGGATGCGGTGTATCAGGGCATCGCGCCGGTGCTGCAGGAAAAGGGCATCGCGCTCGCGGCGCAGTGCTGCGAGCATCTGAACCGTGCCGTGATCGTCGAGCGCGCATGTGCGCTCCAGAACGGATATGAGATCGTGTCGGTCTGCCCGTGGCCACATGCGGGCGGCAGCTGGGCGACGAGCTGCTGGCAGCACTTCGAGGACCCGGTAGCGGTCGAGGAAGTGCGCGCGGACGCCGGCATCGACATCGGCGATACGCTGATCGGCATGCATCTGAAGCGCGTCGCGGTGCCGGTTCGACTGAGTATTTCGCAGATCGGCGCGGCGCATGTGGTCTGCGCGAAGACACGCCCGAGATTATGGGGCGGCGAGCGCGCGCACTACACGCCGTATGAGGGAGAGCAGGCATGATCGAGAGGATCGGCGCGGCACACGTGGTCTGCGCGAAGACAGGTCCGGGATTATGGGGCGGCGAGCGCGCGCACTATACAGCGTATAAGGGAGGCAATGCATGATAGAAAAGGAACAGATGGAGCGGATGCAGCAGGCGGTCGCGGAGATCCGCCGCACGATGGCCGAGGCGGCGATCCGCGCAGGCCGGAAGCCGGAGGAGATACTTCTCTGTGCGGCCTGTAAAACACGTACCGTCGAGGAGGTCAGGGCGAGCGCAGAGCTCCCGATCGACATCTTCGGCGAGAACCACGTGCAGGAGCTCGTCGAGAAGACGGATGCGGGCACCTACCTCGGGAAGCCGGGCCACTTTATCGGCCATCTCCAGACGAACAAGGTGAAGAAGGTCGTCGGCCGTGCGTCGCTGATCCAGAGCGTGGACAGCGAGCACCTCGCCCTGGCAATCGAGAAGGAAGCCGCAAAGCGGGAACTTCAGCAGGATATCCTCCTGGAAGTCAACATTGGTGAAGAAAGCAGTAAGAGCGGGGTCAATGCAGACGGCCTCTGGTCGCTGTTTGAGCGCCTGCTCGCGACGACCCCGCACCTCCATATCCGTGGCCTCATGGCGATCCCGCCAGCGGACGCCGGTGAAGACGAGACCCGCCGCTTCTTCGCGAAGATGCGCGGACTCTACGAGGAAGCCGCGCAGCGCTACGCCGGCAGCGTCGACATGCAGTACCTCTCCATGGGCATGAGCGGCGATTACCCGCTCGCCATCGCGGAAGGCGCGAACATCGTCCGCATCGGCACCGCCATCTATGGCCCGCGCGACTACTCCGCAAAGAAATAAAAGATGAATGGGGTCAGAACCAGCCCTTCTTGCGAAGCGTTTGAGACGCTCGTAAGAGGGGCTGGTTTTTTGCTTTATAGGAAAGTGCATCGATTATGATTTTGACTTAACGTGTGTTT
>CALAOB010000030.1 GCA_937927445.1 uncultured Oribacterium sp. | reverse complement strand
CTGATCATCGTCGGCGGTCTGGTGACCTTCATCAACAAGACGAAGGCCGGTCAGGCGATGCTGGCGGTTTCCGAGGATAAGGGCGCCGCGACCCTCATGGGTGTCGATGTCAATAAGACCATCTCGATGACCTTCGCCATCGGTTCCGCACTGGCGGCCATCGGTGGTATCCTGATGTGCTCCGCCTACCCGACGCTGACCCCGACCACCGGTGCCATGCCGGGCATCAAGGCCTTCGTTGCGGCCGTACTTGGAGGCATTGGCTCCATCCCGGGCGCGTTCATCGGCGGTATCATCCTCGGTGTACTCGAGAATCTGTCGAAGGCGTACATCTCCTCGAAGCTGAGTGACGCCATCGTATTTTCAGTACTGATCATCGTTCTTCTGGTGAAGCCGACGGGTATCCTCGGTAAGAAGATCATGGAGAAAGTGTGAGTCGGCATGAAAATGAAAACTACATCTATGTCAATGTCTACAGCGAAGGCGAAGACCTTCCGCTCAAATATGATCACCTACGCTATGGTGATTCTCGCGTACATCATCGTCGAGATCTTCCTGAATGCCGGACAGGTGAGCTCCCTCGTCAAGGGACTTCTCGTTCCGCTCACGATCTACAGCATCATGGCGGTGAGCCTGAACCTCGTGGTCGGTATCTCCGGTGAGCTGTCGCTCGGCCATGCCGGCTTCATGTGCGTCGGTGCCTTCGCCTCCGCGACCTGGACGATGCTGATGAAGAGCAGTGCGATGCCACCGCTTCTTCGTTTCATCATCGCGATTCTGATCGGTGCAGCGGCAGCGGCTGTCTTCGGTTTCCTGATCGGTATCCCGGTCCTTCGTCTGAAGGGCGACTACCTCGCGATCGTCACCCTCGCGTTCGGTGAGATCATCAAGAACATCATCAACGCACTGTACTTCGGTATCGACGATCACGGCGCGCACTTTTCGCTGAAGGATTCACTTTCCCTCGGTATGGATGGCGGCACCGTCATCATCAAGGGTGCGCAGGGCATCACCGGTACCCCGAAGCAGGCGACCTTCACGATCGGTGTGATCCTTCTGCTGATTGCACTTTTCGTCGTGCTCAACCTCATCAACTCGAGAACCGGTCGTGCCATCATGGCCATCCGTGATAATCGTATCGCCGCCGAGTCCATCGGGCTCAATGTTACCCGCTATAAGCTGATGGCCTTCACCATCTCTGCAGCGATCGCGGGCGCAGCCGGCGTACTGTATGCGCACAACCTGAGCTCGCTTCAGGCACTGCCGAAGAACTTCGGTTACAACCAGTCCATCATGATCCTCGTCTTCGTCGTCATGGGCGGCATCGGAAATATCCGTGGCTCCGTCATCGCGGCAGTCATCCTGACGCTCCTTCCGGAGGTGCTGCGAGGCCTCAACGACTATCGTATGCTCATGTATGCGATCGTCCTGATCCTCATGATGCTGTTCACCTCGGCACCATCCCTGATCGCGCTTCGCCAGCAGATCATGGCCCGTTTCAGTAAGAAGAGTGACGAAGGAAAGGAGACGATGTAATCATGGCTATGTTAGACATTGAAGCACTGGGCATCTCCTTCGGTGGTCTGAAGGCAGTTGATAATTTCCATGTGCAGATCGAAAAGAATGAGCTTTACGGTCTGATCGGCCCGAACGGTGCCGGCAAGACGACCGTATTTAACCTTCTGACCGGTGTATATAAGCCGACCAGTGGTCAGATCCTTCTCGACGGAGACAACATCACGGGTCTCAGCTGTGAGGAGATCAACAAGAAGGGCATCGCACGTACCTTCCAGAACATCCGTCTCTTCCACAACATGTCCGTGCTGGACAATGTAAAGGCCGGACTGCATAACCATTACACCTACTCTACGCTGGACGGTATTCTGAGAACACCGAAGTACCGTAAGCTTGAGAAGGAGATGGATGCGAAGGCACTGGAGATTCTCAAGGTATTCGACCTTCAGGACTTTGTGGACTATAAAGCTTCCAACCTCCCGTATGGTCAGCAGCGTAAGCTCGAGATCGCCCGCGCGCTCGCAACCGAGCCGAAGCTCCTCCTGCTGGATGAGCCGGCCGCCGGTATGAACCCGAGTGAGACCGAGGAACTGATGCGTACCATCCGTCTCGTACGGGATGAGTTCGATATGACGATCCTTCTGATCGAGCATGATATGAAGCTGGTATCCGGTATCTGTGACCGTCTGACCGTCCTCAATTTCGGTCAGGTACTGAAGCAGGGGAAGACCGCCGATGTACTGCATGATCCGGAAGTTATCAAGGCATATCTCGGAGACTAAGGAGGAGAAGACATGAGTACGATTTTAGATGTACAGGATCTCAACGTATACTACGGTGTGATCCATGCATTAAAGGGCATTTCCTTCCATGTAGATAAGGGCGAGATCGTCACCCTGATCGGTGCCAATGGTGCCGGCAAGACGACGACACTGCAGACCATCACGGGGCTGATCCCGGCACGTTCCGGTCATGTATTCTATAACGGGAAGGAGATCACGCATACACCGGGCCATAAGATGGTCGGTGCGGGTCTCGCCCATGTACCGGAGGGCCGGCGTGTATTTGCACAGCTTTCGGTCTATCAGAACCTGATGCTCGGTGCCTATACCCGGAAGGATAAGGATGGCATCGCAGAGACACTCGCGACGGTCTATAAGCATTTCCCGAGACTGGAGGAGCGTAAGAATCAGGTCGCAGGAACGCTTTCCGGTGGTGAGCAGCAGATGCTCGCGATGGGCCGTGCGCTGATGAGTAATCCGGAGATGATCGTCATGGATGAGCCGTCCATGGGTCTGTCCCCGATTTATGTAAACGAGATCTTCAACATCATCGAGAAGATTCATGAGACCGGTGTGACCGTGCTTCTCGTCGAGCAGAATGCGAATAAGGCACTCGCGATCGCGGATCGTGCGTATGTGCTGGAGACCGGTAAGATCACGATCGAGGGCCGGGCGCAGGATCTCGCGAATGATCCGAAGGTCAAGGCGGCTTACCTTTCTGAATAACGAACGCGGAGGGACATCCCTCCGCGTTTTCTTTACTTTATAGGAAAGTGCATCGATTATGATTTTGACTTAACGTATGTTTGGTT
>CALAOB010000029.1 GCA_937927445.1 uncultured Oribacterium sp. | reverse complement strand
GCGACGCTCTCGCGCGTTTCGCCCGGCAGCAGCAGGCAGAATTCGTCGCCGCCGTTTCGGCCAATGACTACATCAGACGCGAAGAATCGACGGAGTGAGGACGCGAGGGTCTGCAGCGCCCGGTCGCCGGTCGGATGACCGTAGAGGTCGTTGATAAACTTGAAATTATCGATGTCCAGCTCCGCCACGACGCACGGCTGGTCCGCATGCCGGCGGAGGTGATAATCGAGCTGGTCATCGAAGCCGCTTCGGTTATAGATGCCGGTCAGCTTATCGGTTTCGGAGAGAAAACGGAGATACTTCCGCCGCTCCTCCAGTCGGATGACGGCGTAGGTCAGTCCGGCGAGCAGCGCCAGAATCGCGAACCCGGTCCAGAGGACGACCTGACTCAGACTGCTCGCGGCCCAGGCGCTGTCCGGCATGAGCTGCAGCTCCCAGAGATCACCGCCGAGGGAGAACCAGTGGGAGATCGGATCCACGAGCGCTTTCTCAGAACGATAGAACTCGACGTAGGTCGGATCCCATGGGGAAGCGGTCTTCAGCAGACGATACTGATAGCCGAAAAAGTCGAGGGAGCGCAGGGAATCGGAGAAGATATCCGGTACGCGGATGATGACGATGGCGAAGCCCCAGAAGACCTTCCGACCATGCTTTTCGAGAAAAATCGGGTTCCGCGCTACGATGCCCTGGCTGCCGTCCTTTAGATCATACGGTCCCTGGAGGCTCGTGACGTCGTTTTTCTTCGCATAGCGGGCATACTCGCCCTGGGCTTCCTCATCCAGCTGCTCGATCCGGGAGAGGTCACTGCTCGCTTCCGGATAGATGTAGCTGACGTAGCCGGCGGGTGCGAGCTGTATGCTTTCGATGGATGGATTCGAGAGATTTTTCGCGACCTGGTAGAATTTGTCGCAGCTGCCGTCCTCACTGATCACGATCTGCTCGAGACTGTTGGTGATGGCCATGCCGGACTTAAGGTCGGCCATAATGCGATCGGTGTAGGTCATGCAGCTGACGTCGGCGCTATGACGCTGCTCCTCGAGGTCGCTCTGCTGGATATGCGATACCAGCATCCCGAGGAAGAACGCACCGAGGATCAGCTCGAACAGCGGCAGCAGATAGATGAGCATGCCGCTGGCGTAGGGCTGTCGGTTTGATTGTGAAATGGAAGAGCCGTCTGTGTCCATGATTGCATTACCTATGATAAAATTCCGCTGCCAGTATATACCAGAACCGGAGGATATGTGGTCTGTTTAAGTATTTAGTGCTTTGATACGACAATAAACAAGGAAATTATAGACCGGTTTAGTCAATATTACAAATATAATGTGAATATTGTATCAATATTTGTGCGGAAAGTGCAGAATTGGTGGTGATTCAGGTGGTGAGGGACCCGGCTTGATTTCACACGGTCTCTACGTATGGCCTCCGTTGCCGCTCCTCCAGGTTCCCCTCTGCCTGAATTGCCACAGTATTGCGATCGAAAACACGTGGACAGGGGTGCCGGGCCGCGCTAAAATATGTGCAACTTGAGAAAGAAGGCATCATGGTATGAAAAATCAGAGGGGTAGGAATCGGATGAAGCGGATGGGGGCAGTGCTCCTGTCCGTTTTCTGTGTGCTGGCGGCGGTGCTGGTCCTGCAGACGTCGGGACAGCCGGAGAGCGGCGAGCATGTGGCACAGGCGGCGACCGGACAGGCCGGTGGCGGTGCCGGGACAGCGCAGGCGGCGACGACGCAGGCGGGCAATGCAGGCGTCGGGCAGACTGGTGGCAGTGCTGCGAACGGGCAGGCGACCGGAAACACAGGGACTGCGCAGGCGGGGGCACTGACGGTGACCTGGCTCGATGTCGGGCAGGGCGATGCGGCGGTGATCCAGAGTGGCGGTCAGACGATGCTGATCGATGGCGGTAAGCCGGAGAAATCTTCCTATATATATGCGTGGCTGCAGCAGCATGGGCTGAGCTACCTCGATGTGATCGTGGCGACGCATGTGGATGCCGACCATATCGGCGGCCTCCCGGGTGCGCTGAACTATGCGTCGGTCGGCACGGCCTACTGCCCGGTGACGACAGGCACGACGGAGACATTCCAGAGCTTCGTGAAGTATCTGGCCCAGCGGGGGAAGCAGATTACCGTGCCGACGGCGGGCGAGACCTTTATGCTTGGCGGGGCGCAGGTCCAGATTCTCGGGCCGCTGCACAGCGCAGAGGACAGCAACGATAACTCCATCGTTCTGAAAGTGAGCTTCGGGGCGACCTCCTTCCTCTTTACGGGTGATGCAGAGCGCGCGGAGGAGCAGGATCTCCTGAATGCCGGTGTGAATCTGCAGAGCACCGTGCTGAAAGTCGGCCATCACGGCTCGGATACCTCGACCTCATATCCGTTCCTGCGGGCGGTCGCACCGCAGTATGCCGTGATTTCAGTCGGTGCCGGCAACAGCTACGGCCTGTCTCTTATACACATCTGACGCTGCCGACGATCTACTCTGTGTAG
>CALAOB010000028.1 GCA_937927445.1 uncultured Oribacterium sp. | reverse complement strand
CCTTGATACGCTGCTTCATCTCCTCCGAAAGCTTCTTATAATAAACAGATTTGCCTTCGTAGATCAGCTCGGTACCACAGCCACAGAGGAAACCGTCGACCTCGACCATCTCCAAGATGCGCTTCAGCATCCCGGCCGTTCGTCCCGAATTGATGAAGACCTTGTTCCCCTTTTCCCGTGTGCGACGCAGCGCCTCCTGCGCGCTCGCCGGGATCTCGTGCTTTACCTCATCGATCAGTGTGCCATCCACATCAAAAAACAGTGCTTTCATATATACCTCATCAGGATCAGAAAAGCGCCGGCCGGAGCCGACGCTTTTCAGGTTTCACTACTTATCTCGTAGTGTCAGATATCGCCATTACTTTCTTCCGTGAAGAATCGGACTGATATAAGGATATACAACAAATGTAATCACTACGTCAAGCAGTCCCTTCACGATCGTAAACGGAAGGTTGAAGCAGAGGAGACACTGCAGGATGCTCTTCATCGATGGGATAAGTGCCTGGTAGGCTGCGAGGATGACTTCCTCCGGCATGAAGTTGTAGTATACCGGATACACAACGAAGTAGTTGGATGGTACAGATACGAGACCCATCACGATGGCACCGACGAGGGAACCGATGAGCGCGCCCTGCTTCGTCTTCTTGTGCTGGTAGATGCCACCGGCCACCGCGGTCATCACGGCACCGAGGATGAAGTTCGAGATCTCACCGACACCGAAGCTCTGGGAAGCCATCGAGTGCAGAAGGTTCTTGATGAGCTCGATCAGGACACCGGCGACCGGACCATACGCGAAGGCACCGATCAGGGCCGGCAGATCCGAGAAGTCAAACTTGATAAAGGTCGGCATGAACATCGGAACCGGGATCTCGATGAGCTGAAGCACGAAGGCAATCGCGGACAGGATGCCGACAGCGGCGATGTAACGGGTGTTTTTTACGTCTTTCATGATATTTCTCCTCCACATTTCGTGTACTGCGTTTCTTCCGGTACCACCGGGATGACCGGGTCGAACCGAGCTGGACCCCGGTATGCAGGAAGCCACGCGCGTTTCTTCAAAGTGAGTAAGGAGGCGAATAAAAAAGTCCCTGAGCATACACTCAGGGACAGAGATATCGTCATCACTACACTCTTCTTCCATCCAGACTATACTGTTGGTACCGGAGTTTCACCGATTCAGCCTGCCCGGGTGAGCAGGGTCGCGGACTTTACCGCCAGTGAGGAATCGCACCTCGCCCTGAAGAACTATTTTTGATTACGCCTACATTCTAGCGAATCCCCCCGTGATGCGCAAGCCCTTTTTCACCAGGGGCCAATGTCTACATCCTGCGCCACCCGGTTTCTGCGGACACAGGCGCTTAATTAAAAAATCACAACTTTTTTTTACTTACTAAAGCCAGTTTCGTACATAAAGAGATTTACGAAAAATTTACTCTATGCTATAGTAGTCCACGCCAATGACAAAAAAATATCAAAGGGAGCCGGATGCGCGCATCTATGCCGCTCCGCTACGTAAAGGCTCCTGTGTCAAGTGGAAACATTGGCAGAATAGAGAGAGGGAAAAAGAAATGAAAAAAATGAATCTGGTACTTGGATTCGCGGCGGCTGCCAGCCTTCTGGTAACAGCGTGTGGTTCCAGCAAGACCGAGACGACGGCCGCTGCAACTGAGGCAGCGACCACCGCTGCTGCTACGGAGGCAGCAGGCGAGATTCCTGCAGACGCTGTGACTGCAACCGGTACAGCGAAGGGAAACAACGGTGACGTAACGGTAGAGGTTACCATGACGAAGGATAAGCTCTACAAGATCGAGGTGACCGAGCAGCAGGAGACCGAGGGTATCGGTGATAAGGCCATCGCTGAGATTCCATCCGCGATGATCGAGAATAACAGCGTAAAGGTAGACGCCGTTTCCGGTGCAACCAATACATCCAACGCCATCATCGAGGCTGTAAAGGCAGCGATCAAGAGCGCGGGCTTCGATCCCGCTGATTTCGAGAACGAGATCGCCACTGCTGCGAAGGCAGAGGATCAGACACTCGATGCAGACGTGGTTATCGTCGGTGCCGGCGGTGCAGGTATGACCGCAGCGATCGAGGCGGCAGACGCTGGTAAGACCGTTGTACTCGTGGAGTCCCAGGCGATGGTCGGCGGTAACTCCGTACGTGCAACCGGTGGTCTCAATGCTGCGAAGACCAAGTGGCAGGATGAGAACGAGTTCGGTGAGGATGCCGGTGTTGAGGCGAAGCTTGCAACGGCGAAGGAGAAGTACGCAGATAATGCAGACATCACTGCACTTGCAGAGACCGTCGAGAAGCAGTACGCAGATTATCAGGCGAACCCGACCGGTTACTTCGATTCTGTAGAGCTCTTCGAGCTGGATACCATGATCGGTGGCAAGGGCCTGAACAACTTCGAGCTCGTAAAGACCCTCTGCGGCGAGTCTGCAGATGCGATTGACTGGCTCGATACCATCGGCGCAGAGATGCACAACGTTGGTTCCTTCGGTGGTGCTTCCGTAAAGCGTATCCACCGTCCGGTCGATGAGAACGGCAAGACCGTCGCTGTCGGTACTTACCTCATCCCGATCCTCGAGAAGAACATCGAAGATCGTGAGAACATCACTCTTCTTCTCGACACAACGGCTGACAAGATCCTCATGGATGGCGATCAGGCAGTTGGTATCCACGCAACCGGTAAGACCGGCAACAACGTAACGGTCAATGCACAGTCTGTTGTTCTGACTTCCGGTGGTTTCGGTGCAAACCTTGCGATGGTTGAGAAGTATAAGCCGGAGCTCAAGGGCTTCATGACCACCAACGCACCTGGAATCCAGGGTCAGGGTATCGAGATGGCAACTGCGGTCGGTGCTGCTACCGTCGATATGGATCAGATCCAGATTCACCCGACTGTTCAGTATGACACTGCTGCACTCATCACCGAGGGTCTCCGTGGTGACGGTGCGATCCTCGTAAATGCGGAGGGTCAGCGTTTCATCGACGAGGTTGGTACACGTGACGTCGTATCTGCGGCTGAGATCGCACAGACCGACTCCTACTCATGGCTCGTTGTAGACCAGAAGATGGTAGACGCTTCTGCCGTTATCCAGGGCTACATCAAGAAGGGCTACACCGTAACCGGTGAGGATTACAAGGCACTCGCTGAGGCGATGGGCGTAGACGCTGCTGCTTTCGAGGAGACCATGACGAAGTGGAACGGCTATGTCGCTGACAAGAAGGATCCGGACTTCAACCGTACCTCCTTCGCAAACCCGCTTGATACTGCTCCATACTATGCAATCAAGGTTACCGCTGGTGTTCACCACACCATGGGTGGTGTGAAGATCAACACCTCCACTGAGGTTCTGAATGAGCAGGATGCTGTGATCCCAGGTCTCTATGCTGCCGGTGAGGTTACCGGAGGCGTACACGGTGCAAACCGTCTCGGCGGAAACGCTGTTGCAGACTTCACCGTATTCGGCCGTATCGCAGGTCAGAACGCCGCTGCCCATGCTGCTGGCACCGCTGAGACTCCAGCCGAGACTAAGGCTGCTGCTTAAGGCAGAACACAAAATATGTAAACCGTAAGGTTTAAAAAGGCACTCTCCACTCGGAGGGTGCCTTTTTTAAACATAGAAAAACGTTCAACCGGGGACTTCTGCATCTCCGGCTGAACGTATAATAAAAACAGGCAACGCAAAACCCCAGTACCAGGTCATCTTCACTAGTACTGGGGCCTCACTGATCATTCGGGTTTCTGTATCCCATCGGGCTACCCTCCCTTTAATTTTAAATGCAGATCTCGAATCATTGAAGCATCGCCTATGACTTTCTACCATCTGCATTACACTGAGTTAAGAATTGAATTGATGAAGCATCGCCATCGCATCTCTTCTTTTGTTGTCTTTATTCTATAAAATAAATATTGCTTTGTCAACCGTATTATTAAAAGAAAATATTTTTATTTCGGGGAGATGGTAACCGTTCAGCCGGAGTGACTTCCTCACCCCGGCTGAACGGTTACCGTATATGAAATCCGCTCTCTTCTACGCACGGAATATCACTCATCTCGACATCGGTCACGTCGATCCAGCGCTGCTGCCGGATGCGGACCAGCAGCTCCTGAATCGCGTTTTCTGTTCCCTGGACTTCCATCTCTACGCGGCCGTCCCACATATTTTCTACCCAGCCGGTGAGACCCAGTGACTGCGCGATGTAGTAGGAGCGAAAACGGAAACCAACGCCCTGGACATCTCCAGAAAAATAGATGTGTTTTCTTATGATGGATTCACTCATACACGACCTCTTATTCCTCAAACCTGCCCTTCATCCGCACACCCTTCTGCCACAGCGCGAGCTGTCCTCTCGCGAAGAGACTATCGATCTCGAGATTCTCATCCAGTACGAGGAGATCTGCGTCTGCGCCTGCGGCGATGCAGCCCTTTCGGCCATCCTGCGCGAGCAGGGTCGCCGGTGTGGTCGTCAGGAGCTTCAGGGCCTGCTCGAGCGGCATGCCCATGCGCACCAGTGCCTGGATGGTTTTGTGCAGGTACTTCGGCGACGCGTAGGTCAGTCCCACGCACTCCTCTGCTTCATTAAAGCGCGGCTGACTTCCGTAGGCATCACTCGACAGGCTCACATGATCCGGATCCACACCCTCGCGGTGCAGTAAGTCAAAGAGCTTCGCGGCATCCTCTTCCACCGCCACATCATCCGAGCCGGCGGTACAGTCGATGTAGCCGCCCCGCTTCACGAGCGCCACGCCCGCGTCGATCAGCTCCGGTGAGCGCAGCATATGCGTCGGGAGCAGGTTCTTCGCCGGTACATCCGAGTGATCCAGCACATAGAAAATCGGATCCAGCGTCGCCTTTCCGCTGCCCATATGCATCGTCACGAGCCCCGGTGTGCCGCTTAACAGCCCGGCGCGACGTGCAGCCGTCGCCAGTGCGATCAGCTCCTCTCCGCCCGGATTCGAGCTTCGGTGATCGGATACCGCGACCTTCACGCCGATCATCGGTGGAATCAGGACGATATCCCGCTCGACGCTTCCGGTGATCGTCGTCGGCGGGTAGCCATAGGACGAGGTTAATGTATACACCGTCATGCCTTCCTCGGTCAGTGCACGGGCCTTCGCCACCAGGTTCTCGAGGCTTCGCGTGATGCCATCGGTGCCCAGAAGCCCGACGACAGTGGTGATACCGTTCTTGAAAAAGGTGCTGAGCGTGGACTCCGGTACGCGGGAAGCCGGCCCCTGCTCACCACCGCCACCCGTGATGTGGACATGCAGATCGATGTAGGCCGGTACGAGGGTCTTTCCCGCGAGATCATAGACCTCGACGTCCGGAAGCCCCTCATAGCCTCGGATCTCCTCCGCGATGCGGAGAATCTTCTCTCCCTCGATCAGGACATCCTGTTTCCCGAGCGGCGCTGGTGTGTAAACATTGGCATTTTTTAATAATTTCATATCTTACCCTCTTTCTTCAGAATTACGCTTGCTTATTTCGTCCTGCCCTTCTTCAGGATGCCATCAAATTTCAGCAGGAAGCAGCTGGTGGTGACGATGGCAGCGATGAGATCACTCACCGGCTCTGCGAGGAACACGGCGAAGACCTGATTTGACAGGAAATGCGGCAGGATCAGGATGAGCGGGATCAGCAGGACGATCTTCCGGAGGCAGGCAAGCAGCAGGCTGATCTTCGCCTGGCCGAGCGCCATGAAGCTCTGCTGGCATCCGATCTGTGCGCCGAAAGCGAAGATGCCGGCCATGTAGATGCGGAGCGCCCAGGAGGTATAGCTGCGAAGCTCCATATTGCTGGTGAAGATGCCGGCGAAGAACTGCGGCTTCAGCATGACGATCGCCCAGAACAGGGTCGCATAGCTGAAGCAGGCCGTAAACTGTGCGGCGAATGCTTTCTTCACGCGGTCTGCATTGCCCGCACCGAAGTTGTAGCTGATGATCGGCTGGCCGCCCTGACAGATGCCCTGCAGCGGCAGTGTCGCGAGCTGGCTGACGCTGGTGATGATCGTCATCGCGCCGACCGCCACATCCCCGCCGTAGCGCGCGAGGCTGGAGGTGAAGCTAATCGAGAGCAGGCTCTCGGTCGACAGCATCACGAAGGTGGAGATGCCGAGGCTCAGGCACGGCAGGATGATCTTCGGGGCGAGCTTCATATTTGCCCTGCGAAGGTGTAGAAGGGTCTGCTTTCCGGTCAGGAAGCGGAGGATCCAGACGGCGCCGACCGACTGGCTCAGCACCGTGGCGAGTGCCGCGCCCTGCACGCCCATCCCCAGGACGAAGATGAAAATCGGATCCAGGATGATGTTGATGACCGCGCCGATCACGGTGGTCAGCATGCTGATTTTTGCGAAGCCCTGGGTCGTGATGAAGGGGTTCATGCCGAGCACGATCATCACGAAGACCGTGCCGAGGATGTAAATGCGGGCATAGGCCAGTGCATACGGCAGTGTGACCGTACTGGCACCGAAGAGGCGAAGCAGGGTCGGTGCGAGCGCATAAAACACGATGGTCAGCACGAGGGCGAAGCGCATCAGGATGGCGAAACAGTTACCGACGATCTTCTCCGCCGTCGCATGGTCCTTCGCCCCCATCGAAATCGCGGCACGCGGTGCTCCGCCGGCACCCGCCAGCATGGCGAAGGCATTGATCAGCATGAGAATCGGCGTGAAGAGGCCGATGCCGGTCAGTGCGTTGGCACCGACGTCTGCCATGTGACCGATGTAGATACGGTCGACGATATTATAGAGGAGGTTGACGATCTGGGCGACGACGGCCGGGATCGCGAGCTGGGCGAGCAGCTTCGGGATGCTGCCGCTGCCCATGTCCTGTGTTTTTGTCTGCATCATATGATTGAAAAATCCTTTCTGTTAAATAAAGATAGTGCTGAAAAAACATCGCTTCAGACCGCCTGTGTGTCGGGTATATGCTTCAATCCACGAGCATATGAAACGATACATGCGCTCTACAGCGCTCTCACGCTGTGAAGCTGGCACTACTTTATTATATGTGAGCATATCTCTCCTATTATAACCAAAGATGAAAAATATACCACGATGATTTTATGGGAAAACTGACTTCGGTATAGGTGAACGTCTAGTGTTCTGTGCACCAATAAATATAAAATATCAATCATATACCTCAGTTATTTGTATGAATATGCTATAATTTACACAATTGTATCCTTGGGCGAAGGATGGAGTATCAATTTTTGAAAGGACATAGAATATGAGTAGATTGACCATTTTTACGAAGAATGAAGCCGAGAAAACGGTGGAGTCTCTCTACAAGGATCTCGAGCGCCGCGTTCAGGCGGCACAGCCGGGACTCTGCCCTGTAGATCTCGCGTCTTCATTTCTGCATCTCTGCCATGCCCAGTCCTGCGGTAAGTGCACACCATGCCGTGTCGGTCTCGGCCAGCTGGAAGCACTGATCGGCCAGGTGCTGGATGGTACGGCGGACATGTTTACCCTGAAGGTGCTGGAGGACACGGCAGAGAGTATCTATATGTCGGCGGACTGTGCGATCGGTTCCGAGGCGGCACGTATGGTGCTCGAGGGACTGCGCGGCTTCCGCGATGATTATGTAGAGCATATCAAGCACGGCCGTTGCAAGAGCATGCACAGCCAGCCGGTGCCATGTGTATGGCAGTGCCCGGCACATGTGGACATCCCTGGCTACATTGCCCTCATCCATGACAGGCGTTATGAGGACGCGGTGCAGCTGATCCGTAAGGATAACCCGATGCCGGCGACCTGCGGTCTCATCTGTGAGCATCCGTGTGAGGTTCGCTGCCGTCGTACGCTCGTGGACGATCCGATCAACATCCGCGGACTGAAGCGCTTCGCGGTCGAGCATGAGGACACCATCCCTGCACCGAAGCGAATGCCGGCGACCGGCAAGCGTGTGGCCGTCATCGGCGGTGGTCCGAGCGGTCTGAGCTGTGCCTACTATCTCAGCATCATGGGCCATGAGGTCACTGTGTTTGAGCAGCGGAAGCAGCTCGGTGGCATGCTTCGCTATGGTATCCCGGCGTATCGTTTCCCGCGTGAGATTCTGGATCGCGAGATCGAGGGTCTGAAGCTCGCCGGTTTTGAAACGAAGACCGATATTTCCATCGGCCGCGATATTTCCGTGGCCGAGCTTCGCAGCCAGTATGATGCGATGTATGTAGCCATCGGCGCGCATACCGACCGTAAGATCGGTATCGAGGGCGAGGACGCCGAGGGTGTCATCTCCGCGGTGGAGATGCTCCGTGCCATCGGTGATGACTACTACCCTGATTTCACCGGCATGGATATCGTCGTTGTCGGCGGTGGAAACGTCGCGATGGACGTCGCACGTTCGGCGATCCGCTGCCACGCGAAGTCGGTCAAGGTTGCGTACCGTCGTCGGAAACAGGATATGACGGCCCTCGCAGAGGAAGTCGAGGGTGCGATCGCCGACGGCGTGGAGATCGTCGAGCTGAACGCACCGGTGCGCATCGAGAAGGACGCACAGAATCGCTGCACCGGCCTCATCGTGAAGCCACAGATCCCGGGTGCGGTCAAGGGTGGCCGTCCATCCCCGAAGAACAGCACGAAGGACGAGGTGCTGCTTCCGGCAGACCGTGTACTCGTGGCCATCGGTCAGGGCATCGAGTCCGGCAAGTTCGGCGAGTTCGGTATCCCGGTTCAGCAGGGCCGTATCTCCGCCTTCGATACCTCGGATATCGCGGACAATGAAGGCATCTTCGCAGGTGGTGACTGCGTGACCGGTCCGGCCACTGTCATCCGTGCGATCGCAGCCGGAAAGGTAGCGGCCGCCAACATTGACGAATACCTCGGATTCAACCATGAGATCACGACGGACGTCGTTCTGCCGCCGATTCGTTTCGACGATCATAAGGCACTCGGCCGTGTGAATATGGTAGAGCGTCCGGCAGATGAGCGCAGATGTGATTTTAAGCTGATGGAGTGTCCGATGACGGAGGAGGAAGCACTGCAGGAGTCCTCGAGATGTCTGCACTGTGATCACTTCGGCTATGGCATCTTAAAGGGAGGCAGAGATACGAAATGGTAAATTGTATGATTGATGGCAGAGCTGTCCTGGTCCCGGAGCGGACCACCATACTGAATGCTGCCGCCGCTGCGGGCATTCACATCCCGACACTGTGCTACTTAAAGGATATCAATGAAATTGCGGCATGCAGAGTCTGCGTCGTCGAGGTCGAGGGCTATGACCGTCTGATGACCGCCTGCAATAACACCGTGACCGAGGGCATGGTCGTCTATACGAACTCCCGGAAGGCACGTCTCGCGCGTCGTGCGAATGTGGAGCTGATCCTCAGCCAGCATGATACGAACTGTGCGATCTGTGTGCGCTCCGGAAACTGTGAGCTGCAGAAGGTGGCGAATGATCTCAACATCCTGAGCATCCCGTTTGAGAAGCAGCTGCCGAAGAAGCATCGCAGCTCGCTGAACTTCCCGCTGATCCGGAATTACGACAAGTGCATCAAGTGCATGCGCTGCGTGCAGATCTGTGATAAGGTGCAGGACAGCCATATCTGGGATGTCATCAACACCGGTTCCCAGAGTACCGTCGATGTGAAGGATGCCTATGATCTCGAGACCAGCAAGTGTGCACTCTGCGGTCAGTGCATCACCCACTGCCCTACCGCGGCACTGCGTGAGCGGGATGACACCCACGACATCCTCGATGCACTCGAGAATCCGGATAAGATCGTGGTCGCACAGATCGCACCGTCGATTCGTACGGCCTGGGGCGAGGGCTTCGGTCTCACACCGGAGCAGGCGACCGTGAAGCGTCTCGCCGCTGCCCTGAAGATCACCGGCTTCGACTATGTATTCGATACCAACTGGTCTGCCGACCTCACCATCATGGAGGAGGCGACGGAGTTCCTCGAGAAGCTGACGCACAAGGAAGAGAATAAGTTCCCGATGTTCACGAGCTGCTGCCCTGGCTGGATCCGCTTCTGCAAGGCACACTACCCGGATTTCGTGGACCAGCTCTCCACCTCGAAGTCTCCGCAGCAGATGTTCGGTGCGATCGTCAAGAGCTACTTCGCGGAGAAGCTTGGCGTGGATCCGTCCCGCATCTACTGTGTATCCATCATGCCGTGTCTTGCGAAGAAGGCCGAGTGCGGTTATGAGACGATGCGAAACGACCAGGGCGATCCGGATGTCGATGTCGTATTGACGACCCGTGAAGTGAACCGTCTCCTGCGTATGGAGAATATCGCACCGGGTGAGATCGATGAGATCGAGCTCGACAATCCGTTCTCTGCGGGTTCCGGTGCAGCGAACATCTTCGGCTCCACCGGTGGTGTGATGGAGGCCGCGCTTCGTACTGCTTACCACAGTGTGACTGGCGAGAACCCGGATCCGGATGCATTCCATGATGTCCGTGGTCAGGAGGGCTGGAAGGAAGCGAGCTTCGATATCAAGGGTATCCCGGTACGCGTCGCGGTTGTAAACGGCCTCGGCAATGCGGCGAAGCTCCTTGATGCGCTTCGGAAGAAGACCGTCGAGTATGATTTCGTCGAAGTCATGGCCTGCCCGGGCGGCTGCGTCGGTGGCGGCGGACAGCCGATCCACGACAGCATCGAGATGGCGCCGGAGCGTGCGAAGACACTGTATGCACAGGATGCCGCCGGTGCTCTCCGTTTCAGCCATGAGAATCCGGATGTGATCCGCTGCTATGAAGAGTACCTCGAGAAGCCGCTCAGTGAACGTGCCGAGCACCTGCTCCACACCGATCACCACGGCTGGAAGATGCCTGGCGAAAGATAAATACGTTTTTTAAAAGAGGAGAAGCCGGCGCGATTGCGCCGGCTTCTCTTTCATAAAAGAATATTGTTCACTCACAACTGATTCCAAACGAGGCGGATGGATGTCCTTAACTGTATCGCTTTGGCGCCGCGTATGCGTCTGTGGTTTATGAGCCGGCAAAGGTATCAGTTGCAGAACTACTCCTGTAGGAGTAGTCTAGCACTATATGTAAGCATTGACCTCGTACTAGTGAGGAAAGAACACGATGAACGATTATATCCTGGAAGTATGTGTCGACAGTGTAGAATCTGCGCTGGCCGCGAAGGCCGGCGGTGCGACGCGTCTCGAGCTGTGCGCAAACCTCATCATCGGTGGTACCACACCGGGCTATACCCTGTTTCAGCAGGTACAGCAGGAAACCGGGCTTCCGATCCGGGTCCTGATTCGTCCGCGATTCGGCGATTTTCTGTATACAGAATATGAGTACCGGCAGATGTGCGCGGATATCCGTTTTTTTGCCAATGCTGGCGCCGACGGTGTCGTGATTGGAAGCCTGCAGGCGGATGGCAGCCTGAACGAAGCGCAGATGCGCGGCATGATCGATGCCACGGATGGTCGCTGTGGCATCACCCTGCACCGTGCCTTCGATGTATGCGCAGATCCGATCGCCTGCTACGAAAAAGCAGCCGACCTTGGTATCGATACGATCCTAAGCTCCGGACAGGAAGGCGACGCACAGACGGGAAGCGCGCTGCTGCGGAAGCTCGTACTGATGTCGGAAGAGAATCACTACGCTTCTGGCGAAGCGCAGTGCTCCGAAACTTCATCTGCGCTTGAAGATACGGCAGCGAACCATTCGCCTGCATCAGATTGCATCCTCACCGGCGGTCCAACGATCCTGGTCGGTGCCGGGGTAAAGGCCGACAACATTGCTGAAATCGCAGCTGCGACCGGTGCCCACGCTTTTCACATGTCCGGCAAGAAAACACTCTCGAGTGGCATGCACTACCGCAACGAGCACGTCCATATGGGCCTCGACGGCATCAGTGAATTCGAGCTCTACCGGACAGACGAAGAGGAAATTCGGCGCGCAGTGGAGATACTGAAACAGATATGATAAGCACTTTGTGATCGCCAAAAGCCTCAGACAGATGAATCGAACAAGCGAAATACTCTATAGAAGAAAGGAATTTCGATGAATATACAGATTTTCGGCACGAAGAAAAGTGCCGACACCAGAAAAGCAGAGCGCTATTTTAAGGAGCGCGGAATTAAATTCCAGTCCATCGATATGAAAGAAAAGGGCCTCAGTAAAGGCGAGCTGAATTCCGTCCTTCAGGCCGTCGGTAGTTTAGAAGAGCTTCTCGACGAAAAGACGAAGGATCAGAAGGCGTATCTGCTGATTAAATATCTCGCAGCAGAAGACAAATTCGAAAAAGTACTCGAGAATCCGATGGTGCTGAAGCAGCCGATTGTACGGAATGGCCGCCAGGCCACCGTGGGGTACCAGCCGGATGTATGGAAGAACTGGGAATGAAGATTTAATGGAAAAAAGAGAAGCCGGCGCGTTCGCGCCGGCTATGATTATATAAGTTTGCAGCTGTACGGTCGGGCTATACCAGTCCGACTCGAAACAAAATGTGTCTTCTGTACACGAACGGCTTTGATTAGAAATCAAATTCCCGCAGCTCTGCATTTTTGATGCCAAAGGATACGAATTCCGCATTTGTCATATCCCGGAAGTAAGATTCGATGACACGGGAAATGCCGTTATGTGCGACGAGAAGATACGTCTTCTCCGGCTCCTTTTTGATATCGTCGATCAGATTATAGATGCGCTGTCCGACATGCATCATAGACTCGCCGCCATCGAAGCTGTCGAGGAAGCTCTCCTTCGCTTTCTTAAACTCCTGACCGTTTCGCGGGGTTCCCTCCCAGCAGCCGAAGCTCTGCTCGATCAGGCGCTCTTCCACACGCATCGGAACACCGATCATCTTTGAAATCTCGACGGCGGTATCATACGCCCGTGAAAGCGGCGAAGTCAGAATCTCATCGACATGCAGCTCGCCACGGTCGATCTTCTCCTTCAGCATACGCCCGGTCTCCTGCGCCTGCTGATGCCCCAGCTCTGTCAGCGGGCTATCGGTAGCGCCACATATTTTGTTTTCTACATTCCATACAGTCTGTCCATGACGGACGAAATAAAACTTTCCCATAACTAACCTCGTTTCTCAGCAATGATATCCAATCCTAAAATGTTTGCGGGGCGTAGTCAAGCAATATAAATCATCATTATTCGTACCATTCAGCCAGAAGGTATGGCTATAGGCAGGATGCGAATGAGCTATCACCATTCTCCACGGATTCTCTTTGCAGAACGTATCAACTTCCTCTATAATGTATACAAATCTTAAGGAGGACTACTATTATGACTACTGTACACACCACCGACGCTCCGGCTGCAATCGGACCATATTCCCAGGCGAAAATCGTAGGTAATTTCGTATTTGCATCCGGCCAGATCCCGGTGAATCCGGCGACCGGTGCCGTAGAGAGCGAGGATATCGAAGGCCAGGCTGCGCAGAGCTGCAAGAATGTGGCTGCCATCATGGAAGCTGCAGGCACCAGCATCGATAAGGTCTTCAAGACCACCTGCTTCCTTGCGGATATGAACGACTTCGCTGCTTTCAATGCGGTTTACGAGCAGTACTTTACCTCGAAGCCGGCACGCAGCTGCGTTGCAGTCAAGACCCTGCCGAAGGGTGTTCTCTGTGAGGTAGAGGCCATCGCAGAGCTGTAATGAATAAAAAAACGGGCGGACACAGAAAGTGTCCGTCCGTTTTAAGTGAATCATGTATATATATGAACTGCGATTTCTGCCTCGCAGGGTCTGGGCATGCGATTGATTTTCATTCAGCCACCCGCTGAAGCACCATGCATTCATCGGGTGACCGCTTTTCGGGTATTATCCATCAATCTCGATATAGCTCTCTTCCGGCAGTGCCTTCTTCGCTTCTGCCTTCGGAAGACTGATCTTCAGCACACCATTTGCAAAGGATGCCTTCACATCGTCCTCAGTAAGTCCATCACCTACATAGAAGGACCGCTGCATCGCACCCTCGTAACGCTCCTGACGAATCAGTCTGCCGTGCTTCTCCTCATCCTTGTTGAGACCTTTCTCCGCGGAGATGGTCAGATAACCATCGGACAGCTGAAGCTTTACTTCATCCTTCTTGAAGCCCGGGAGATCGACCTCCAGCTCATAACCGCCGTCGGTCTCCTTCACATCGGTCTTCATGAGGTTCCGTGCACGCTTACCGAACAGCGGATTGCGCTTACCGAAGAAACTTCTGTTCCAGTCATTACCCCACTCGTTCATCATCTCATTCATCACATCATCACCATCACTAAATACACTAGGCATAAACATAATCCTATCCTCCTGTTTATTTACTTCTGGTTCTTCATGTCCGTTCATCGAACGGATGCGAACCGCTCTATATTTCAGCTCTCAGCGAGAACTGTAGAGCAGCTCTGGATGCTGTTCAGAACTCACGTATGGAGGCCAATGTCTCCATCGGGGCACCGCCCGCGAGGGGATCAGCCCTCGATGGCGATGTACTTCTCTTCCGGCACTTCCTTCTTCGGATCCACCTTCGGAATGTTCAGTGCCAGAACACCATTTTCGAACTTCGCAGTGATGTCGCTCTGCTTTACATTCTCACCGACGTAGAAGCTTCTCTGCATCGAGCCGGTGTAACGTTCCTGGCGAACGACCTTACCGCTCTTATCCTTCTCATCCTTGTTCTCGTTATGAGCAGCAGAGATGTTCAGATAACCATCCTTGAGCTGAAGCTTCAGATCTTCCTTCTTGAAGCCCGGAAGATCGATCTTCATCTCATAGCCGTTCTCCTGCTCCTTGATATCAGTCTTCATGAGATTTGCTGTCGACTTGCTGTATGCAGGCTCATAACCAAGCCAGTTTGTATCATTAAAGAAATCATCCATTAAGTTCTCACCGAAAATACCAGGCATATACATCATCATCACTTACCTCCTGTATAACCGGGCTCCGGGATGCTGCCCCATCGCCGAATGCTTTATGTTTCAGAGATTCGGAACCACTCGCTCAGGATGCTCATCCTTTCGAATTTCTCATCCCCTGTTTTCTGTTCCCTTTCTCCTTACAACTAACATAATACTCGTTTTGTTAGCACTTTCAAGAGATGAGTGCTAATTATTTTGTGAACTTTTTGTGACGCATGATAAATACAAAAAACCCGGAAACGACGCATTCGCGTCATTTCCGGGTTATCATTGTGGGTTTGTACCGTTTTCCATCAGAGGACAACATTTTC
>CALAOB010000027.1 GCA_937927445.1 uncultured Oribacterium sp. | reverse complement strand
AAACCAAACACACGTTAAGTCAAAATCATAATCGATGCACTTTCCTATAAAGCAAGAAGACCGCCCCTTTCGGAGCGGCCCATACATGGTATTTTGTAGTTCTTGTGTAGTTTAGTTATCCTCGCTGATCGCGTTCGCAGCGGTACGACCGGAAACGAAGATCTCCGTGATTGCGTTACCGCCGAGACGGTTACCACCGTGGATACCACCAGTTACCTCACCGGCTGCATAAAGGCCATCGATTGCCTTTCCGTCTGCATCGAGTACGTGACGCTTCACGTCTACGCTGATACCACCCATGGTGTGGTGGGTCGACGGAGCGAGGAAACGGATACGAAGCTTCGCATCGTCGAGGTTGTAGGTATCGGCCTTGTAGGAGCCGTCCTCGTTCTTCTCGCAGTCGCCGATCAGTGCAGAGAACTGCTTCTTGCTGACCTCCTGCGGCTGTGTGCCGTTGATGATCGCCTGATCGTAATCCTCGATGGTCGCCTTGATGGTCTCGACATCTGTATCGAAGCCCTCTGCCTTCAGCACATCCGCGATCTCGCCGATGGTTCTGACATACTGACGACCCTCGACGTCCTCATCCTTGTACGGATATGGTCCAGGGATCGGGGTAGCTGCATTGGCGATCTCGATGAAGACGCCCTTGTGGCCGTTCCACTCGATACCGTTGCGGAACTCACCGAGGGACAGAACGTCACGCTCAGAGGTCTCGTCTACGAAACGCTTGCCGGTTGTCGGGTTGATGTAAACAGCATAGTCACCGCCGCCGAATGCGAGGTCACCGTTGTCTACCCAGGAAATCGGCATCAGCTGTGTATAGCCCATACCGGTTGTTGCGGCACCGACTGCCTCTGCCATCGTGATACCGTCGCCCTGCAGCGAGCTGCGGTTTGTGGTCTCGGTCTTATCATTGAGATACTCCGGATCCCAGTACTTGTTGGTCTCTACGACCTTGGCAATGTTGGCGGCATAACCACCGGTGGCGAGAACGACACCCTTCTTCGCATGTGCAGTGACTGGTGTACCATCATACATCGTCGCCTTCACACCCGTTACACGGCCATCCTCCTGGATCAGCTCCTCGGCGGTAGTACGTGTCATGATCTGATTGTGCTCATTTGCATTGAGGAAAGAGGTCATCGGAGCTACGAAGTAGGTGCCCCATCTGCCTGCATACTCCTCAGTCTGTCCATCCCCATCGGTATCAACATTGGCACCGATGAACTGGTTCTCTCTGTACCAGAGGGCACCGATCAGGGTCGGCTGTGTATCCTCGACGAAGGTCGAACCCATCGACTCGAGCCATGGCTTCAGATCCTGACCATCCTCGATGAACTGGGAAACGAGATCAACATCTCCCCAGATCCAGCTGGACTTATCCGCGCTCTGACGGAGACCGCCATAGTAGCTCTGGAAGATATGAAGGTTTACCGTTGAGAACAGGGTGAGATCGGACTCCGGTGTGCCGGCGTCGAGCTTCGGCTGTGCCCAGTCGAGGTATGCCTTGATTTCCTTCTTGAGTGCCTGGAGGGTCGGGAGATACTCTGCAACGACACCGTGCTTCGAAAGCTCCTCGATATCACCGGCTACATACTCGTGTGTATCGTAGTAATCCTCATCGAACGGCTCCTCGGACCAGTTGTAGATGGTCTTCAGCTCATCGATACAGCCCTGTACGGACTTTACCTTATTGTACTCATTGCCATCGAAGCCGATACCGGTCGTCGCATCTGGATTCTCTGCATCCCATACGAGATACGGCATCACAGACTGATACTGACCGCCGGATACGAGGGTATTACCACCGACCTCGACGTTCTTCTCGATCACGAGTACGCTCTCGCCGTTCTGTGCTGCCTGTGCAGCTGCCGCCATACCGGCTCCGCCGCCACCGACAACCACGACATCCCAGGTATCCTCGATCGGATCCTGCGCCTTCACCTCGAGGGTGTTTGCCTTAAACGCATCGAGGTTGGTCACGCCGGCCTGCTCTGCCGCATCATTGACGGCGGTCTTCAGTGCCTTCGAGGAGAAGGTTGCACCGGACACGGCATCGACACCAGTTCCGTTTGCCTCGATCATCTGCGGGATGAGTACCTCGAACGCGGTATCACCTACATGACCGGTCTCCTTCGTATCCACGATCTTGATATCCGTGATCTTGCTGTCATCGAAGGTAACCTCAACGGTCGTCGGGCCGTTATAGCCCACACCAGTTCCGGTATAGGTACCTGCGGTAAATGCAAGCGCCTCATCAGATCCGGTCGAGGTATCACCACTCTTCGCCTTCTCGATGGCTGCGGCCATCGCCTTCTTTACAGCATCACTGGTCACGGTTGAACCACTGACCGCGTCCACCTCTGCGGACTGCGCCTTCAGAAGATCTCCCTGCAGCTGCTCCATCGCTACGCCACCCTTGTCCGGGGTCTCATTCGGTCCCTCGACCTTCACATCGGTGATCTCCGACTCACTGGTCGTGATGGTGACCGTTACCTTACCGGCGAAACCCTCCTCGGATGCCGAGTAGGTGCCCGCCACATACTGCTTCGCAGCTTCCGTCGCAGCCGCCGTCGTCTCTGCAGGCTTCCCGGATGAGCAAGCCGTCATCGATGCGACGAGGCAAAGCGCCATCGCACCACTTACGATTTTTTTCATAGTTCCTCCTTTTGCACGTACTACAAAAATACGTTAATATTTTATCATATCCGGTATAACCTCGCAATATGTTATGTATAACGAGGACCGGTAACGGAAGCACCGTACTACGTTACCGACCCTCCGGCCTTCCTCCCTCTACAGAACATCTAACATTCCGGTATGTCCTTGACTAAAAATAGTAAAAAAAGAAGAAAGGGTTCGGAAAAGGTCAAAGGTTTATGGTAGTATAGGGACCATGAATATAATAGATGAGATTAAGAAAGAATTTGAGATTCCGGGGGCGTTTGAGAGCTGGGCGGCGTACCGCGAAGAGGTCACGGATCTGATTCTGGAGAGTGGGGCGACAGGTTCCATCGCGCTGTTCGGGATCGGGCCGGCGAATGATATCGATCTCCGGCGTTTGAGTGAGCGCTTCGGGCGTATCACGCTGATCGATCTGGATCGTGAGAGTATGGAGAGAGGGCTCGTGCGTTATGGACTGCAGCATTGTCCCAAGGTGGAGCTGTGGGATATTTCCCTTTCCGGGGTGACGATGGAGGATGTGGCGGCGTTTTTCGAAACGCTGTATGATCAGGTGGTGCAAAGCGGGCGAACGCTTACGGAGGCGGCGTTTATGAAGATGTCGCTGTCGGCGCTCGAGGAGATCCGACGGAAGGTCTACGCATCGCGGGAGGCACTTCGTGCGCAGCTGCCAGCAAACCACTACGACATGGTCGTCAGTGTGGGGCTGCACAGTCAGTTCTGGAGCATCCTGAGCTACAGCTGGCTGACGCTTGCGGGGAATGTCGAGGAGCAGATTATCGGACATGCGATGAATCATGATCCGTTTTTCGAGACGCTGCGGGCAATCGATGATTCGTTTATCCCTCTGCTGAACGAGGTGCTGCTGTCGATGGGCGACCGTGCGATCATCGCGGTCGAGGAGGATGAGGCGAATCCGGTGGAGGGCGCGTTTCAGTCGATGCAGGATATCCGGCAGCGCTATCCGGAGGTCCAGGAGAAGCGACTTCACTGGCCGTTCCGACCAGAGGATGGAAAGAGCTACGAGATGCTTTTTCAGATCATCGTGTTGGCGGAGCACCGAACTACAGATACTTGGAATTACTGAAAAAACGTAATCACAGAGGAAGATTGCTTCGGGATTTTGAATACAAAATATGTATGAAGTGGAGCGTCGGTAAGCTGTGAGCATCAAGAGCTATCGTCGTTAGATTGAACATGAAGAAAGGACATCCGGAGTCTGAACGCAGGCATCCGATGGAGAAAGATATGCAGGAAACAGTAAATAAGAAGAGAAATATCATTGTAATCGCGGTCATCGCGGCGGTAATTATCATCAGCTTCGTTGCGATGCTCGTTATTCGAAAAACGAGCGGGCCGCGGCTTGATGTCGTGGTGCAGTACGGCGATCAGGAGATCCTACGTGTGCCGCTCTCGAAAGATGCGATGTATAAGATCGAGGATGGACGGGCCATCGAGGTGCCAAAGGATACGACGCTGGCGTCACTCGGCGAGGAGGCGTATCCGTCGCAGCATGATGTGAATCTGCTGGAAATCAAGGATGGCGAGGTTTGGGTACCGGAATCGAACTGCTCGAACCAGGTATGTGTATCGATCGGAAAGCTCAGCGGTTCGGACTACGATTTCCCGATCACCTGTCTGCCGCACGGAATCATCGTTGTGATCGAGTAGTAACAGTTCCATATTTCGCTGTTTTGATACAGCATTACCCGCTCGAACAGGTAGACGCCGGAGATTTCTTCAGAGCAGAAGGCCGGAGGACCGGCCTCCCTCATAAACACAGAAAAACTGCCGCACATGACGTGCGGCAGTCCCTTCGCTTTTCATAAAACCGGGATTTTCAGTGTATCCCGAAACACTTTATAGACTTCTCCGCTTACTTACAAAGCTCAGAGAACGCATCTGCTACGAACTGAACCTTCGTGCCGACGATAACCTGAACGGAAGTCTTACCTGGCTTGATGACACCGGCAACGCCTGCAGCCTTGATGGCCTTGTCGTCCACCTGCGTCATATCCTTAACCTCAAGTCTCAGTCTGGTTACACAGTTGTCGATGCTTGCGATGTTCTCCTTGCCGCCGCAGCCTGCGAGGATCTGCTTAGCGATTGCGGTGAAGTCATCACTTGCGAGCTGAACATTCTTCTCAGCCTCTACATCATCATCCTCACGACCAGGCGTCTTGATATCGAACTTCTTGATTGCAAACAGGAATACGAAGTAGAAAACAACGAATGCAGCGATGCCCAGCGGGATGATCAGCCATGTCTTCGCAGCTGCCGGAAGGGAAGCTGAGAAAAGGAGATCCATTGCACCTGCAGAGAATGAGAAACCTGCACGGAAGCCGAGGGCTACAGTAACGATCGTGAATACGCCATACAGTGCAGCGTAGATCAGGTAGAGACCCGGTGCGAGGAACATGAATGCAAACTCGAACGGCTCAGTAACGCCACAGATGAAGGAACATACAGCTGCGGACAGTAAGATACCGATGGTTGCAGCCTTCTTCTCAGGCTTTGCGCACTGTACCATCGCAAGTGCAGCACCCGGAATACCGAACATCATACATGGGAAGAATCCGGACATGTACATACCGAGGCTCCAGGAAACATCTGCGGAAGTCTCACCAGCCCAGAAGTGAGAAAGATCACCGAGACCGATGGTATCGAACCAGAATACGTTGTTGAGTGCGTGGTGTAATCCGGTCGGGATGAGGAGACGGTTCAGGAATGCATAGATACCTGCACCTACAACACCCATCTTCGCGATCGCATCACCGATGCTTACGAGTAAACCGAAGAACAGCGGCCATACGAACAGAAGAACAGCGGATACGATGATGGAAACCACACCAGCTACGATCGCTACGCAACGCTTACCACTGAAGAAAGCGAGCCAGTCCGGAAGCTTCGTGCCCTTGAACTTGTTGTAGCAGGTAGAACCGATGACACCGGCGAGGATACCGATGAACGGGTTCGCGATCTTGTTGAACGCGATGGTCTTGACTTCGCTCTCTGCGATGGACGGCATCAGGGTCGTCACGAATCCTGTGGACAGGAGTGTGGTGAGCATGAGCCAGGAAGCAAGAGCCGCGATTCCGCCGGTACCGTCATTCTTATCAGACATACCGACGCCGACGCCGATTGCGAAAAGGATCGCCATGTTATCGATTAAGGCACCACCTGCCTTTACGAGGAACAGACCGATCAGGTTGGCTGCACCCTGGATGTCACCACCCTGCATGGTTGCAGGACAGAGCAGGTATCCGATACCCATCAGGATACCACAGATCGGCAGCACAGCTACTGGGAGCATTAACGCTTTACCCAACTTTTGAAGAAACTTCATATTTCCCCTCCTTAAGAAAAATATACTAAATTGGATCACTCCAATCAGGTTCGAAATAAGCACATATCCGGCTATCCGGATCAGAACGCGCTTCGAAAGCGCTTGAAGAACTCAAAAATCTTAAACTTTGTTCTCAGGAAATCTTCAGCACGTTGTCCGCGAGTGTAACCTCGCCCTGCTTCTGCAGGCTGATTTCCTTATAATCATCGGTGTTGCAGATGAGCACCGGCGTGATGATGTTTAAGCCGGCCGCCTGGATCTTCCCGAGATCCGCATCCATCAGCAGGTCCCCCTGCTTCACCTTATCCCCGGCCTTCACATGCGCAGTGAACGGCTCGCCCTTCAGGTTCACTGTATCGAGTCCGATGTGAATCAGGACCTCGATGCCCTGCGTCGTGGTCATCGTCACCGCGTGCAGCGTATCAAATACCATGGTGATCTCGCCATCGGCCGGTGCATACACCTTGCCCTCTGCCGGAATCACCGCAAATCCATCACCGAGTATCTTCTCCGCGAAGGTCGGATCCGGTACCTCTGTGATCGGAACCACCTTGCCATTACACGGTGAGTGGAGGATGTTGCCTTTTTCCTTACTCTTGAAAAGTCCGAACATCTGTCAAATCTCCTCTCCGTCTATATAAACACCTGCCAGATTTAAATCCTGATCGAGCAGCACGAAGTCCGCCTTCTTGCCTGGTTCAATGCTGCCGACCTGATCGTATATACCGATCTCCCGGGCCGGATTCTCCGTTGCACACATGACCGCGTCCTCGAGGGAGAGTCCCACCGTCTTCACGCAGAAACGCATGCAGTCCATAAGGTTCGTCGCAGAGCCTGCGATCGTGCCATCATGCAGTGTTGCGAGATTGCCCCGCACCGTCACCGGCTGACCACCGAGGGTATACTCTCCATCCTCGAGGCCCGTTGCCCGCATGCTGTCACTGATGAGGATCATCCGCTTCGCACCGAACATCGCGAAGGTCGCGCGAATCACCGACGGATGGATATGAACGCCATCACAGATGAGCTCCGGGTGCACCTTGTCCGCATCCCGTGCCGCACCGATCACCCCCGGATTCCGGTGGTTGAGCGGCGGCATCGCATTGTAGAGATGCGTCACATGCGACGCACCATGCCCGATGGCCGCCTTCGCTTCCTCGTAGTTCGCCATCGTATGTGCGATGGACACCACGACCTCATCCTTCACCTGATCGATGAACTCCAGCGCACCCGGTTCCTCCGGCGCGATATCAACGAGTCTGATCAGTCCCTTCGCCGCGTCCTGCAGCGCACGGAACAGCTCCACATCACAGCGAAGGATATTCTCGGCTGCCTGCGCACCCTTCTTCGCCGCACTGATGAACGGTCCCTCCATATTGATGCCGACGAGATGTGCACCACTCTTATAGCGGTACGCGCCCGCGTTCTGCATCACCTTCAGAAGCTCGTCCTTTGCGATGGTCATCGTCGCCGGACATACCGATGTGACACCGATCGAAGCCTCATACTTCGTGATCACATCCAGCGCTTCCTCCGTACCATCGCACATATCGGCGCCCATGCACCCGTGGAAATGGATGTCCACGAGGCCCGGAATCATGTAGAGGCCGTCTGCATTGACCACCCGCTCATCTCCGGCCTGCGCCGCAAAACGGCCATCGGTCACCGCGATATCCTTCGTTTCGAAGGTATGCGCCGCGGTATATACCCTTGCACCCTTTATAACCATAGCTCTCCGCTCCCATCTTCTGCCGGCCTCCGTTTTCCGGGGCCAATGCTATCGACCATGGCATCCTCGCGCCGCGTCATGCGTACGATATGCCGCGTTCTATGATGTGATGCTGCACTTTACAGCTCGACCTTGCTGAGGGCGGCCTCGTCCGCCACGAGGGTCACATCATTATGAAGCTGTAAAACCGAGGCCGGAACCTTCGGCGTGATTGGTCCGAAGAACGCATCGTGTACGATCTGTGCCTTGTCCTCGCCGCTTGCCACGATGAGGATCTTCTTCGCCTGCATGATGGTCTTGATGCCCATCGTGTACGCCTGCTTCGGAACGTCGTCCGCGGAAGCGAAGAAACGCTTGTTGGCCTCGATGGTGGACTCGGTCAGATCGACGCAGTGCACGTCGGTATCGAAGGCCTCATCCGGCTCGTTGAAGCCGATATGACCGTTGTGGCCGATGCCGAGGAGCTGCAGGTCGATGCCGCCCATGGACTTGATCAGTGCGGAGTAACGCTTGCACTCCCTCTCAGAATCCATCTCCATGCCGTTCGGAAGATGTGTGCTCTCCACTGGAAGATTCACATGATCGAACAGATTCTCATGCATGAAATAGTAGTAGCTCTGGTCGTTGTCACGTGTCAGGCCCTTATACTCGTCGAGGTTCACGGTGCGGACCTCGGAGAAATCAAGGTCACCCTTCTGATACCACTCCACCAGCTGCTTGTATAAGCCGATCGGTGTCGAACCGGTCGCGAGGCCGAGCACACAGTCCGGCTTCATAATTACCTGTGCAGAAACGATGTTTGCGGCCTTGCGGCTCATGTCTGCATAGTCCTTCGCTCTGTAAATTCTCATGATTCCTACTCCCTTATTCCATCTCACAAATCTTACTGCGCACGCTGAGCACCATGGATGGTGCGACGCTCAGCTCGTCGATGCCCATCTCGACGAAGCGCTCCGTCAGGGTCGTGTCCGCACCCAGCTCACCGCAGATGCCGGCCCACTTGCCTGCCTTATGCGCGCCATCGATGGTCATCTGAATCATCCGAAGAACCGCCTCATGATGAGGATTATAGAAATCGTCCAGCTTTTCATTCTGGCGATCAATCGCAAGTGTATACTGCGTGAGGTCGTTGGTGCCAATGCTGAAGAAATCCACCAGCTGCGCCAGCTCCTCACAGATCATCACCGCCGCCGGGGTCTCGATCATGATGCCCTGCTCCGGAATTGCATACGGGATGTGCTCGCTTTCGAGCTCTGCCGCAACTTCTGCAACGATCTCCTTGATCCGAAGCACCTCGTCGGTCGAGATGATCATCGGATACATGATGGCGAGGTTTCCGTACTTCGCCGCCCGAAGCAGTGCACGAAGCTGTGTCTTGAACACATCCGGCTGCTTGAGGCAGATTCGGATCGCACGATAGCCCATCGCCGGGTTGTCTTCCTTTCCGAGTCCGAGGTAATCGACATTCTTATCCGCACCGATGTCGAGCGTGCGGATGATGACCTTCTTTCCGCCCATCATCTGAAGCACCTGACGGTACGCGTTAAACTGCTCATTCTCGTCCGGCAACGCGGTCTTTCCGAGATACAGGAACTCACTTCGGAAGAGGCCGATGCCCTCCGCGTCATTTTCCTGCACATACGCGACATCCGAAACACTTCCGATGTTCGCATAGACGTTTATCTTTCGTCCACTCTTCGTCACCGAAGGGCGTCCCTTATAGGTCGCGAGCAGCTGCTTCTGCTCGGCTGCCTTCGCCTGCATCTCCCGGGCCGCGGCAATCGCCGCCTCATCCGGGTCCACACAGAACACGGCATCCTTGCCATCGACGATGGCCATCGTGCCGGAGTGAAGCTGATCGAGCTCCATCGGTACGCCGATCAGCGCCGGGATATTCATCATACGCGCGAGGATCGCGGTATGGGAGTTCGTCGAGCCATGGACGGTGACGAACGCGAGGATCTTGCTCTTATCCATCTGCACCGTTTCACTCGGTGTCAGGTCATCCGCCACGATGATGGACGGTTCCATATGTGCCCAGTCAAGCTCTGCCTCGCCGCTCAGGTTCCGGATCAGACGATTCGAGATATCCTTCACATCCGCAGAACGTGCCTGCATGTATTCATCATCCATATTTGCGAAGATCTCTGCGAAGTTGTCTCCGGTGACTGCCACCGCGTACTCCGCATTGACCTCCTCCGTCTCGATCATCGAGTGGATCGCGTCCTGGTAGTCCTCATCCTCGAGCATCATCTGATGCACCTCGAAGATCTGCGCGTTCACCTCGCCGACCTCCTGAAGCGCCTTCTCATAGAGTGCGCCGAGCTGGGACTGTGCCTGCTCCTTCGCCGCTTCGAGACGCTCGAGCTCAGCCGCGACATCCGCGATGTGCTGACGTTTCACGAATCCTTCTTTTTTCTTTAACACGTTGATCGGACCGATCGCCGTTCCCTTATAAACGGACTTTCCGATGTACTTTTCCATTTTCTGTCCTCTCAGATTCTATATCGATGAATTACAGATTTTCCTGGAAAAACTTCTCCATCGCCTCGAAGGCCGCATCCTCATCCGGGCCCTCGACCTGCACCGTCACCTCATCGCCCTGCTTCACGCCCATGCTCATGATGGCGATCAGCTTGCCGGCTGCGGCGGTCTTTCCCTTCGCCGCGAGGGTGGTGGCGCTCTGGAACTTCTTCGCCTCCTTCACCAGCAGTCCGGCTGGTCTCGCATGCAGTCCGAGTTCTTCCTTGATCACATATGTAAATTCTTTCATTTCTATCTGTCCTTTCTTTAAAAACAAAACTTCCTGCACGGTATAGTGCTTTCCGGATCACGAATTCACTATGCATGCAGGAAGTCTGGATATTTTTCAGGAGTATACCACAGTTTCCTGTGGGGGGGTAAAGAAGTGTATCGCTCTTTTAAAGAAGTGTATCGTTCTTTTTAAAGAATGCCCAGTGCACCCATGACCATGCCGAAGAGGACGATGCCGATCAGCAGGACATTGGTATTGACCTTCTTCTGAACGAGGTTGTAGATGCCCAGCGTAAATACGAAAGGAAGCATCTTCGGGATGATGGAATCCAGCATATCCTGGATGACCAGGTTCGTACCACCGGTCGAGAACGTGAGTGGCGTGGTGATACTTACCATGCTGGCCACCATGCCGCCGACGACGGCGAGACCGACGATGGATGCGAAGTGCATCACGCGATCCATGAGACCTTCCTGGTACAGCTTCGCGAGGTATTTATTACCTGACTTGTAGCCGAAGAAGGTTGCATTGTACGCAAACAGCAGTGACGGAATCGCGAACAGCAGTACCGCGAGAATCGGGCCCAGGATGCTGCCCTGCTGCGCGAACGAAAGGCCGATACCGAAGGTGATGATTCGGATGGTGCCCTGGAAGAAGCTGTCACCGATGCCGGCGAACGGGCCCATCAAACTGGTCTTGATCATGGAGATCGACTCGGTCTGGAACTCACCCTCTTCCGAATTCGCGTTCTGCTCCTCCATGGAAGCGGCGAGGCCCATGATAAACGGGGTCAGCTGCGGTGTGCAGTTAAAGAACTCCATATGCCGCTGATACGCTTCCTTCTTTCTCTCCTCATCATCTGCATACAGCTTGTCAAGCACCGGCGCCATGCCATACATGAAGCCCATGTGCATCTGACGCTCATAGTTCCATGAGCACATGATCGCGAGGGAATGCAGGAAGACCTTACGTAAGTCTTTATCGCTTACCTTTTTTAATGCTTTCTGAGTTTCCATTATGCATTTGCCCCCTTTCCATACAGAACCTTATCTAGGATGAATGCCAGGATTGCGGCGAACATCGTGACGCCGATCAGGCTGAGGCCGGAATATGCGACGATCAGGAAGCCGAGAAGGAAGTACGGGAACATCTTCTTCGACAGCATCGAGCTTAACAGCATCGCAAATCCGAGCGCGGATAAGAGGTTACCGGCGACCGTAAGGCCGTTCGTGATGACCTGCGGAATCGCGGATACCAGGTTCGTCACCAGATCCGTACCGAAGTAAACGGTCAGGAAGATCGGGATGAAATATACCAGCGCGTTGAAGCCGAAGGACCACCAGAGGTGGATATGAATCGCCTTCTTGAACTGTCCGTTCTCGATGGCCTTATCTGCCACGTGCGAGAACTGCGCGATCACCATTCGCATGATGACACTCAGGAACTCGCCAATGACGGCGACCGGAACGGCGATGGTCAGTGCCGCCTCGGTAGAGGCTCCGGAAAGAATCGCAAACGCAGTGGCGATGATACTACCGAACTGCATGTTTGGTGGTCCGGCTGCTCCGATCGCTACAAATCCCATGGAAATAAGTTCCAGGGATGCACCTAAAATTACACCCTGTCTGACATCGCCTAATACAAGGCCTGCCAGTGTACTCAGGATCAGTGGTCTGCCGATGTTCTGACGTCCGATCAATCTGGAGTCGATGACACCGACGATACCAACTAAACCGAGTAATATCGCTTTAATCAGCATACTACATCTCCTTCTTTCATCATTCGAAATCATTCATTACGAATCGCCGGGCTCACATGCTTCATGCAGAAGCATGGAACTCAAATCGTTGATTTCGAATAACTCAATATTTCTATCATCAGTTATCAAATGATGCATGCTCGACCGGGGAGGACGGCACCATCTGAATATAAATCTTCTTTCCCATTGAAATCAGTTCCTGGGTAGCCTTCAGCTCTGCTTCATTTAAGTACACGGCCTTACCGTATTCCTTCGAACCGGCCTTCTTCGCTACGCCACCATAGTTGATTTCGCTGACCTCTGGAAGCTCCTTCGCAAGCTGAAGTGCTTCCGCCGGTCCCTTCACGATGATCATGATGTTCTTATCTGCATTCTCATCCACCAGCTTCCGAAGCTGTGAAAACGGGATGATGCTGAGCTCACAGTCGACCGGCTTCGCGATGCTGAGCGCCATCATGCTGATCGGATCATTCGGCACCTTATCATCGGCGACGATGATGTAATTGGTACCTACCTGCTTGGTCCAGGAGAAAATCACCTGGCCATGTAAAAGACGATGATCTACACGAACGAACTTAATCATACATTGCCTCCATTTAAAAAGTTGTTGTACAGTACGATGCTCTGGGCTGCACTCTTACAGCTATCATCCAGGTCGAGCTCTTCCCATGTCGTACCGCTCTTCTTCATTGCCATGATTTCCAGTACCAGCGGGAGATTCACACCCGCGATCAGCTTTCTCGACGAGCTCATGAACGGTAAGGCGGTATTCGCCGGCGAGCCTCCCGGAAGATCCAGAAGGACAACCAGATTCCGATCCTTATATTTCTCCTCGATCGTCGCACGGATCTCTTCTGAAAAGTCATCCAGCGACTCTCCGTTTTCGAACGAAAGCGTTCCGAAATCATCCTCGTCGATGTCCAGGATCAGCTTCAATGCATCTGCATATCCCTTGCACAATCCTGCATGTGTAATCATCAGTACATCAAATGCATCTTTCATCATTCATACCATCCTTACGTAATTCTTCTATGATTGGAACAGCCTCTGCCAGAGAGGCGATGATTTTTATGGCCTGTCGCTTCTGGACTTCCGTCGGCGGCATCAGATCCGGCACCATGATAACCGGGATGCCGGCATTCCAGGCTGCCTGGACGCCCACCTTCGAGTCTTCAAATACCAGTGCATCCTCCGGTGCTGTGTTCATCTTCGCGAGCACCTTCAGATAGGCTTCCGGCGAAGGCTTCCGCTCGACGACTTCATCTCCACAGCAGATATAGTCAAAGTACTGTATGAGCTGTAAGCGTGTCAGGCGCTCCTCCGTCAGTGGTCGACCGGTGGCGGTGGCTACCGCACACGGAAGTCCGGCCTTTTTGATGCAGTTCAGGAGTTCCACGGCACCCGGTTTCACACGAAGCTCGCGCTCCAGGCGCTCCATTCCGTTCCGACGGGCGACTTCCATGAATTCCTCAGTGGAGCAGCGTCCACGGAACAGCTCTTCCATGTAATCATACACCGGCTGTCCACTTCGACCAACCACGTTCAGAAAGTTCTCTCTCTTCCAGTCGTCGATCCCGAAGTCTCTCGCCGTATCATACCATACATCCTGCCATACCCGCTCTGTATCGAGCAGCAGTCCATCTACATCAAAAATAACCAGTTTAAGCGACATTTAGTTTCCTCTTTGTACTGTATCTTAGTACTGCATCTGCCACATGTAACGACGAACATCGAGAGAGTGACCACGCTCGAAGGCGATCGCCTCTACGAAGTGACGGATCACTACGCCGGAAAGGATGGCTGCGACATAAGGCTTTGCCTCATCAGCTACCGTAGAAAGATCGAGATCCTTCTGATCGAGTACGAGCAGATCCTCTGTGAACTTCTTTGCGAAATTCTCTACACGCTCATCGAGGTGTCTCGTGTTACCGATGGACTTGACAAGCATGAATGGAACATCATAATCGGTTACCTCGAACGGGCCGTGGAAGTACTCACCGGAGTGGATGCATCCGGAGTTGATCCACTGCATCTCCATGAACCAGCACATCGCGGTGGAGTAAACCTCACCATAGTTGATGCCGCTGCCGATGGTGTAGATGGTCTTCTCACGCTTGTTGCGCTTCGCCCATGCCTTCGCCTGTGCATCGTACTGTGCCTTCGCCTGTGCGGAAAGATCGGTCAGCTTCTCGAGCTCCTTCAGGCATACATCCCACTTCGCATCCGGAGCGAGTACGGAAAGAAGGCTGAACAGTAAGCCGTAAAGGATACCCTTGTTCTTATCAGAATCGCTTACTTCCTTACCCCAGTCATAGTGAACAGGGTACTCAGCTGCCTCCCAGAGTGGAGAACCCTCGAGGTTGGATAAGCAGATCGTAAGGGCACCCTTGGAACGTGCAAGCTTCGTCGCCTCTACGGTCTCCGGTGTGTTTCCGGAATGTGAGCAGGAAATCACGACGGAATTCTCATTGAGACGCTTCGGTGTGTCGTATACGAACTCGTTCGCGGTGTATACGTGGGAAGGAATCGCACTCTCCTTATCGAACATATACTGTCCGGCCATAAGCACGGCCTGGGATCCGCCACAAGCGACGAAGTAAACCTCATTGACCTCCTTTCTCGCCTTCACTGCCTCAACTGCGGTCTTGATCTGTGTTGCATGTAACTCTCTCATAATTCCTCCTTAAAAATGATATTGATTATATATCATTATATATCTTTATGAGACTTATTATATACATGTAGCACAAATAAGCAAGTACTTTTTATTTTTTTGTCATGAATTTGCATAAGTTCAGGTATAACCGCTGGTAATCGTTATTTTTTTAACCATCCAGCACAAGAAAATGCCCGTTTGTGAAACGGGCATCTTCAAACACCCCCTGCCCCC
>CALAOB010000026.1 GCA_937927445.1 uncultured Oribacterium sp. | reverse complement strand
GCGAGGCCGACCGCCACGAGCTTGTAGAAGCTGTCCTCCATGTAGGTGGCGATGACCATCATCTGCATGAAGCAGCCGAGGCACACGAGGATGATGCAGATCGCGGTGATCGCGCCCATCTCCTCGGAAATTGCCGAGAGGATGAAGTCCTTTTCGACGATCGGGATGCGCTTCGGCATCCCCTGGTAGAGGCCGAGGCCCGCGAAGCCGCCGGTGCCGATCGCGAAGAGCGACTGCGTGATCTGGTAGCCCTTGTCGTCGATGTCCGCCCACGGATTGATCCACGCAAACACCCGCTTCCGCACGTGCGAAAAGGCACAGTAGCTGAACACCGACGCGCCGCCCATCGCCGCCGTGCCGAGCACGAGGTAGAGACTGCGGTTCGTCGCGATGAAGATCATCACGAGGTACGCGAGGCAGAAAATCAGCGCGGAGCCGAGGTCCTTGCAGGCGACGAGCACCAGCACATGCGCGGCCGCCACCAGCGAGGTGCAGACAATGTCTCTGAATTCCGTTGCACGGCTCAGCATGCCGGCCATCGCCAGCACGAACGTGATCTTCACGATCTCCGACGCCTGGAAGGTGAAGCCGCCGATCGAAATCGACATCTTCGCGCCGTAGCTCGTCGCGCCGATGATCAGCACGACGCCCTGCAGCAGGATGCCGAAGGCGGCGAAGGCAGAGCGCCAGCGCACGAGGTCCCAGATTTTATCGATGAGGTACGGGATGACGAGCGTGAGTGCCGCCGCCCCGACGATGATCACGAATTGCTTCATCGCCTTCGTCGGATCGAGGCGCTCGAGCATGATGAGCCCGTAGGTGAGGAAAAACACCGTGTTGTTCAGCAGCAGCCGGTTGATGTTCCGGTAGATCCGCTGCGCCCCGAAGGTGTACAGCAGGAAAAACGCGAGCTGCAGGAGGTAGAACCACACCGCGCTCATGTCCGCCGTCTTCAGATAGATGATACAGTTCATCAGGAAATGCACCAGCAGGATGATCCGGAGCTGCCAGTCGCAGAGCGGATCCGCGTCCTCCTGGTCCGGGATGGACAGATATCGGAAATTGCAGTAGGTGTAAAGCACGATCAGCAGGAGCTGAATGTACTTCGCCGCCGTGATAAAAAGATTGATCATGATTCATCCTCTAAGCATCCATCAACATGTACCCGGGTCTCCGCCAATGCAGGCGACCGGACGGTCTGTACCCGGCCGTTTCGGCATCATGCCGCGTGGCTGCTTCACTCGATCCCGTGGCGGAAATGTCCGCGCGTCATGCTGCGCGGCACCGCGCCCTCGAGCACCTGCCGCACCACCGCCGCCGGTTCCACCGAGAAATCGTAGCGCAGACACTGCGGCTGCAGCGCGCGCACCTCGTCCGGCAGATCATAGAGCACGAGCGACTCGGCGTTGAAAATCTGATTGTAGCAGTACGTACAGTAGCAGCGCACCGGCATGTCCTTGCCCATGCGGTCGCGCAGCTGCAGAATCCGGTTGCCGTGATCACAACGCGCGCTCGTCCGCTGTATACAATTCGCACTCACCATCATCGGCAGGTGCCCGTAGATCATCAGCTCGAACGGCAGCTCGCTCCGAAGCTTTCGGCACTCGTGGTACGTAAGCTCGATCGGATAGGTGAGCCCATCCGCACCGAGTGACACCAGCGCCTGGATTGCTTCCTGATTGTAGCCGTACACCGTGTAGTCGAAGTTCCGGCGGATGCGCGCCTTCAGCTCCGGATGTGCCGCGAAGAAATCCTCGAGCAGCATTGCCTCATCGAGGTTCCGCACCAGAAGGGCGTCCGGAAGACAGCTCGGCGGCTGTTGTTCGGATGCAGGCATCTGCGGCACTGCTTCTGCAGCCGCCACGCTGCCACGATCGGCGGCACTCTCTGACTGCGCCTCGCTCTTCTGCGCATCGCGCTCCATCTTCCAGAGCGCGTTCAGGAGCTCGGCGCTGTTTTCCGCCTTCCGCCCGCTCGCGTCGAAGTCGCGCTCGATGCGGCGGAGGCGAAGCCCCGCCTGCTTTCCGGCGGCATGCACCCGTCGGATCAGCGCTGCGAAATCCGTGAAGCAGGCCTCATCGAGGTACACGAGTGCGACCGCGTCGTGCTTCAGCACCTCCGCAAGCTGCGCCTCCGTCTCGACCGACACCGCCACCGGCAGCGCCCAGTCGCGCGCCGCCGTTCCGGACGCCGTAAACGTCATCGGCGCGCGCTCCGTCTGAGCCCGTTCGCCTGCGCGACGGCCCTCGCCGGAAGCACCGTTCCCGCCTCGCTTCGCGGCCGAGGTCGAACCCGCTTCGGTCGAAGCATTCTTCGCCGACCGCTTCCACTCCGGGGTCTGACCCCCGCGCTTCGGCACGGCATCACGCTCCGCTCTCCCATGGTCGTTTCTCCGTCCGGCTTCGGTCGGCTTTTCCTTACGACCCGCGTACGCCGAAGCGTGCTTCCGCTTATCTATCTGATTGTGCTGCGTATGTTCTCTGCGAGCCACGTAAAATCTCCTCTTCATACATCGCGAGTGCGGTCCGGCGAAGCTCGTTCAGCCTTCCGACCGGATAGAACGCATCGCCGTGCACCGATACCTGTACGTCTCCTAATGTAAATGCGGTGCCACCTGTTTTCCGGAGCCGCGCCTCAACCTCCGTCGCCTGCATTGGCCTCTGCTCGGCTGCGAGCACGAGGTCCTCCGACACCGCGGTCACCATGCGACCGGCCGCATCGCTGAGGGTCAGCACCGCTGGCGCGCCCACCGTCATGTCCATCGCGGCATCCACCGTGATCGTCCGGTTGCGGTCGATGTAGGCGGCCTGAATGCGCTCCGTCACCGTCTGGTCCACCGCGCGGAATTTCTTCTCCAACAGCGCGATCATGTCTGCGCCGTTGTGCTTCTTCAGGTAGCTGCTGGTGCCCCCGCGGTCGAAGATTTCGCGCAGGGTCCGGAGGTCCTCCTCCGCCACGTGGTAGCCCGGCACACTGCCGTGCTTCGCTGCGGTCCCGGACGCGCCGGATCTCTGTCCACTCACCATTGCCGGACTTTCTGCATTCCGCTTCTCCTCGCTCATCACCCCTCCCACGGTGCGCTTCGCTGCTTCCTGCTTTCGGTCAATGCAGTCGAGCGCGAGGTCGAGGTACTTCCGGTAAACGCTCACGACCCCCGCGGTGTACACCGGGGACTTCATGCGGCCCTCAATCTTGAAGCTGTAGGCACCGGCTTCGATCAGCTCCGGCAGCAGCTCGATCGTCTGCATGTCCTTCATGCTGAGGTAGTAGCCCTTCTGCCCTGCGGTTTCGTAGCAGAGGCGGCAGGTGCCGGCGCAGCGTCCGCGGTTACCGGAACGGCCACCGAGGAGTGAGGACATGAAGCAGGCACCGGAGTAGCTGTAGCACATCGCGCCGTGGCAGAAGACCTCGAGCTCCATGCCGCTCTCGTCGTGGATCTTCCGGATCTCCTGAAGACTGAGCTCACGGGACACGACGGCACGGGTCATGCCGAAACGCTGCGCCATCCGGGCACCGGCCACGCTGGTGATGGTCTGCTGCGTGCTGGCATGTACCTCGAGGTCCGGAAACATGGATCTGATCACGCGTACGGCACCGAGATCCTGCATGATGAGGCCGTCGACGCCCGCTTCGTAATAGGGTTTTATGTACGAAAAAAGCTCCTTAAGTTCGTCGTCCTTAAAGAGTATATTTACCGTCATATATAGTTTTACCGAGAAGAGATGACAGTAATGGATCGCCTCCATCACCATATCTTCCCCCTCGGCCTGTGCTGAATCCGCGTAGGCGCGGGCACCGAAACGACGGCCGCCCATGTATACCGCGTCGGCACCGGCATTGACCGCCGCGACCACGGACTGGAACGAACCGGCCGGGGCCAGCAGCTCTACACGTTTATCTCGTTTGATTTTCATAATTTTTTATTTCTTCGTGGAGGCGAGCGCACGGTCACGCGCGTCACGCGCTGCCTGCTTCGCCTCAAGCTCCGCCAGCTTCTTCTGCGTGTTCTCGAGCTCGCGAAGGGTCGTCTCGAGCTTCATCTGCATGTTCACGAGGTCATGCTTCGCGGCATAGCTCTCGCGCTCCGCATCATCACGCGCCTGCTGGATGTCACGGCTTCTCTTCCGCTCCTTGAAGAGGTCATCACAGATGTTCACCTCGAGGAGAAGTGCCTTGATGCTGTCGTCAAGCTTGTTGTAGCCCACGGTCTCCTTCTGAAAATCGAGAATTTTCTGGTTCAGGTAGCTCGCTACCTCGTGCATATAGCTCTCGGACTCACTACCCGCCAGCTGGTAAATCTTGCCATTGATTACGACCTCTACGGAATTCTTTCCTGCCATTCTCCGGTACTCCTCTATCTAAAAATCATGAACGATCGTGCATCGCGCAGATGCGCGTCATCTCAAAATCATGTTTGATTACGAATCGCGCAGATGCGCTTTCGTTATCTCCACATGCCATCATCCTTCATATCACATGAATGTGCTTTCATGTTTTCGACCATTTATTATAACATAGCCCGCAAGCGCGATGCAACCGCAAGCGATGGCAGGCAGCAGGTCCCCGGCTTAGATTTCTCCGATCTCGGAGTACTGTACCTCCGTTGCCGCCCCCTCCGGGGCCCTCCTGCCTGAACTCTGCACTCAAAGCTTCCGCGGGTCGCCGATGAAGCCTTCGCCGTAGGTTTCCTTCGTTGGGGAGACGATGACGAAGGCGCGCGGGTCATGGCGGTCGATGATTTCCTTCACGATCGGGAACTGCTTCCGATCGACGGCGCAGGTGAGGGTGAGGCACTCCTTGCCGCTGAAGCCGCCGATGCTCTTATAGAAGGTGGTGCCGCGGTCCATGGTTTCCATGATTTCACGTGCGATCTCTTCATTTTTTGCGGAGTGGATCGTGATCAGACTGCCGCGGTTCAGTCCATAGAGGAGGGCATCCATCGACTGGGTAGTGCAGACGATGGAGATGATGCCGTACAGTGCGGCTTCGATCTCACCGAAGACGATCACCGAGGCCGCGACGATCACGAAATCCACCAGCATAATGGCATAACCGGTCTGCATATATGGGAAACGCTTCTGAAGAAGCTTCGCAAGGATATCGCCTCCGCCGCTGGTGGAGTTCCGCATGAAGATCACGGCCAGGCCGACGCCGACGAAAATGCCGCCGAAGGCACAGGATACGAGGCGGTCTCCTGCGTACTGCCATGGACAGAGCGCAGACACGAGGTCCTGGATCACACTCATGAAGATGACCGTGCGGATGGTCTTCAGTGTCATGCCGCGATTCAGCAGCAGCCAGGACGCCAGCAGCAGTGGAATGTTGATGGCGAGGCTGAGTGCACCGATCGGTAAGCCGAACAGATGGTTGATCATCAGTGCGATACCCGACACCCCGCCCGGTGCGATCCGGCTCGGCTCGATGAAGCACCATACGCCGATGGCCTGCAGCAGCGCACCCGCGAAATCCCCCAGGATATCGAGCCCGGTCTCTCTCCACTTCTTCTGATTTTTCATTAAGATTGTTTTCATTATATTTCCTCCTTTTCCACGTTTTCTGCATAATAAAAGAGCTGACATTCATGTCAGCCCTCTCATCCATATGCGGCTGCACGAAAATAGTCTGAACTATAATCAATGCAGCTGCATTTCTTTTCTATTGTCTGATTTCCACACACGATTCATGTTCCGAATTGCTGCCCGCGGAGATCTTCTGTGTGCATCACACAGCCTCTATCATACACGATTTTCGCTCGAAAATCACTGGTATTTCTTTTTGTTCTCCGCATACTCTGCCTTGACCGCATCGAGGAGTCCCTCGGTATGCAGCAGATCATAGCATGCACCGGCGATGCTCTTCGCACCGTAGATCACGCAGTTATGCGCTGCGTCGCTCTTTCCGGCATCCACGAACTCCTGGGAGTGGGAAGCGGTGCCCTCCGGTACGAATGCCACACGAATGCAGGAACCCGGAATCTCGTACATGACATTACCGAAATCGGTCGAACCGGTCTTCTCACGTGGCGGCGCAAGCTGCGGAGCACCCGCGAGCTCAGCATTGTCCATCAGAAGCTGATTCAGACGAAGCACCGGAATCTTGTTGAAGAAGAAGGTGCCGTCCTCGATCTCGTAGTCGACGCCAGCGATCAGCGCTGCGCCCTTGATGATGTCCTGGAAGCGGACACTGACGTCCTCGAGCTCCTTCTTCGAGAAGGAACGCAGTGAAAACTCGCCCTTTGCGGTCGCCGGCACGACATTGGCCGGACCCGGAAGCTCGGTCATGCAGTAGTGCATACGCACATCATCCGGCACGTGCTCACGCAGGAACTCGACGCCCTGGAATGCGACCAGCATGGCATCGAAAGCGCTTCTGCCCTTCTCCGGTGCCAGTGCGGCGTGTGCACGCTTTCCGTGGAAGGTTACATTGAAGCTCTTCTGCGCGAGGCACTTCACATCCGTGCAGGTATTCGGACCGCCATGCATCATGAAGGCGACGTCCAGCTCCTTAAAGCAGCCGCGCTCCAGCATCTGTACCTTACTGCCGAAGCTCTCCTCGGCCGGTGTACCATAAACGATGAGCTCGAACGACTCCGCACAGTCCATGTTCTTCAGCGCCACCGCGGCACCGAGACAGCCCGGCCCCTGCATATGATGGCCACAGCCATGACCGAGGTTCCGAAGTGCATCGTACTCGCAGAGGATGCCGAGCTTCGGGCCGCCCTCGCCGTGCTTATAGGTCGCACGAAACGCCGTCTTGAATCCGCCGACGCCCATCTCGACCTCGAAACCGTTTGCACGAAGATAGTCGGTCAGCAGTCCGCTGGCAAATACCTCTTCTCCCTCATATTCCGGATGATCGAAAATCTGATCCGCCATCGAGCAGAGCGTGTCCCGCTGTGCGTCGATCGCAGCAAATAAAGTCTTCTTATCACTCATATTGATTCCTCCATGACATTCATGTCATCGTGTAAAAGCAAATGTCAAAAACACTCAATCCTTCGAACGGATTTACGAAGGCGCCTCCCGTTTACCGGTGCAGCGCCACTCTTCTACATATTAGATTACATCGGTCCGAGATGGATGATCTGTGCGATCACCAGCATCACCGTACCAACCGCCAGCCAGATGGCAAACATCTTCCACATGAAGCGCATCCAGCGATCATACGGGATGTTGCAGGCACTGATGATACCCATCAGTGCGGTCGAGGTCGGCAGGATGTAGTTACAGAATCCGTCACCGAAGTTGAACGCGAGCACCGCCGTCTGTCTCGTCACACCGATGAGGTCGGAAAGCGGAACCATGATCGGCATAACCGCAGCCGCCTGTCCGGAACCGGAGGTCAGGAACACGTTGATGATGGTGTTTGCAATCAGCATCGCCGGTGCCTGCATAAGCGTCGGCACACTGCCGAGTCCGCCCGCAAGGGCATGTACGACGGTATCGATGATCTTACCATCCTTCATGATGGCACTGATGGACTGTGCGAGGCCGATGATGATCATCGCGGACATCATCTTCTTGCAGCCCTCGAGGAAGTTCTTGCAGATCGTATCCGTATCAAAGCCGGAAATGATGCCGACCACGATGGCGAGCCAGATGAACATCGCTGCCATCTCCGGCATATCCCAGCCCAGCTTGATGCTGCCATAGATTACAACAGCGAGTGAAACCACGAGCGCAACGATATTTAAAATCTTGCGGAGGTCGATGGTTCCGAAATCATCCAGACCGCCGGCTGCACGGAACTCACTCGTCTGGTCGAGCTCATACATCGGGCTCTTCGTCGGGTCCTTCTGCACCTTCAGCGCGTAGCGCACGAGGAAGATGTTCGTGATCACATAGTATACAGCGAAGCATACCCAGCGGTAGCCGATACCGGAGTACAGCGGCAGCTCCGCGATCTTCTGTGCCACGACGGTGGTATTCGGGTTCAATGTTCCGGTCGAGAATCCGATGGCTCCACCGAGCAGGATGATGGCTGCGCCCGTGATCGAGTCAAGGCCGATCGCCAGTGCAAGCATAACCATAACCGGTGCGAACGCGATGAACATGTTGACAGCCTGCGTCGTGCAGATGAGACCGAACATCAGCGTCAGAATCGGGATGAATACATACAGGTTGTTGGAAAACTTCTTCGCGAGCTTCGCGATCACCGCCTGCAGTGAACCGGACTGCGTCAGCATGTGGAAAGCACCACCCGAAAACAGGATAACCAGCATGATGTCGACGCGTTTTGCAAATGCATTGACGATATACATCGGAATCAGGAACGGATTCACCGGTGTACGATCGACATAGCTGAACTGCGTCGGATCGATGACCTTGATGCCGTCTGCATTCTCCACACGTACATACTCACCCGCCGGGATGATCCAGGTCAGAATCACAGCACACACGATGATTGAAAACACGATCATGAAGCTGTGCGGCACACGAAATTTCTTCTTAGTTGCCATAGTTAACATTCCCCCTTTTTATAATGTTATTTCTTTGTATAACATTATACCAACGGGAGAAAAAATGTGCAATTTTGTATTTTCAAACGTCTCTTTAAAGAAATCTTAATGCAATATAGCCAAACTATACGATGTATTCTTCAGCAGCATGGCAACGCTTCATATAGTGCGCTGAAGAGAACACTCTGCTTCCCATAAATCTGCTTTCACGCGGCAGATCATCAGGCTTCCCGATGATACTGTATCTTCTCTCGTACCGTTTCTTCTATGATATCGATCAGTGCACGCTCGCAGTCACTCAGCGTATGACCTTTTCGATAAGCGAGCTTAAAGCTGGAGGTTTCCACTTCCTGGTTAATCAGGAAATAACGCACATGCTCGAATTTCTGCATATCCGGCAGATACCCGAGACGATTAAAACCGACGCCCATCCCCTGATTCACCATCGACATGATGATATCGAAATGAGCGATTTCGATCAGGCGTTTCGGGTGGATATGATTTTCCCGGAAGAGACGATCTGCCGTTCTACGCATACTCTGATTCGGCAGCGGCACGATAAACGTCTCCCAGTCCAGATGGGAAAAATCGAGGTGGCGGAAAACATCCCCCTCCACAGGATAGGCATACTGAATCGCCGGATGCGTATCCGGAAGCGCCAGCAGCACCGGTTCCTTCGCGATTTCGTGATACACCGTATCCGGAAGCTCTTCCAGGAAGTTCGAAACCATAAAGTCAACCGCATTCTCCTTAAACATCTGCTTCAGATCCTCGACGATGAGATCACGGAAAACCAGCTCCACATCCGGATACCGCTTTTTAAAACGTGCCAGCACCTCCGGCACCATCGAAATCGCTCTTCGCTGCTGTATGCCGACACGAATCACTGGATCGCTCTTCCGCTGCTCTTTCTCCAGCAGATCATCGAACTCCGCCTTCAGCTCCAGCATCCTCTCCGCCCGCTGCACGTACTCCTCCCCAATCGGCGTCAGGACGAAGGATTTCTCCTTTCCCACACGCTTAAACAGCGGCACACCGAGATTCTTCTCGAGATTACTGATATATATACTGAGCGCCGACGGCGAGATAAACAGCGCCTCCGCCGCCCTGGAAAGGTTCCGGCACCGCGCCAGCGTGCACACATACTGCTGCTCCTTTAAATTCATGCCGATCTCCTTTCATACCCCGAAGCTACCGTTCACTGCTCAGCTCGCAGTAGCGCAGCATCATTTCCCCGTTCGTTTCCTGTGTCATTTATTGTGTCATTTATTCTGTCATTTATTCTGTCATTTATTCTGTCATTTATTCTGTCATTTATTCTGTCATCTAAGCCACAAGAAGCATTCATGGTACTTAAACCTCACAGCTCCATCGTGGCCTGATACGGCAGTCCGAAGTGCCGGTAGGCGTTTGCGGTGGCGACGCGGCCACGCGGGGTGCGGTTGATGAGTCCGTTCATGAGGAGGTACGGCTCGTAGACGTCCTCGATGGTGCCGCTGTCCTCACCGAGGGCGGCCGCCAGAGTTTCGACGCCGACCGGTCCGCCGGAAAACTTGTCGATGATGGTCATGAGGTAGTTCCGGTCGTTCTGGTCGAGCCCGAGCTTATCAACGTCAAGGATGTCGAGCGCCATGTCGGCGACCTCCTGCGTAATGCGGCCATCGAAGCGGACATCCGCGAAGTCACGCACGCGCTTCAGCAGGCGGTTCGCGAGTCTCGGCGTACCGCGGGAGCGCAGTGCGATACGCTCAGCGCCGGCGTCGTCAATGTCTACATTCAGCACCTTCGCGGAGCGCCGTACGATCTGCATCAGTTCCTCGGTGGTATAGAACTCGAGCTTCGTGATGATACCGAAACGGTCACGGAGCGGTGCGGACAGCAGTCCCGCACGAGTCGTCGCGCCGATCAGCGTGAAGTGCGGAAGATCCAGTCGGATCGAGCGTGCGGTGGAGTCCTTTCCAAGCATGATGTCGATGGCAAAATCCTCCATCGCCGGGTACAGCACCTCCTCGACCTGGCGGTTCAGGCGGTGGATCTCGTCGACGAAAAGCACATCGCCCTCGGAAAGTCCGTTCAGAATCGCGGCGATCTCGCCCGGCTTCTCGATGGCCGGTCCCGAGGTCACCTTGATGTTGACCCCGAGCTCGTTCGCGATGATGTTACTGATGGTCGTCTTGCCGAGTCCCGGCGGACCGTAAAACAGGCAGTGATCCAGCGACTCTCCGCGGTTCTTCGCCGCCTGAATATAGATCTTCAGCATCTCCTTCAGCTTACTCTGGCCGATGTAGTCATCGAGCGTCTGCGGACGAATCTTCGGCTCCAGCTGCCGATCCTCTACCGTCTCATCTGTATTGATTACTCTACGTTCCAAATCTGTACCTCACTCCGCGCAATCATGCGGATTTCACCTATATTTGTGCCCGTATCCGGCACGCAAATAACTCACGAAAATCCATGGTCTTCAGACCGCCATCGTCTGTCTCACGATCATCAAAGGAAATTCAGGTTCTTCAGGCTCGCCTTCAGGATCTGGTCCACGGTCATACCTTCACTGAGCTCGACCTTCTTCACAGCGCGGCTCGCCTCGACGTTCGAGTAGCCGAGGGCCACGAGGGCTTCCACAGCTTCCTTCTGCGCACCATACACACCGGTGGCTGCCCCGGCATCCACCGCTGCCCCACCGCCATGACCGTGATCCAGCGCCGAGCTGAAGACTTCAGTCGCATCGAGCTTATCCTTGAGCTCGAGCACCACGCGTTGCGCGGTCTTGTTACCGACGCCCGGCGCACGCGAAATCGTCTTACTGTCGCCGGTCACGATCGCCATCCGAAGATCATCCGGCGTCAGCGCACTGAGGATACCGAGCGCGCCCTTCGGGCCGATGCCGCTCACCGTCAGCAGCATCGTGAACATCGCCCGGTCCTCCTGACTCAGGAAACCATAGAGATCCACGCCGTTCTGCGTCAGTGAAAAGTATGTATAGATTTTGATGTCCTCGCCGATCGGTGGCAGCGCGCCGATCACCGTCGCCGGCACGTGGATGCCATAGCCGACACCCGCCGCCTCGACGACCACCAGCCCCTCGGCCACATCGCACAGACTACCATGTATAAAGTGAATCATGTTATCTTCTCCAAAAATATAAGTATCTCTATGTTATACTAAAAACATTTGTTCGTCAATTAAAACCATTGATTTTGAAAATTCAAGCCGCTACACTTGTAGCATATTATTTTAACAATTAAGAACAGAAAGGTCCATATGATCCGCATCGAGAAAGCTCTGACACAGCCTGTTCCATCCGACATATACACGATCGGCGCCCCGGAGGACGTCCTCTTTTTTGACATCGAGACCACCGGTCTCTCCGCTCGCAGCGCCGGCCTCTACCTCATCGGCATGCTGACGTACACGGATAAAAAGTGGACACTGCTCCAGTTTTTCTGCGAGGATGTCGCGGATGAGCCGGCGGTGCTGCAGGCGTTTTTCGAGCTGCTTCACACGAAGAAAACGCTGATCTCCTACAACGGCGACGGTTTCGATATCCCGTTCCTCCGCCACATGCTCGAGCAATATGGGCTGCCGTACAGCTTCGACGCCATCGAGAGCTTCGACCTCTTTAAGCAATTCCGACCGCTCAAGCGCCTCCTGAACCTCCCGGATCTCAAGCTGAAAAGCTGCGAACGTTTTCTCGGCATTGACCGCGAGGACCGCTTCACCGGCGGCGAGCTCATCGAGGTTTACTTCGAGTGGCAGAAAATGAAGGCCCCGGCGCTGCTCGACACGCTGCTCCTCCATAACGCCGAGGACATCGCGAACCTCCCGAATCTGCTGCCCCTGCTCCGCTATCGTGCCCTGCCGCACAGTGATTTCCAGCTCCGCGCACACGAGCGCGATGAACGCACCATTCATTTGCATTATTTAAGTACGCTTACGCTACCGCGACCGATGGATCTGCGGGGGGATTTCTGGGCGCTGCACGCCGAGGGCAGTGCGGTCGAACTTTACGTGCAGCTTTTCGAGGGGGAGCGGAAGCTCTTCTTCACGGATTTCGAGCACTACTACTATCTTCCGGCGGAGGACCAGGTGATCCACCAGTCGCTCGCGGAGTTCGTGGACCGCAGTGCGCGGAAAAAGGCCTGCGCGCGGAACTGCTACCAGCGCGTAACCGGCTGCTTCCTTCCGGAGTGCAGTGAGGTGTACACGCCGGCGCTGCAGGCCGAGTACCGCGACAAGCTACGCTACGCGCAGTATTCGGATGCGCTCTTCGACGACGTGGCGAAGGCCGCCGCGTACCTGAAGTCCTTCCTGGACACCGCACTGTAGGCATGCTAACGCAGGAAATGGATCATCGTGCCTGCAATTACAATCCATTTTGCAGGCATGATGTCCATAAATCGGGAACATCATGCCTACAGTGTACCCTGAAATCTGGACATTTCCGTAGGCATGATGACGATTTAAAGCGCTTACCATGCCTGCGGTCGAAATTTGCAGATCTCTGCGCTGTAGGCATGCTGACACAGAAAATGAATCATCATGCCTGCAATGAACAGAAAAGGAGCAGCGTCCGCCCTGGACACTGCCCCTCGTTTTTTTATTCGATTTTGCAATCAGATCTTTCCGCCGTTCTGGTTGACGTAGGCCATCAGTCCGCCGACGGCGATCATTTTCTGGAGGAAATCCGGGAACGGCTGTCCCTGGAAGGTCTTTCCGGTCGTTTCGTCGGTGATGAGTCCGGTATCGAAGTCCACCTTTACCTTATCACCTTCGGCGATGGCCTGTGCGGCCTCCGGTGCCTCGATGATCGGGAAGCCGATGTTCAGCGCGTTCCGATAGAAGATGCGCGCGAAGCTCTCGGCGATGACACAGCCGACGCCGCTGGTCTGAAGCACCTGCGGTGCGTGCTCACGGGAGGAGCCGCAGCCGAAGTTCTTGCCACCGACGACGATGTCGCCTGCATTAAGCTTCTTCAGGAAGTCCTGGTCGATGTCCTCCATCGCGTGGCTCGCCAGCTCCTGCTTATCCTGAATTGCGAGATATCGAGCCGGGATGATGACATCCGTGTCGATATTGTCGCCATATTTTAAAACCTTACCCTCTGCGTTCATATATATATTTTCCTTTCGTTCCGGAGTTAAAGTCCTAAGTCCGCTGGTCCCGAGATCTTGCCAGTGATGGCAGATGCGGCTGCAACCGCCGGGGAAGCGAGGTAGATTTCGGAAGTGGTGTCACCCATACGGCCGACGAAGTTACGGTTGGTGGTCGATACGCAGCGCTCGTGCGGTGCGAGGATGCCCATGTAACCGCCGAGGCATGGTCCGCAGGTCGGGGTCGATACGACCGCGCCGGCCTCGATGAAGTCCATGACGAGGCCTTCCTTCAGCATCTGCATATAGATGTCCTGGGTGCCCGGGATGACGATACAGCGCACATCCGGTGCCACCTTGCGGCCACGCAGGATCTCTGCGGCTTCACGCATATCCTGAATGCGCCCGTTCGTGCAGGAACCGATGACAGACTGGTCGATCTTAATGTCCTCGAAGCTGCCGAGCTCGTGGGTGTTCTCCGGAAGATGCGGGAAGGAAATCGTCGGCTTCAGGGTCGAGAGATCGATCGTCACCTCACGTGTGTACTCCGCATCCGCATCCGCCTCATAGACGGTGTACGGCTTCTGGGAATGCGCCTTCATATACTCGACGGTCTTCTCGTCGACCGGGAAGATACCGTTCTTTCCGCCCGCCTCGATTGCCATGTTGCAGATCGTGAAACGGTCATCCATGCTGAGCTCTGCGACACCCGGGCCGGTGAACTCGATGGACTGGTAGCGCGCACCATCCACGCCGATCTCGCCGATCAGGTGCAGGATGACATCCTTACCGGACACCCACTTCTGCTTTTTGCCGATGAGGTTTACCTTGATGGCCGTCGGCACCTTAAACCAGAGCTTGCCGGTCGCCATCGCCGCCGCCATATCGGTGGAGCCGATACCGGTCGAGAATGCGCCGAGCGCGCCGTAGGTGCAGGTATGTGAATCCGCGCCGACGGAAAGCTCACCAGCGACGATCAGTCCCTTTTCCGGGATCAGCGCGTGCTCGATCCCCATCTGTCCGACATCGAAGTAGTTCTTGAGGCCCTGCTCATGCGCGAAGTTCCGACACATCTGTGTGCACTTCGCACTCGTGATATCCTTATTCGGAACGAAGTGGTCCATAACCAGCACAACCTTCTCCTGATCGAACACGTCCTTCTGATCCAGCTTCTTCATCTCGCGGATCGCCACCGGCGAGGTAATATCATTACCATGGACGAGGTCGAGCTCTGCCATGATCAGCTGACCTGCGCTCACCGACTCCAGTCCTGCATGCTTCGCCAGAATCTTCTGGCTCATCGTCATTCCCATACTTAACTCCTGATTATATGCATTCTGCCTCCCCTTCATCAGGGTACGGCTCAACCAACCATATTAACGTGCTTCCTCGCAGGTTCTTTCTTATATTCATCTGGATCTCCGGCGACTGCTTTTTGGGGCCGAAACACGTTCATATTTCTTATACTTCCGTAAAATATAGCATCCCTTTCGATATAATCATAATATATGTTTTTGATAATCATTATTATCACGGGTTATTTCGCCGATATTTCGACATTTTCTACAGAAAAAGCACCGTGGTTATGTCAAAACATGTTACAAATAATCTTGTGTTATGTCGAGAGAATATGTTATATTAAAAATGATATTTATTCATTAGTTTGCTTTAAAGCGTTGAAGAGATAAAGGATAAACGTCAGGAACGCCATCGGAAGCATTCACTCAGCCGCATGGCACGATGTTCATTTACGGTCAGGTGACCACATCTTAGGGGGGAAATATTATGGATCAGAATCTGTCAGGTTACAAAATTTTCTACGAGGTTGCGAGCTGCGGCAACATTTCGAAGGCCGCGAAGAAGCTGTACATTTCACAGCCGGCCATTTCCAAGTCCATCGTAAAGCTCGAGGACGGACTCGATACGAAGCTCTTTCACCGGAATTCCCGCGGTGTTACGCTGACAGAGGAAGGCACGGTACTCTACCGCTATATTAAGGATGCGTTTGATAACATCAACAACGCAGAGACCGAGCTCAAGCGTATGAAGGATTTCAATATCGGCCACCTGCAGATCGGTGTATCGACGACACTCTGCCGCTACATCCTGTTGCCGTATCTCCAGACCTTCATGCAGAAGTATCCGAATATCCGCGTGTCGATCATCACACAGTCGACGGCGCAGACCCTCACACTGCTCGAGCAGAAGAAAATCGACATCGGCCTCACCGCTGAGCCGCGCACACGTCGTCCGGAGCTCCGCTTCGTTCACCCGAAGCAGATTCACGACACCTTCGTCGCGACCCCGCAGTATCTCGAGAATCTGAAGGCGATGTACGGCGAGGACTGCGATCCGTTCCAGGAGGGCAATATCATGCTCCTCGACCAGAACAACATGACCCGTCGGCACATCGACGACTACTTCAAGACCATGGGCATCGAGCCGGCACAGATTCTCGAGGTCACCACGATGGATCTGCTCGTGGACTTCGCGAAGATCGGCATCGGCATCGGCTGCGTGATCCGCGAGCTCGTACAGAAAGAGCTCGACGAAGGCAGCCTCATCGAGATCCCGACCCAGTTCCCGGTGCCATCCCGCAGCGTCGGCTATGTTTACAACGCAGGCAACACCGGAAAGTCGCTTGACGCGTTCCTGAGTGTTCTTGACTGATTAAATTTAGAACAATCAAAGGCCCCCGCAAACATGGACGGGGGCCTTTTTCTGTGGTATGGTTATAAGGTTGAGTATTATGAAGCCGTCCCTGGCTCGAGTTCAGTACGTATCATAGTCTGTATCCGACAGACACTGGAGCGATATCTACAGAATCTTTTCAGGGCACGCTTTTTAAAATCCCGAAAGGAGTTTATTTATATGGCAGAATTAGAAAATCAGAGTCCTTCCAGCTGCAACGGCAACTGCGGTTCCTGTGGTTCCGACTGTGCTTCCCGTCACGCAAATCCGGAGGATTTCCGCGCGAAGCTGGCCGACGGCTGCAGCGTAAAGAAGGTCATCGGCGTCGTTTCCGGTAAGGGCGGTGTCGGCAAGTCCACCATCACCTCTCTCCTCGCCTGTGGTACCCACAAGGCCGGCTTCAAAACCGCGATCCTCGATGCGGATATCACCGGTCCGTCCATCCCGAAGGCCTTCGGTCTCTCGAACGACGGCGTCGGTGTTACCCCGGACGGCAAGCTCATGATTCCGGACAGAAGTGCCGACGGCATCGAAATCATCTCCTCGAACCTCCTGCTCGAGAACGAGACCGACCCGATCATCTGGCGCGGCTCCCTCATCGCACAGGCAGTCAAGCAGTTCTGGTCTGAGGTTCAGTGGAAGGACGTCGACTACATGTTCGTCGATATGCCACCAGGAACCGGCGATGTTCCGCTGACCGTTTTCCAGTCCCTCCCGATCGACGGTATCGTCATCGTCACCTCTCCGCAGGACCTCGTGTCCATGATCGTGACGAAGGCCGTGAACATGGCGGATAAGATGGGCGTGCCGGTCATCGGTCTCGTGGAGAACATGTCCTACCTCATCTGCCCGCACTGCGGCGAGAAGGTCAATGTCTTCGGCGAGAGTCATGTGGATGAGGTCGCAGCACAGCACGGCCTCAAGGTGCTGGCGAAGCTTCCGATGGATCCGAAGAACGCCGCCTACATGGACGCCGGTGCTGTCGAAGGCATCGAGCTTCCGGAGATCCAGGACGCTGTTCAGGCAGTCATCGATTTCAGTAAGTAATGTATAGAAAAGACCGCCGGGTGAAGAAATCACCTGGCGGTCTTTTTGTCAGTTTTAGCCCGTAACTTGAGCTAAAATAATCGATCTTTACTGCTGTACTTGACGCCTTCGCCGAGTCCAGTGGCGATGGCTTCGATCACGGCCTGAAGAGCCTCTTCTTCATCTGGTCCGTCGCACTCCACGCGGAGATGCGCGCCCTGCTTGACGCCGGCGGCCATCACGTTGAGGACAGACTTCGCAACGATCTTCCGATCTCCGTTATAGAGATAGATATTGCTTTTATATTTGATACATGTCTGCGTCAGCACACCAGCCGGTCTTAAATGGAGACCCGACTCGTTAATAACATCTACTTCGCCTGTTACCATATCGCTCCCCTTCCTTTGCTTTTCATATATACATAATACGTTTTTAAAATCTCAAAATCAATGGCTGTTAATGGCTGAACTCACATCCGCAGAAGTTCTGCCGATACAGATCATACTGCTTCGAGAGTTCGATCGACTTCTGGTAGCCGCCGCGCTTTTTGAAGTCAGACGGCAGAAACGAGAGTCCATGCGCCTTCCCGATCTCCTCGCCGATGGCATTGAGCACCTCCGAGGACTTCAGCGGCGACAGCGTAAGGGTCGTGCAGAAATAGTCAAACGGCCGGCCTTCCATATACTCCGCGGTGCGCTCGAGGCGCTGGCGGTAGCAGAGGTGGCAGCGCTCGCCGCGCTCCGGATCCCGCTCGTGACCACGCGCGATGGCGAGAAACTCCCGGTGATCATACGGCGGCACGACGATCTCTACGGCACCTAGTACATGGCCCGCGCTGTCCTGCCGCTCCACATCGATGCCCGTTTCGTGGCAGAAGCGCCGGAGCTCATCCACGCGATGCGTGAACTCGGCCTCGGTGGAAATGTTCGGATTATAGTAGAACAGCGTGATGTCGAAGTCCGCACAGAGCGCGTCCAGCACCGCACTGGAGCACGGTGCGCAGCAACTGTGAAGAAGGAGCCGGGGACGACGCCCCGGCTTCTCCTGCCACCGGCTGATCTCCTGCTCCATCAGGCGCTGGTAGTTCTTCGTATTTGGTTCCGGTTTGATGTACACCGGCACTTCGGTTTCCTGATTCACTGTATAAATTCCTTTATCTCGGAAAAACGGGTTAAGTAGCTCCGCGCGGCCCTCTCATGGAGCAGCATTACTGAAGGAAATCCCGGATTCTCTTCGATCTGACCGGGTTCCGGAGCTTGCGGAGCGCCTTCGCCTCGATCTGACGGATACGCTCACGGGTGACGTTAAACTCCTTGCCGACCTCCTCGAGGGTTCTCGGATGACCGTCCTCGAGGCCGAAACGGAGCACGATGACCTGACGCTCACGCTCCTTCAGATCGCCGAGCAGGGTGTCGATATGCTCGCGAAGCATCACGGACTCAACATTGCCCTCTGGTGAAACGACGTTCGAATCCGCGACGAAATCGCCGAGATTCGAGTCATCCTCCTCACCGATCGGGGTCTCGAGGGAGGCCGGCTCACGCGCGATCTGCATGATCTCCTGCACCTTCTCCTCGCTCATGTCGAGATGTTCGGCGAGCTCCTTGACGGACGGCTCATAGCCGAGCTCCAAGGTCAGCTTACGCTGCATCTTCGACATCTTGTTGATGGTCTCGACCATGTGCACCGGCACACGGATGGTACGCGCCTGATCGGCCAGCGCACGCGTTACGGACTGACGGATCCACCAGGTTGCGTAGGTTGAAAGCTTGAAGCCCTTCTCCGGGTCGAACTTCTCGACGCCCTTGATGAGACCGAGGTTGCCCTCCTGCACGAGATCCAGGAAGCTCATGCCACGACCGGTATAACGCTTCGCGATGGACACCACGAGACGCAGGTTCGCCTCGATGAGCCGCTGTTTCGCGACCTCATCGCCCTGGGACTTCCGCACGGCGAGACGATACTCCTCCTCTGCCGACAGCAGCGGCACGGTACCGATCTCCTTCAGGTACATACGCACCGGATCCTCGGTGCCGATACCCTCGAGGAGATCGACCGCATCGAGGTCGACATTCTCTTCCTCGACCTGCTTGTACTCTGCCTCGCTCGGGCCCTCGTCATCGGATGCAACACCCTCGACGTCGACACCGACACCATCCTCACCCACGACATCATCGACGACATCGTCATCGTCGAGATCCGGCAGATCACCGTCCTCGAAGCTGTCGAGCTCCTCTTCGAGCGGCTCGATGTCGAAGCCACGGTTCTCGATGAGGCGGTCAATGCTGTCCATCTGGTCATCGGTGATCGCATAATCACGGAATGCGTCATTGATATCGGCCTGGCTGATGGTGTTCTTGTTCTGCTCCGCCTGCTTGCAGAGCGCTTCGATCTTCTTGACGAGCTCCTCCTTGCTGATTTCCGGCTTTTCGTTCACCTTCTTTTTGCTGGTCTTCTCATCAGATGCTTTCTTTCTAGCCATACTACCCCTCCTGTTCTACATTCCGTGGCGATGACAACACGCGTCATAACCGGGTTACTCTATATGAAATTTTAATGCCAGACACTCACCGCCGACACCACGCCGAGTACGGCGATGAGGATGCCGACGACGAGTTCGATCGTGCCCTGCGGGCTTGTGTGCTCGTGTGCCCGCTTCGCGTTCAGGATCGTATTTGCTCCGCTCACGATCTTCAGGATCGCAGCCGCGAAAAAGATCAGTGGAAAGAGCACCATATTTTCGGTCGGATTGATAAACGCCATCACCGCCATCACCACGATCACGATGCCGATGATGATGTGCACCATGTCGAGCGTGCGGGACGGCTGCCGCCCTGCTACATTGATTCTTGCCATTTATTTTCCACCCATAGTAACATACACTACTGCCTTGATGGTGTGCATACGGTTCTCTGCTTCATCGAAGACGACGCTGTGCGGGCCTTCGAAGATCTCGTTCGAGACTTCCATCTCGGTGAGGCCATACTTCTCGTAGATCTGCTTACCGATCTTCGTGTTTGTGTCGTGGAAGGCCGGCAGGCAGTGCAGGAAGATGGCGTCGTCTTTCGCGTAGCGGAAAGCGTCAGCATTGACCTGATAAGGCTGGAGGTCGTGAATACGCTGCGCCCAGACCTCGTCCGGCTCACCCATGGACACCCATACATCGGTGCAGATCACGTCTGCATCCTGGCAGGCCTCCGGCACGCTCTCCGTGAAGCTGAGCGTTGCGCCGGTCTCCGCTGCCACCGCCTGGCAGGTCGCGATCAGCTCTGCGTTCGGCCAGTACGCCTTCGGTGCGCAGGCCACGAAATGCATGCCGAGCTTCGCACATACGACCATGTAGGAATCCGCCATGTTGTAACGGGCGTCACCCATATACACCAGCTTCTGGCCCTTCAGGTCACCGCGGTGCTCCCGAATCGTCAGCATGTCGGCGAGCATCTGCGTCGGGTGGAACTCGTTCGTGAGGCCATTCCAGACCGGCACATCGCTGTACTTCGCGAGCTCCTCCACGAGATCCTGGCCGAAGCCGCGGTACTCGATGCCGTCGTACATACGGCTCAGCACACGTGCGGTATCCGCGATCGACTCCTTGCTGCCGATCTGCGAACCGGTCGGTCCGAGGTAGGTCGAGCCCATGCCGAGGTCGGCCGCCGCCACCTCGAAGGAGCAGCGCGTTCTCGTCGAGTTCTTCTCGAAGATCAGGGCAATGTTTTTGCCCGGGAAGCTCGTCTTGTGCAGGCTCTGTCCCGGCTGCGCACCGGCCTTCTTCTCCGCCTTCAGACGGGCAGCCACATCGAGGAGATAATTGATTTCCTCCGGTGTATAGTCAAGTAATTTCAAAAAGTCGCGTCCAGTTAAATCAATCATCTGATTCCTCTTCCTTTCTTCTTATGGTAAGGCACTATGTCTCGTCGCGATGCCAATGTAAATATATTTATTTCATCATCGGAGTTGAAGTTTTACGGCTCCGAACGGCTGTGCTTTAAGCTTCCCTGATGCAGTTCAGCTGATGCGCTGACGTAACGTTTCGTACATCAGCACCGACGCAGCGACGCCTGCATTGAGCGACTCCGTGTGTCCCATCATCGGGATGCGGAGGTAGGTGTCCGCCAGGTCGGCGATCGCATCCTGGAGGCCGTTGCCCTCGTTGCCGATCATAAACGCGGTCGGCTGACGATAGTCGAAGTCCCAGTGGTTCTTCGTGCCCCGGAGATGCGCGGCGTAGACCTGCACACCCTCGGATTTCATGCGCTGGATCTCCGCCGGCAGGTCATCGCTGACCATAAACGGCATCCGGAACATCGCGCCCATCGTCGCACGCACCACCTTCGGCGAGTACACATCCACGCAGTCGCGGTTCATGAGGATGCCATCGACCCCCGCCGCCTCTGCGGTACGGAAAATCGTGCCCATGTTGCCCGGATCCTGCAGCGTGTCGAGGATCAGGAAGAAGTCGCCCGGAAGCTCCGTGTACGTCTTCTGCCGCACTACCGCGAGGATGCCCTGACTGTTTTTCGTGTCAGACATATGCTCCATCAGCTCGCGCGGCACCTGAAAAATCTTCGGTGCCCGCTGTGACGTATCGCCCGCAATCTCCGGCAGGCGGCCGTTATAGTCGTCCGCCACGAAGATCCGCTCGATGTACGCCGCCGGAATCTCGCTGCACAGCCGCTCGCCCTCCGCGATGAAGAGCCCGCTCTCGCGACGCGCCCGCGCCTTCTTCTCGAGATCCCGCACCTCTCTGATCAGTTTATTTCCAGTGGATGTAATTCGCTCCACGCTGCCTCCTAAAACTCAAAATAATCGAACGTTAGCATTATTAATAGTGCTCGTTTATCCACATTTTTCAAGTCGTTCGTTAAACGAATTGAAGGATCACAGCTCAAACCTGGCGTTATATCTTATTTCCAAAAATATAAAAAGCCACCGCGCTTCCGGATCTTCATCCGGCTGCACGATGGCACAGTCTTTATTTCATATATCGAAGCTTTAGTCCAGCTCCTTCAGCTCGTCGATCCAGATCGCTACCACGGCGTCGCTCGGCATGCGGAGGTCGCCGCGCGGGGAGACCGCGATCGAGCCTACCTTCGGGCCGTCCGGGAGGCAGCTGCGCTTGAACTGCTGCGAGAAGAAGCGCCAGTAGAACTTCCGGAGCCACTTGAGGATCGTCGCCGCATCGTAGGTCTCCGCCTGTCCCGCGGCCAATGTTTCCGCCGCAGCTGCGGTCACTTCGCACGCAGACGCCACTTCGGCACTGCTCTTCGCCGTCACGCCACTCTTCGCATGCTTCTCCGCCTGATTCTCTGCCGAGAAGGCGTGGAGCGCGAGCGCGTACACCTTCCGCGGGCTGAAGCCGTAACGCAGGATCTGGTACAGGAAGAAGTCGTGAAGCTCATACGGGCCGACGAGGTCTTCGGGCTGATCTGGCCGTCGCCGGTCGGCGGCAGCAGCTCCGGGCTCACCGGGGTATCGAAGATGTCGTTCAGGCAGCGGGCGAGGTCCGCGTCCTCCGAAGTATCGGCGACGAACTTCACGAGGTAGCGCACCAGCGTCTTCGGGACGCCGGCATTGACCCCGTACATCGACATATGGTCGCCGTTGTAGGTCGCCCAGCCGAGCGCGAGCTCACTGAGGTCGCCGGTGCCAATCACGATGCCGTTCGACTGATTCGCGATGTCCATGAGGATCTGCGTCCGCTCACGGGCCTGCGCATTCTCGTAAACCACAGAGTGATCCTCCGGATCGTGCCCGATGTCCTGGAAATGCTGCAGCACCGCGGCCTTGATGTTGATCTCGCGCAGCGTCGCGTGCAGAAGGCGCGTCAGCGTCACCGCGTTATTGTAGGTGCGGTCTGTGGTGCCGAACGCCGGCATGGTCACGGAAATGATGTTCTCGCGCGGGAGACCCAGCATGTCGAAGGCGCGCGCGATGACGAGCAGCGCCAGGGTCGAGTCGAGGCCGCCGGAGATGCCGATCACGGCCGCCTGGCAGCCGGTGTGCTCGAGTCGCTTCTTAAGGCCGAGCGCCTGGATCGTGAATATCTCATCGCAGCGGGCATTGCGCTCCGCGGCGTCACTCGGTACGAACGGCTTCGGGTCGACATAGCGCCGGAGGTCGGCTGCGTCCGCCGCGAGCTGTCCGGCCAATGTCTCCGGCGCCACGCGGGTGGCCGCGCCGAGCGGTGCCTGCTGGCCGAGGCAGGCCTCAAAGACCTCCTCAAAGGACTTCTTACCCGGCTGCGCATCCGCAGCAGAAACCTTCTCCGCTTCAGTGCCCGTCGTCTCTACCGCCTCCGCGAAGCGGAACTTCACGATGCTGTACGCGTCACGGAGTGTATCATCGATGTCCGGGAAGGTCGTCATGCGGGCACGCTCCTGCGTGATGCGCTGGAGGTCGACATCCGCGATGTAGAGACCGGTATCGAAGCGCTTTCCTTCCGTCACGACGGAGCCGTTCTCCGCGATGATATCCTGCCCACCGAAGACCAGGTCCGTGGTCGACTCCCCGTCGCCGGCATTGGCATAACAGTAGACGGAAACGAGCCGCGCACTGGTCGAGCGGATCAGCTCCCGACGGTAGCTGTCCTTGCCGACCGTCTCATCGGAGGCCGAGGTGTTCGCAATCACCGTCGCACCGGCGAGCACATGACGGGTCGATGGCGGATCCAGCACCCAGACGTCCTCACAGATCTCACACGCGAGACGGAAATCCGGACGGTCCAGCGCCTCCACGAGGATGTTCATGCCGAACGGAATCGCATACTCCTCGCCCGTCACCGCCGAGCGATGCGTGAGTGTCACGACACGCGCCTGTCCCGGCGTAAACCAGCGACGCTCGTAGAACTCGCTGTAGTTCGGCAGATTCTTCTTCGGCACCAGCGCGAGGATGTGGCCGGCGTGCAGCACCGCCGCACAGTTATACAGCTTGTGGTCGACCATATACGGCACACCGACCACCGCCACGAGCTGCGTGCGACGCGTCGCCTCCGCGACCTCATCGAGCGCCGCCGCTGCCCGCTCGATCAGAATCGTCTGGTGAAACAGATCCGCACAGGTATAGGCCGTCAGCACCAGCTCCGGAAACACCAGCAGCGAAACGCCCTGACGATCCGCCTCTCCGATCTCACGGAGCACCGCATCGGTATTAAAACGCACATCAGCAACTTTGATTTTCGGCGTGGCCACCGCCACCCGCAGGAATCCTTCGATCATAACACACTCTTTCGTTATAAAGCGAAAAGGCCAGGCCACAAAAGCCTGACCTTTCATTTAATTATAAATTAGTCATTGTTCTCAACCGAGTAGTTCGGTGCTTCCTTCGTGATATGAATATCATGCGGATGTGACTCCTTCAGGGAAGCGCTGGAGATCTTCACGAACTGGCTGGTGTGCTGCAGCGTCGTGATATCCTTCGCACCACAGTAGCCCATACCTGCGCGGAGACCACCGACGAACTGGAAGATGGTATCCTCTACGCGACCCTTGTATGCGACACGACCCTCGACACCCTCTGGTACGAGCTTCTTCGCATTTGCCTGGAAGTAACGATCCGCAGAACCGTTCTTCTGCTTCATCGCGCCGAGAGAACCCATGCCACGGTATACCTTATACTTACGGCCCTGGTAGAGCTCGAACTCACCCGGTGCCTCGTCGCAGCCTGCGAATACAGAACCCATCATGACGGTGCTGCCGCCGGCCGCGATTGCCTTTACGACATCACCGGAGTACTGGATACCACCATCGGCGATGATCGGGATACCGTACTTGTCGGCTACCTCGAACGCGTTCATAACGGCGGATACCTGCGGAACACCGATACCTGCTACGACACGGGTCGTACAGATGGAACCCGGTCCGATACCAACCTTGACTGCGTCAACGCCTGCCTCGATGAGAGCTTTCGTTGCCTCTCCGGTCGCTACGTTACCTGCGATTACCTGCAGATCCGGATATGCTTCCTTGATCATTCTGACACAGTGAAGAACATTCTCAGAATGTCCATGTGCAGAGTCGAGAACAACTACGTCTACTTTTGCTTTCACCAGGGCTTCCACACGCTCCAGCACGTTTGCAGTGATACCAACTGCCGCGCCGCAGAGCAGACGTCCCTGTGCATCCTTTGCAGAGAACGGATACTTGATCTGTTTCTCAATATCCTTGATAGTGATAAGACCCTTGAGGTTGAAATCCTTGTCCACGATCGGAAGCTTCTCGACACGTGCCTTGGCAAGAATCTTCTTTGCCTCCGTCAGGGTGATGCCCTCCGGAGCGGTAACCAGATGCTCAGAAGTCATACACTCTTTGATCTTTTTGGAAAAATCTTCCTCGAACTTGAGGTCACGGTTTGTGATAATACCAACCAGTTTTCTTCCCTCTGTGATCGGAACACCGGAAATCCGGAACTTGCCCATCAGCTCATCCGCATCCTTTAATGTATGCTCTGGGGATAAATAAAACGGGTCAGTGATTACACCATTCTCAGAACGTTTTACTTTATCGACCTCCTCAGCCTGCGCCTCGATCGACATGTTCTTGTGAATAATACCAATTCCACCCTGTCTTGCCATTGCAATCGCCATGCGGTGCTCTGTAACCGTATCCATGCCGGCACTCATCAGGGGGATGTTCAGCTGAATCTTCTTGGTCAGATGTGTCGTCAGGTTTACCTGATTCGGAATAACCTCAGAATAGGACGGCACAAGCAGGACATCATCAAATGTAATGCCATCGCCAATAATCTTACCCATTATATTACCCTCACTTTCGTAAATTTTAAACACCGGACATTGAAAACTGTCTGATGTTAATAATTGATTTTAGCAAGTTTTTTGAAATATGTCAACCGGAGAATAAAGGGGTTGACGATAGAATTTACTTACGTCATTTGATTAGTGTATCTTATAAACAATGTAGATCAGATAAGTATTAATAATGGAATCACCCTTAGACACATTTTCCTATGGAACAAAAAAGAAGAACCGCCACACCTTCGCATAGCAGTCCTTCTCTCCCCTGGCAGCTGCCTGTCAGGGATTCTTTCTATAAATTACCACTTTTATTTTCTACATTCGATGCCGCATCTCTGATGTAACATCTTCCGCCATTTCCGGCTCTCTTACTTACATCATGCCGCCCATGCCAGCGCCTGCTGCCGGACCTGCCGGTGCATCCTCTTTGATGTTGGCAACTGCGGACTCGGTTGTAAGCAGGGTAGATGCAACGCTGGTTGCGTTCTGCAGGGCACTTCTTGTTACCTTTGCCGGATCCAGGATGCCTGCTTCTACCATATCTACGTATTCCTCATTGTAAGCATCGTAACCTACGCCTACCGGGGACTCTTTTACCTTGTTGATGATAACAGAGCCTTCCAGACCTGCATTTGCTGCGATGTGGAACAGCGGAGCTTCCAGAGCTTTCAGGACGATACGACCGCCGGTCTTCTCGTCGCCTTCCAGTCCGTCTACTACCTTCTGAACTTCTGCTGCTGCGTGAACATATGCAGATCCGCCGCCTGCGATGATACCTTCCTCAACAGCTGCCTTTGCTGCGGACAGGGCATCTTCCATACGCATCTTAGCTTCCTTCATCTCAGCCTCGGTCGCTGCACCAACACGGATAACGGCTACGCCGCCAGCCATCTTAGCCAGTCTCTCCTGCAGTTTCTCACGGTCAAAATCAGAAGTGGTTTCCTCAATCTGAGCTTTAATCTGAGCCACACGGTCTGCGATGGCTTTCTTATCGCCGCAGCCATCTACGATGATGGTATTCTCTTTCTGAACCTTAACAGATTTCGCACGGCCAAGCTGATCCATGGTGGTATCCTTTAATTCAAGACCCAGTTCCTCGGAAATAACAGTACCGCCAGTCAGGATCGCGATATCCTTTAACATTTCTTTTCTTCTGTCGCCATAGCCCGGAGCTT
>CALAOB010000025.1 GCA_937927445.1 uncultured Oribacterium sp. | reverse complement strand
AGCGTGATCCGCTGTCCGGTCAGCCGAACGCCGCGCCGCTCCACCTCGTCGGCATCGAGCATAAGCCGTCCCTCGTTGCGGAGGCCAATGCCTCTGCCGATAAAAAGTATCGCGTCTACGAGGGCTTCGCGACCGGCGACGTGCGCTACCCGGAGGGCCCGTTTGACGCCTTCGTGCAGTTCAACTTCCTCGAGCATCAGCCGGACCCGTGCGACATGCTCCGGAACATCTGGCACAACCTGAAGCCACAGGCCCTCGGTCTCATCACTGTCCCGAGCTTCGAGTACATCCTCCGCTACAACGGCTACTACGAGCTGCTCCGCGACCACATCGCGAACTACACCGAGTTCACGCTCCAGAAGCTCCTGCAGGACTGCGGCTTTGAGCTTCTCAGCATGGACCTCGTGAACCGTGACACGATTGAGGCCATCGTGCGGAAGGCCGACCCGGACGAGCTCAGCGAGCTCCACTACAGCGGCCGCCTCATCGACGTGTCCGCCCTGCGCGACAGCTACGACCGTCTCTCTGCCTCGGTCAATGCACACATCGACCACCTCTCGGAGAGTCGTCGGACCATGGCCATCTGGGGTGCGAGCCACCAGGGCTTCACCCTCGCCGCCACCACGAAGCTCGGTGGAAGAGTAGAGTACATCATCGACTCTGCCCCGTTCAAGCAGGGGCGGTTCTCGCCGGCCTCGCACATCCCGATCGTGGCCCCGGACTACGCCGTCGCCCATCCGGTCGACGAGATCCTCATCGTCGCCCCGGGCTACACCGACGAAATCGCCGGCATCATCCGCGAACGCTTCGACGAAAACGTCCGCATCCTCGTGCTCCGCACAGACCGGATCGAGGAGTACCAGTAAAAGGAACTGTATTATGAAAGCTCTTGTTTTAAAGGGAAAAGGAAATATCGCCTACATCGAGAAGGAGCGACCGACGCTGGCCGCCTCACATGGCGCGCTGCTGAAGCCGCTGCTCGTCTCACCATGCACCTCGGACGTCCACACGATCTGGCAGGGCAGCCCGAAGCGCCCGGATCTGACGCTCGGGCATGAGGTCATCGCCCGTGTCGAGGAAGTCGGCGCAGAGGTGACGGATTTTCGTGTCGGCGATGTTGTGGCCGTATCCGCGATCACCCCGGACTGGAGTCAGCCGGACGTCGAGGAGAACTACGCACATGCGGGCCATAATTTCAGCGCCCATATGCTCGGGAACACCATCGACGGTGCCTTCCAGGAGCTGTTCTACCTTCCGTACGCGGACCGTAACCTCGCACACATCCCGGATGGTCTCAAGCTCGAGGACGCGCTCATGTGCGTCGACGTCCTCCAGACCGGCTTCACCGCGGTCGAAGAAGCCGGCGTCAAGCCGGGCGACACCGTCGTCGTGATGGGCATCGGGGCCATCGGACTCGCCGCCATCCTCGGCGCGAAGCTCGCCGGTGCACGCACGATCTACGCCGTCGGCTCCCGCCCGGAAAACACCCGCATCGCCGAATCCATGAGCGATATACATTGTCACGTCGAAGTGCTGAACTACCGCCACCTGCATTGTCCGCTCCCGCAGGGCATGCATCCGCTCGCGAACTCGACCGGCTCGCCCGTCGTGAACTACGTCCTCACAAAGACACAGACGAAGGGCGCGGATAAGGTGCTCATCTGCGGCGGCGATGACCTCGCTTTCCCGCAGGCCATCGACATGGTGAAGTACGGCACCGGCGTCGTCTCGAACGTCATGTACTACGGCGCCGACCTCGACACCCAGGGCGGCGAGCTGAAAACCCTCGAAGCCATGAACAGCGCCGAAACCTACCTCACCAGCACCGCCGCAGCTGTCGAAGCAGAAGCACAGGCCGCAGGCGACGTGCTCAGGAAAGCGCACACCGTGACGCTGAACGATAACATCGACTGCATTCAGATCCCGAAGTTCTCCATCGGCCGCGGCATGGCCGGAAAAACCCTGAAGTTCTCCCTGAGCCGCGGCGGACGCCAGAACCTCGAACGCGTGATGCGGATCGTGCAGGAGAGCGGCGTGCATCCGTCCATCTTCATCACAGAGCACTACGACGGCCTCGACCAGATCGCCCAGGCCATCGACGACATGAAAGAACGAAAAGCCATCAAAATCGCTGTGAAAATCTAAGTGTCAAGATTGCTGTAAAAATACAAGGCGCAGTGGGCGACGAAAGATGTTGCTATAATGATAAGAGTGCTGCCGATCGACGGTTGGCCCTGCATTTTATTGGTTACGAAGATAACCGCCAGGTTTCGGGCGGTTATTTTTGTGCCTTTTTTAGTGCCATTCTATGCAGACAAAACTAAAATAGAAAACATGAAATGTAAAATCAAAAAGGTAAATAAAACAGGAAGAGTGAAAACAAAAATGAAAATTTTAAAATAAAAAGGCAAATATCAAGGGAAAAAAGCAAATATTCATCAAAAGCACAAATTTGTAACGCAAAAGTACAAATTATAACTTGAGAAAACATAAATCAAAGTATAAAATATAAATTGGAATTTGAAAAACAGAAAGGAAAAGCGAAATGACAAGTGAAGAACTGCTGGAAAAACTTGAACTTATTCAGAAACGCAAATATGAAACGCAAACACTTGAACTGAAAGCTGCGAAGCAGGGGTGTCCGAAGCGTCTCTATGATTCTTTGTCGAGCTTTTCGAATCAGGATGATGGTGGTGTAATCATTTTTGGCGTGGATGAAGAGCATGACTTCGAAGAATGTGGCGTTTATGATGCGCAGGACATTCAGAAGCAGATAAATAATCAGTGCCTTCAGATGGAACCGGCTGTCAGACCACTTCTTACAGTGGCTGAGAAGGAAGGGAAGTTTTTCGTATCGGCGGAGATACCGGGTATAGATCTTGCAGATCGCCCTTGCTATTACAAGGGGAGCGGACGTCTCAAAGGCTCGTATATCCGGGTGGGTGACAGCGATGAACCGATGACAGAATATGAAATCTACAGCTATGAGTCCTTCAGAAAGAAGTATCAGGATGACATACGCAGTGTTCCGAGAGCATCCTTTGACGTGATCGATGGTGCATTGCTGGGCGCATACATTGATAAACTCAAAGAAGAAAAGAAAAATTTAAGTGAACTTCCGGATAAGACGATCTATGAGCTTATGAGCCTGACGAGAAGTGAAGAGCTTACGTTAAGCGGCGTTTTGCTTTTTTGCAGATACCCTCAGGCGTTCTTCCCACAGCTTTGTATCACGGCTGTCGTCATGCCGGGGGATGAAATCGGCGAACTCGGGGAAACGGGTGAACGATTTATCGATAATCAGAGAATAGAGGGCACGATTCCGGAGATGCTTGACCAGGCGATTGCATTTGTGCGTAAAAATATGCGGACGAAGACGATCATTGATCCTTCTACAGGAAAGCGGGAGGACCGAACCGAATACCCTGTTACGGCGATCAGAGAGGCGATCCTGAATACGCTCGTGCATAGAGACTACAGTATTCACACGGAGGGCATGCCGATTCAGATAAAGATGTTCCCGGATCGAATTGAAATAAGTAATCCGGGCGGGATTTATGGAAGACTTCGCCTGGATCAGCTTGGAAAAAAGCAGCCGGATACGAGAAATCCGGTACTCGTCAATGCGATGGAAATCCTCGGGTTAACGGAGAATCGATATTCTGGAATACCGACGATTCGAAAGACGATGGAAAAGTATGGACTGGATGAACCGGTATTCTTAGACGAGCGCGGAACATTTACGGTTATACTGTATAACGATCGTTCGAAAGAACAGGATTCTGAGTCCTGCGAAACAGATGCTTCCCTTATGGATTATTTAAGTGTGCCGAGAAGTAAAGATGAAATCGCAGAATTTCTGGGGCTGAAAACCGTTACGTATGCGATGCAGACCTACATCTATCCACTCGTTAAAAAAGGACTGGTACGACTTACGATTCCGGAAAAACCGAGAAGCCACGACCAGAAATATGTGAGATGTAATCAAAAACAGTAAGTTAAGCGTTCAGCCGGGGTGATTTCTTCGCCCCGGTTGTTTTCTGAAAAACCCCGAAATATAAATCCCCTCCCAAATCTTGCCACCTCCTCCCATAGAGTGTAATATAGATAAGATTCGGGCCCGCGCGGCCCAGGGCATGCCCGCGACAGCTGTCGCTGCCCGCCGCCACGGCTGCCGGCACACACGCCATGCGCGCCCCACACTGATCACTCTCACGTTAGGAGATACCATTTTGAAAACCATCAGCATTGTGATTCCATGCTATAACGAGCAGGAGAATGTCGTTCCGCTCTACGAGGCCCTTCGGAGTATGTTCGCTTCCGAGCTCCCGCAGTACCGCTATGAGCTCCTCTACATCGACAACGATTCCCACGACGAGACGCGTGCGCTGATCCGTGGCCTCTGTGCGCAGGACCCGCAGGTGAAGGCCATCTTCAATGCGAAGAACTTCGGCCAGTTCAACAGCCCGTACTACGCGATGCTGCAGTCCACCGGTGACGCCACGATCCTCATGGCCGCCGACTTCCAGGACCCGGTCGAGATGATCCCGCAGTTCGTCGCTGCCTGGGAGGAAGGCTACAAGATCGCCATCGGCGTGAAGACCCACTCGAAGGAAAATCCGCTCATGTACGCCCTCCGCGGCCTCTACTACAAGCTCATCAAGAAGATGTCCTCCGTCGACCAGATCGCGCAGTTCACCGGCTTCGGCCTCTACGACCACGCCTTCATCGACGTCATGCGGCAGCTCAATGATCCGACGCCGTTCCTGCGTGGCATCGTCGCTGAGCTCGGCTTCCACCGGAAGGAGATTCCGTACACCCAGCCGAAGCGCCGCGCCGGCATCACGCACAACAACCTCTACACCCTGTACGACGCCGCGATGCTCGGCTTCACGAGCTACACCAAGGTCGGCCTCCGTATGGCGGTGTTCTTTGGTGCCGTCTGCAGCGCCATCAGCATGCTGATCGCCATCATTTACCTCGTCATGAAGCTCATCTGGTGGGATCGCTTCCCGGCCGGCATGGCCCCGATGCTCATCGGCATGCTCTTCCTCGGCTCCGTGCAGATCTTCTTCATCGGCCTGCTCGGCGAGTATATCCTGAGCATCAACCAGCGCGTCATGCGCCGCCCGCTCGTCGTCGAGGAGGAGCGCCTGAACTTCCCGGAAGACGCGATGATCGGCGGCATGGCCGACGCCTCAAAATAATATAAAGGAAATATCATGTTACGATTTAAAGTAGATATCGCGCTGGCGCGTGAGGGCGAACTCATGCTCCAGGGCTGGGCCTTCGGCTCAAATCCAGAAGAAGAAGTGAAGCTCACGGTCGTGGATCAGGCAGGCAACCCTGTCCCGGGCACGACCGTGTCCTCTGTACGCCGCGATGAGGTGGTCAGCGCCTTTTTCGGCGATTACGTGAAGGCCCACGGGGCGCTCCAGCGCGACCTCGGCTTCGACGTGCACACCCCGTACGCACAGGGCGAGACCCGCATCCTCGTGCTGCAGGCCGACGGCCAGACAAAGCGCGTGAAGTTCACCGACCACATCCTCGAGGAGTTTAACTCCGTCGCCCACCGGAAACGCGAGAAGCTCCTCGCCCTGTTTCACTGGGAGACCGTCGAGGTGGCCTGGGAATACTTCCAGAAGCACGGCCTCCGCGCCCTTTTCAAGAAATCCGTCCACAAGATCCAGAACATCCAGGACGACTACGACTACAACGAGTGGTATAAGAAGGTCCGCATCACCGACGAGGCGCTCGCGCAGCAGCGGGAGAGTGCCGGCGATTTCGCGCAGCAGCCGGCCTTCTCCATCGTGATCCCGGTCTACGCGACCCCGGAGAAGTTCCTCCGCCGCATGCTTGACTCGATTCGCGCGCAGACCTACCCGAAGTTCGAGGTCTGCCTCGTGGACGCGACCCCGTACGCGAAGATCCAGCACGACCCGGCGCAGGGCCGGACACCGCAGGAGGTCCTCGCCGAGTACGCTGCTGCAGACAGCCGCTTCCGCTATGAGACCCTCGCGGAGAACCTCGGCATCGCGGAGAACACCAACGCCGCGATCCGCATGGCGACCGGCGACTTCATCGTCCTCGCCGACCACGACGACGAGCTCGAGCCGCAGGCCCTCTATGAGTGCGTCCGCGCGATCAATGCCCACCCGGACGTCCAGGTCCTCTATTCCGACGAGGACAAGGTCGACTTCGAGGACATCTACTACTTCGAGCCGCACTTTAAGACCGACTTCAACCCGGACCTGCTCCGCTCCGTGAACTACATCTGCCACCTCTTCGTCGCCCGTCGCAGCCTCCTCGACGCCATCGCCGAGACCGACGCCGACGGCCGGAAGATCTACGAGC
>CALAOB010000024.1 GCA_937927445.1 uncultured Oribacterium sp. | reverse complement strand
TGAGGGGGCAGGGGGTGTTTGAAGATGCCCGTTTCACAAACGGGCATTTTCTTGTAAGATGGATGCGGACAGAAAGAGAGGTATATGCATGCGCTATCATTTTAAATACAGAAACGGTGTGAAGGAGATGTGGGAGCTCGCGATGATTTATCAGTACAGCTCCCTGGTGGGCGTGGTCAATGTCGTCTTTACCTTTGCGATGGCGGTCCTCGCAGGTGCCAGCTACGGAAATCACTGGATGGGCTGGCTCATCGTCTCGGCGATCGGTACAATTTATTTTCCACTCATTCAGCCGATCATCGTCTATATCCGCTGCAGGAAAAATGCAGTAAAGATCCAGGAGGATACGGAGCTTGCATTTTCGGAGGAGCACATCTATATCACCGTTGGGGAACAGCACCAGACACTGACATGGAAGGAAATCTATGCGGTTCGCCGTTATCTGAATCTCACAGTGCTGTACACAGGACGCGGTCACGGACTGGTGATTCCGGGCTATGCTTTCCAGAGTAAGGAAGAAAGCAGATCCTTCCTGCAGTTTGCAGAGGAAAGTGCAGTGAAGGCCCATCCGGCGAAGAAGGCGAAGTGACGGTGAATCGTGAGAAGACGAAATGAGATGAAGAGACAGGGCTTATTTTCATCCGGAAGACGCAGAAGCTGCCTGCTCCTGAGTCTGAGCGGGATTTTTCTGCTGAGCGCGCTGCCAGGATGTGGACATACGGACGCGGTCCGGCAGAAACCATCGTCGTCGCAGGACACGGTCGAAGCGGATGCGTTGTCGGATTCCGGGGCGGATGCGGCGAAAACTGCGGATACGGATTCTCCCACGAAGCGTACGCAGACAGGACAGGCGACGCGGAAAAAAGTGCCGGATTATGTTCTGAGCTATGCCGATAACCAGACCGGGAACTATCCGACGGTACAGGCGGCACGCCGTTTCGCAGAGCAGGTGAATAAAGAAACCGATGGGCGGATCGAGATCCGCGTGTATCCGAACGCAGAGCTCGGTGATGAGGTATCGACGGTACAGCAGCTGACGTTCGGCGGGATCGATTTCTGCCGCTGCTCCCTCTCGAATCTGTCGGATTACAGTGAAGAAACGCTCGTGCTGCAGCTGCCGTACCTGTATGAAAATCAGGAGCATATGTGGCAGGTACTGGATGGTGACATCGGAGCACAGGTGAAGCAGAGCTTCCGGGGAAGCGGTATGCTTGCACTGACCTGGTTCGATGCCGGTGTTCGTAATTTCTATACGACGGATCGGGAAATCCGCGCTCTCGAGGATATGCAGGGGCTGAAGATTCGTGTCCAGCAGTCTGCACTCGCGGAGGATATGGTGGAGGCGCTGGGCGCGGAGGCGGTGCCGATCGTCTATGAAGCGGTCAAGGATGCGCTCCAGACCGGCGAAATCGACGGCGCAGAGAACAACTGGGCCTCCTATGAGGCGATGGAGCACGATGAAATCGCCCGCAACTATACCGTGGACGAGCATATGCGTGTCCCGGAGCTGATGCTCGTCAGCAGTGCGACCTGGGAACAGCTGTCGCCGGACGATCAGACGACGATCCAGCGCTGCGCGGATGCGGCCGGCCTCTATGAGCGGGAGCTCTGGACGGCGCGTGAAGCGAGTGCCCGGGAGAAGTGTCTTCGGGAGGGCACGGTCGAAATCGAGCTGCCGGAGCAGGAAAAGAAGCGTTTCCGGGATGCCGTTTCTCCTCTTTACAAAAAGTACTGCGGGGATTATGCTGAACTCGTTGAAAAAATCAATGAAATAAGAGATTGATAAGAAGGTAGAGAATATATGTATCAGATTCAGTTTGATAAGCCTGTACACGTTCATTTTATCGGTATCGGCGGTATTTCCATGAGTGGTCTCGCCGAGATCCTGCTCTCGCGGAAGTTCCCGGTGTCCGGTTCCGACAGCCATGAGTCAGCATTGACCGATCAGCTGGCAGCGCAGGGCGCGGTGATTCACTATCCGCAGAGGACGGAGAACATCACGGATGACATCGATGTCGTCGTTTATACAGCGGCGATTCACCCGGATAATCCGGAGTTCAGAGCCGCACAGGAGAAGAATCTCCCGATGCTGACCCGTGCACAGCTTCTCGGTGAGATCATGCGGAACTATAAGGAAGCGATCAATGTCTCGGGTACCCATGGAAAGACGACTACGACCTCGATGATTACGGAGATCCTGCTTGAGGCCCATAAGGATCCGACCGTTTCCGTTGGCGGTATGCTGAAGGACATTGGTGGAAACATCCGCGTCGGTGGACAGGAGACCTTCGTCGTGGAGGCCTGTGAGTACACGAATTCCTTCCTGAGCTTCTTCCCGACCATCGAGGTCATCCTGAACGTCGAAGCCGACCACCTCGACTTCTTTAAGGATATCGATGATATCCGCCACAGCTTTAAGCTCTTCGCAGAGAAGCTGCCGGAGGATGGCCTGCTGGTGATCAATAAGGACATCAAGCACTGCGAGTACTTCACGCAGGCGCTGAAGTGCCGGGTAGTCACCTTCGGACACGAGAAGGATGCCGACTATACGGCAAACTTCATCAGCTACGATAAGTTCGCACACCCGAGCTATACCCTTTTCTATAAGGGCGAGGAGCTGGCAAAGGTGGAGCTCGGCGTTACCGGCGAGCATAATATTTATAATTCACTGGCAGCGATCGCCGTTGCGCGTTCCCTCGATATCCCGATGGAAGTGATCCTGCGCGGCCTGAAGCGCTTCACCGGTACAGACCGCCGCTTCCAGAAGAAGGGCAGTGTGAACGGCTTCACCATCATCGATGACTATGCACATCATCCACAGGAGATCGCAGCGACCATCGAGGCGGCGAAGAAGTATCCGCACCGGAAGCTCTGGATCGTATTCCAGCCGCATACCTACAGCCGTACGGCGGCGCTGCTGGACGACTTTGCAGGTGCGCTGAGCCAGGCGGATGAGATCGTGCTCGCGGACATCTATGCGGCGCGAGAGAAGAACACCATCGGTATCAGCTCCGATGATCTTCGGAAGCATATGCTCGAGCAGAACACCAATGTATATTACATTCCGAAGTTTGAAGACATCGAGGACTTCCTCCTGCAGCATGTAGAGGAGGGAGATGTCCTGATTACGATGGGCGCAGGCGACATCTATAAGGTCGGCGACGACCTGCTGAAGCAGCCGGGTGCCATCGTGGAAGAAGCCTGATCAAACGAGGCCGGAATCCCTTTCGGGGGTTCTGGCCTCGTTTTGTTTAATGAATCTGATAGGTGCCCCGGCGGGACGGCAACGGAGTTTATTCAATCGAAAATGAAAACGTTTACAGAAAGGAAATTAGTTTTCATCAACAGAAAAATAAGGAAATCCACCGCTAAGATGTGGATAAGTCGCGATTGTATTTTAAAAATACATTTTGCTGCTGCCCTTGACATCGATTTTACGTGCTTTTACACATTGCAATAAAATTGTAAACAATTTAGAATCGTGATGTAGGTCTTGACTTTTTAGCTGTGAACATTATCCACCGCGATGTGGATAACTTAGGTGGATAAAGTTGTGGACTGGGTCGCTTGAAGAGCTTTGCACCCTGTGTTATCATCATTTCACCGAAGCAAACGGTGGTCCTGCCACCGGGCATTGCGGTGGGCGCGTCCCCTGGGAACGACGTCTGCGTGATCGATTTTGCATCGGATTTTTTTAACTGTAGATTTCCGTATCATGGAATGTAGATAGAACCGGGTAGTTGAGATGGGCACAAATATTGTTGATAACCTTGCGGTACATGCGACCTGTATTTCGAACGATTTTCTGGATAAGTATCTGGGATCGGCGAACGGGGACTATATAAAAGTATATCTGCTGATGCTTCGGCATAAGGGAGAGCAGTTTACGGTGACGGATGCGGCGGATGCCCTGAATCTGACTGACGGCGATATCGAGCGTGCCGTACGCTACTGGGAGAAGCAGGGTGTATTTAAGGCGGGGACCGATGCCCTCGTTCGCGAGGAGCTTCATCAGGCGTGCGAGATGGAGACAGAAGCGGAGATGCAGAGCGCGGCAGCGGCTGCGCCGACTACGATTCCGGCACAGGCGATGGAGCAGGCAGAGCAGAAGCTCGAGAAGCTTTCCGGTACCGTCGATGATGTGTTCGATGACGAAGAGTTCGCCGGCATCCTGTTTGTGGCGAAGCATGTACTGCCGACCCTTCCGAGCATCCGTCAGGTGGAGACGCTTCAGTATATGTATAAGGACCTTCACATGCAGGCAGACGTCATCGAGTATCTGCTCGAGTACTGCGCGAGCATCAAGAAGACGACCAGCAAGTATCTGCAGGCGGTTGCGATCAACTGGCACGAGCAGGGCATCCTGACGCTTGCACAGGCACGGGAGCTGACGAAGTCGTTCGAGGAGAAGAAGACGAAAAAGAAGACCGGTGGTTCCAGCTCCAGAAACAACAAGTTCCTTAACATCGAAAAGTCGGAAATCGATTATGACAGCATCGCACAGAAGCGTGTGCTGGACAGGATGAAGAATGGCACTCACGAATGCACAGTATAATCAAATCATGCACGTCTACGACGTCCGTCGTATGAAGGATGCGCTGCATCTCGAGGCACGGAAAAAGGACGCGTATCAGAAGCTTCCGGAGCTGAAGGCTCTGGAGGCTTCTGTGCGCGCTGAGGCAGGACGTACGCTTCAGCTGATGCGGGAGGGGCAGAAAGAGGAACTTCGGAATCTGAAGGACCATATCCGCGCCATCGGCGACGAGAAGCGGGATCTACTCGTACGAAACGGCTTACCGGCAGACTATCTTGAGATGCAGTATACTTGCCCGGACTGCCAGGATACCGGTTTCATCGGTGGGGAGAAGTGTCACTGCTTCAAGAAGATGCAGATGCAGTTCATCTACCAGCAGTCCCATCTTGGACGCATCGTACGGACGCAGAACTTCGATCACTTCGATCTCACACGCTTCGATGATCGGGAGCTGATCGATGGGGCGGGCGGAAAGACGAACCGTCAGTATATGGCGGAGGTCCGGAATCTGCTGCTGGACTGGACGCAGAACTTCGATGAGCGCCATGGCAACGTGATCCTGATGGGAAATCCGGGTACCGGAAAGACCTTCCTCATCAACTGCGTGGCGAAGGCACTGATGGACAGCTATCATTCGGTGATCTATTTCACCAGTACAGATCTCTTCGACAGCTTTTCGAGGGCCCTCAGGCATGATGTGGAGGAGCAGGAGGAGACGGAGGATGCGATCCTCAACTGTGACCTCCTGGTAATCGATGATCTCGGTACGGAGATGAACAACAGCTATACCACGTCGAGACTCTTCTATGTACTGAACCAGCGCATGGTACTGCATAAGTCAGTGATGATTTCGACGAATCTGAATTTCCGGGCGATGCAGGACCGTTATTCCGACCGTATCGTCTCCCGTATCATGGCGGAGTACGATTACATCCCGCTCTACGGAGTGGATCAGCGGCTGCGCTGAGCCGGAAGCTGCGTCCGAAGCGGATCGACAGATGCCCGGAAGTGCTCTCACAGGTCTCCGGGAACAGGTAAAATAACTGCGGTTATAGAATGTATGGGAAAAAGATGTTGACAGTCAGGACTGTTTACATATATAAAGAAGGTTGATTTGAGATTGGAACGTTTCTAAGGAGGAGAGAGAAATGTCAGATTCCAGAACTTCAGAGTTTATTGAGCGTATCCCGGTGGGACCACTGGCACTGATGCCGCTCGATTCGATCCAGCCACTGGGCCAGAAGGTCGATGAGTATCTTTCTACATGGCGTACCCGCCGCGAGAGTGATCACAAGGAGACCATCGCCTTCAACGGCTACCAGAAGGACAGCTATATCGTACAGGCGAAGGTATCCCGCTTCGGCTCCGGTGAGGCCAAGGCAAACATCCTCGAGACCGTACGTGGTGTGGATCTGTATCTGATGGTTGACGTCATGAACTATTCACAGACCTACAGCCTGTTCGGCCAGGTGAATCACATGTCCCCGGACGACCACTACAGCGATCTGAAGCGTGTGATCGCAGCGACCACCGGTAAGGCGAAGCGCATCAACGTCATCATGCCGTTCATGTATGAGTCCCGCCAGCACAAGCGTACCGGCCGTGAGTCCCTCGACTGTGCGATGATGCTTCAGGAGCTTCATGCGATGGGCGTGGAGAACTTCATCACCTTCGATGCACATGATCCACGTGTCATGAATGCGATTCCGCAGGACAGCTTCGATAACATTTCCTGCTCCTACCAGTTCATCAAGGCGATCCTCGCACATGTAGAGGACCTTGACATTGACAAGAACCACATGATGATCATCTCTCCGGATGAGGGTGGTATGAGCCGTGCGATCTACTACGCAAACGTGCTCGGCATCGACATGGGTATGTTCTATAAGAGACGTGACTACTCGAAGGTCGTCAACGGCCGTAACCCGATCGTGGCCCATGAGTTCCTCGGCGCAGATGTAGAGGGCAAGGATGTATTTATCATCGACGATATGATCTCCTCCGGTGAGTCCCTCATCGATACGGCGAAGGAGCTGAAGGAGCGGAAGGCGAGACGTGTCTTCGCATGCTGCACCTTCGGTCTCTTCACCTCCGGCTTCAACAAGTTCGACCAGGCGTACGCAAACGGCACCTTAAACGGCGTCTTCACCACGAACCTGATCTATCAGCAGCCGGAGCTGCTTACGAAGCCGTGGTACATCAGTGTCGATATGGCGAAGTACATCGCGCTCATCATCGACAACCTGAACCATGATATGTCGATCTCCTCGATCCTGGATTCCAGCCAGAAGATCAATGATAAGGTCGCGGCCTACAGAACGCATCGCGAAGAGATGAACCAGCAGATGGAGCTTCAGCTGTAAAACGCATGGATTCGAACTGTATCTGGAAGACAGGCTGAACTGAACTTCACCGTGCCGCGTCCGCACAGTACATCGCAGGATGTTCGGACCAGTACGATCTGAATGATCGATATATGAAAGAGTCGCCATTGCAGGCGGCTCTTTTTCTATGTAAAATAAAAAATATGAATCCGACACAAGAAAACCGATTTCGAAATAAAATAAACTGGTACGTTTTCCTGATGTCCCTCCTCGTCGTCCTGATTCACAGCGTAAACCTTGCGATCGACAACACGACGCTCAGCTCGATGATCCTGACCGCAGATCATACCGGTGCGACACTGCCGGGCATCACCGGCGTCGCCGGCCATATCGAGCATCTCCTGTCGAACGCCCTCGGGCAGATGGCGGTGCCGGGCTTCTTTCTGATCTCCGGCTACCTCTTCTTCCGAACACTGCATGGCTTCCGGGACATCGGGCGGAAGTGGCAGGAGCGGGTCTGGTCGCTGCTGGTACCGTACGGCGCATGGAATACACTCTGGTACCTCGCCTATGTGCTGAGTGGCCGCGAGCGATTCTCCTTAGATGCAATGACCCTGGCTGCCGCGAACTACCGTTGTAACCCGACCTTCTGGTATATGTACCAGCTGATGCTGCTGACGCTCCTCGCGCCCCTTTTCTATCTGCTGCTCCGAAACGCGTTTGTGATGCTCCTGTCACTTCTGCTGCTCGCCGCCGCGATCGGTGCAGGCGTCCCCGTTCCGATGGTCAATGCAGACGCCCTCATCTATTATGGCGTCGGCGCCCTGTTCGCCTGTCATGGACGGGCACTCTTCGAAGGCGCCGCAACGGACACGCGTTCTGTCCGAAAGTGGAGGCCGGGCGCGGCAAAGGCTGCGGAAGAGGGCGTGGAGATCCTCGTCCTGCCGGCGGCAGCGAGTACCCGTACGCAGCGCGAACAACTGGAGAGAGGGTGCCGCATCGCCGGCATTGGCCTCCTGCTGCTGGCATGGCTGCTGCAGATCCTGACCCCGGCGAAGCTGATGAGCTTCGTGCTCTATGACGGAAGCGGGATCGCGCGGATGTCGATGCCGGCGTATCTCATGAGTGGCGGTCCTCTGGCACGCTGGATCGGAAAGGGGCTTCAGCAGTTCCCGCTGTTTGTACTCTCGCTGTCCGGCAGTGGTGCGCAGGCGCTCGTCGCCATCACACGACGCCTGCTGCTCGTGCTCGGCGTCTGGTTCGTTCTGCCGGGAGACCGTCTGCCGGAGGCACGGCCCTATATGAAAAACAGCTTCTTTCTGTATGCGGTGCATTATCCGATTGCGCGCGCACAGTATTATATGATACAGTACTTGGGCATTCCGTACGACGGATGGGGAGAGGCGGCGCGCCTCGCGCTGTACCTGCTGACCCCGGTGGTCGCCGTCGCGACCGCGTATGGACTGAAGTGTGTACTGAAACGATACCTGCCGCTGCAGTGGACCATTCTCAGCGGAGGACGATAGGAGTTTTATGTTTATTGCAGATCATTGGAAAGATTATGAGGTTATCGACACATCAAACGGCGACAAGCTGGAGCGCTGGGGGAAGTATATCCTCCGTCGCCCGGATCCGCAGGTTATCTGGCAGACGTCCTTCCGGAATCCGTACTGGAAGAAGCTGAACGGCCACTATCACCGCTCGAACAAGGGCGGCGGCGAGTGGGAGTTCTTCGATCTGCCGAAGCAGTGGAAGATTTCCTATGTGCTCGGCGGTGCGGATCCAGCTGCGTCGACCCTGCGGTCGGATATGCGGGAGACCTACTGCCCGACGGCACCGGTCTATGCACACCTTGCGAAACTTCCTATAGAAAAGCGTACCCTGACCTTCCACCTGAAGCCGTTTACCTTTAAGCATACCGGTCTTTTCCCGGAGCAGGCGGCGAACTGGGACTGGTTCTCGGATCGTATCCTCGGCGAGGTGGAGCGTCGGAAGCAGGCGGGCATCGACCGTCCGGTGAAGGTGCTGAATCTCTTCGCCTATACGGGTGGCGCGACGCTGGCCGCGGCTGCAGCCGGTGCCCAGGTGACCCATGTGGATGCTTCGAAGGGTATGGTGCAGTGGGCGAAGGAAAACGCAGAGGCCTCGCAGCTCAAGGATGCGCCGATCCGCTGGCTCGTCGATGACTGTATGAAGTTTGTCGAGCGGGAGATCCGTCGGGGCAATGTCTATGACGCGATCATCATGGATCCGCCTTCCTATGGTCGTGGACCGAAGGGGGAGATCTGGAAAATCGAGGATTCGGTCTATCCGCTCGTGCAGCAGGCCGCGAAGCTGCTGACAGAGGACAGTATCTTCTTCCTCATCAATTCCTACACGACGGGACTCCAGCCGGCGGTCATGAGCTACATGCTCGGCACCGCGATCCGTGCACGCCTCGGTGGTGTGATCCACTCAGAGGAGGTCGGTCTTCCGGTGACGGAGACCGGACTCGTGCTGCCATGCGGCTGCAGCGGCCGCTGGGAGAGCTGCGAAAAGTCATAATAGTAGAGAAAACAGCATTGGCCGAAGGCGGGAAGCAGGATGACCGAAGCCACGGTGACGCGTGTGAATGTAAGAGAATCGTAAGCATTTCGCCGGGATTATTCAGTATTCTTCATGGAATAGAAATTGCATTTACATGAGTGAAAGGCTATTATAATAGCATAAGTATGATGCAGGCCGGAAAACGTCCGGTGAGGCGCACGCGCGTGCATGAATCCGGCCCGGAAGCGGGCGGTGACATCCGGGTGATGCCAGTGCATCCACAAGCGTTGGGGCCGGCAGAGCCGGGTCCGGAGGGATACGATATGGTAAGAGAAAAGCTTAGAAAACTTCTGATCGCAGCCGGTGCGCTTGCGGTGATTTCCGCGACGAGTGCATTTGCAGCCGGCTGGACGACAAACACCAGCGGCGAGCCGGTATATATGCAGGATAACGGAACGGTAGCAGCGAACGCCTGGATCAAGGCCGAGAGCAACGGTCAGGTGATCTGGTACTACGCCACCGGGAACGGCACCCTGAAGAAGGGCGGCTGGCAGGTGGTCGGCGGCTATCGCTACTACTTCGATGAGATGGGTGTGATGCAGACCGGCTGGGTCGATGGAAACAGCTACTACTGCAATCCGAACACAGGCGCCGCTGTTTCAGGCTGGCAGTACCTCACGATTCCGGAGGAGGACCAGAGCTTCTACGAGGATGATGCGAACTACAGCACGAACCACGCAGCCTGGTATTTCTTCGCCACGGGAACGAATAAGAAGTACGCATCGGATAGCTATAACGTTACCGTGAAGACCATCAATGGTCTCAAGTACGGCTTCGATGAGAATGGTGTCATGCAGCTCGGCTGGTCGAAGGTGCAGGATACGACCCCGGAGATCAGCGGATATATGTACTTTGCGATGAAGACCGACGATCACTTTAAGCAGGGTCAGCTGATCGAGAACACCTGGTATACGACGACCGGACCGCAGAACAGTGACGGTTCCTATGATGAGAGCCTCGCCAGCGGAGATGTAGAGTATTTCTACTTCCGTTCGAATGGACGTCCGGCAGCTGGCACGACAGGCAACTTCCTCGTGCAGTCCATCGGCGGTAAGAAGTACCTTTTCAATGAAAAGGGTAATCCGGTATACGGCATGCAGAAGGGCTCCACGACGACCGACGCAAGCGTGCATTACTACTACTGCGGATCCAGCAGGGCAGACTGCTCTGTAAAGACCGGACGCTTCGTGATGACCGAGGCAGATGGCGATAAGATCACCTACTATGCCGAGAGCAACGGCCGCGGCTACACCGGCGTGAAGAACGGTTACCTCTATTATGAGGGCAGACTGCAGCAGGCGGATCAGAGTGCGAAGTACCAGACCTGCTACGTAGATGGAAAGAACTACGTTATCTCCTACTCCGGCCTCGTTATGAAGAGTAAAACAAATCTCCGCGATGCGGATGGCAATAAGGTATCGACCAATGCCGACGGTACGCTGAAGGCGAACCTCGACGGCAGCCTCGAGGCACTGACCCCGGTGGCACCGGACGTCGATGATGTCGACTGATGATGATTTCCTTTCTATATAGAAGAGAGCCCGTTTCCGGAAGGAGCGGGCTCTCTTCTATTATGGAACAGACGGCAGCGTTCGTTCGCTTACAGTTCGGGCAGTGCCGCCCCTCCGGCTCCCCACTGAACTGCAATCAAAAAATACTTGCAATTCAGAAAAGCAGATGGTATGATATGACACGCACGGTAAGGTGGTTACCTGCTGTGCTGTACATTATATCGTGATACACACGGCAGTGTGGAAATGTGTATGGGATTTTATACAGGTTTTCAGAAAAACTGCTTGCAATAAAAAAGCATGTGTGTTATCTTTGTACACGCTGTGACATGATAGCAATGAAATGAAGATTGCTTGCATGGACGAAAGCCAAGATCCGTACAACAGTATCCTTTGGATCCAGTGAGCCTCCGGGCTCCGCCTGAGAGTTGAGACGGCAACCAAGTATAAGTCATGTAAGAGAACTTCAGGGAGCGAATGTCTAGTTTAGAAACTGACGGCAGGTCACTGTACTACAATTTAATCCATCAAACAGCAGATGGATTTGCGCAGATCGATCCTTTATCTCACATGGGACAGGTGTGCGCGTTAATGTACAGTCACCGACTTATCGTCAAATCACCGATAGGAGGCGACTTTTTTTATGGCAAGTCAAGTAATGAGAATCACACTTAAGGCTTACGATCACGTCCTTGTAGACGAGTCGGCCGCAAAGATTGTGGAGAACTGCAAGAAGACAGGTTCACAGGTATCCGGTCCGGTTCCACTTCCAACAAAGAAGGAGATCGTAACCATCCTTCGTGCTACGCACAAGTACAAGGACTCTCGTGAGCAGTTCGAGCAGAGAACACACAAGAGACTTATCGACGTTATCAGTCCGAACCAGAAGACCATGGATGCTCTTCAGAGACTGGAGATGCCGGCTGGCGTTTACGTCGATATCAAGATGAAGAACAAGTAATGATTCTAGTATGAGTCTGAGAAATCGGGCTCCGCTGTAGAAAGGAGAACACATGAAGAAAGCTATTTTAGCAACAAAAGTAGGAATGACACAGATCTGGAACGAAGATGGCGTGTTAATTCCAGTAACTGTACTTCAGGCTGGCCCTTGTGTTGTTACACAGGTTAAGACAGTTGAGAACGACGGTTACGCAGCAATCCAGGTAGGCTTCCAGGATAAGAGAGAGAATCTCGTAAACAAGCCTATGAAGGGTCAGTTCGACAAGGCTGGTGTTCCTTGCAAGAGATTTGTGAAGGAGTTCAGACTTGAGGACGCTGAGAACTACAACGTTAAGGACGAGATCAAGGCAGATATCTTCGCTGAGGGCGACAAGATCGACGTTACCGCTATTTCCAAGGGTAAGGGATTCGAGTCCGCAATCAGAAAGTACGGCCAGTCCAGAGGACCGATGGGCCACGGCTCCAAGTTCCACCGTCACGCAGGATCCAATGGTACTTCCGCAACACCTTCACGTGTACTTCCGGGCAAGAAGATGCCGGGACACATGGGTGCTGTAAAGGTTACAACTCAGAACCTTACGATCGTTAAGGTAGATGCTGAGAACAACCTGCTTCTTGTAAAGGGAGCTGTACCGGGACCTAAGAAGGCTCTTGTAACTGTTAAAGAAGCAGTGAAGGCCTGAAACGTACGAAAGGAGGAACACATAAATGGCTAACGTATCAGTATTTGATATGCAGGGCAAGGAAGTTGGAAAGATGGATCTGAACGATGCCGTATTCGGCGTTGAGATCAATGAGCATCTCCTTCACCTCGCAGTCGTTGCTCAGCTTGCAAACAAGCGTCAGGGCACACAGAAGGCATTAACTCGTGCAGAGGTTTCCGGAGGCGGAAGAAAGCCTTGGAGACAGAAGGGCACAGGTCATGCAAGACAGGGCTCCATCAGAGCACCGCAGTGGAAGGGCGGCGGAGTTGTATTCGCACCGGTACCACGTGACTATACAACAACCATGAACAAGAAGGAGAAGAGAGCAGCTCTTAAGTCTGCACTCACCAACGCTGTTCAGGAGAACAAGCTCATCGTAGTTGATGAGATCAAGTTCGACGAGATCAAGACCAAGAACTTCCAGGCTATGCTGGATGCACTCAAGGTTGAGAAGGCATTCGTTCTTCTTGATTCGAACGATAAGAACACCGTTCTTTCTGCTAGAAACATCGCTGACATCAAGACAGCTGGTGTAAACGAGCTCAATGTATACGACGTTCTTAAGTACCAGACTGTAGTTGCTACGAAGGCAGCTGTAGAGAAGATCCAGGAGGTATACGCATAATGGCAGACATTAAGTATTACGACGTTATTCTCCGCCCGGTTATCACTGAGAAGTCCATGGGCGAGATGGCATCCAAGAAGTATACATTCCTTGTAAATCCGGACGCAACCAAGGCTCAGGTTCGTGAGGCCGTTGAGAAGATGTTCGAGGGTACAAAGGTAAAGGCTGTAAACACGATGAATGCTGACGGCAAGACCAAGAGAAGAGGTCTCAAGCTCGGCAAGACAGCTGCAACGAAGAAGGCTATCGTTACTTTAACTGAGGATTCCAAGGAAATCGAGATTTTCCAGGGCCTTTAATTTACAGATAGCACAGTACGTCACGTGAAAAATTCTCTATTATACGTGACAAGTAAAAAGGAGAAAATAAGTCATGGGTATTAAGACATATAGACCTTATACACCTTCGAGAAGAAACATGACCGGTTCTGACTTTTCTGAGATTACGAAGAAGACTCCGGAGAGATCTCTTCTTTCTACAGTAAAGGAGAACGCTGGTAGAAACAATCAGGGTAAGATCACTGTTCGTCACCAGGGTGGCGGAAACAGACAGAAGTACAGAATCATCGATTTCAAGAGAAACAGCAAGGATGGTATCCCTGCAACCGTTATCGGAATCGAGTATGATCCGAACAGAACTGCCAATATCGCACTCATCGCTTACGCTGATGGTGAGAAGGCATACATCCTCGCACCGAACGGCCTGACCGACGGTATGAAGGTTATGAACGGACCAGAGGCTGAGGCAAGAGTTGGCAACTGCTTACCGCTTTCCAAGATTCCTGTAGGTACAAACGTTCACGCAATCGAGCTCATCCCTGGCAAGGGCGCACGTATGGTACGTTCTGCTGGTAACGCTGCTCAGCTGATGGCGAAGGAAGGCAAGTATGCAACTCTTCGTCTTCCGTCCGGCGAGATGAGAATGGTTCCTGTAGAGTGCCGTGCAACCATCGGTGTTGTAGGTAACGGTGACCACAACCTCATCAACCTTGGTAAGGCTGGTAGAAAGAGACACATGGGTTGGAGACCTACTGTTCGTGGTTCAGTCATGAACCCTAACGATCACCCGCACGGTGGTGGAGAAGGTAAGGCACCTGTCGGAAGACCTGGTCCTTGCACTCCATGGGGCAAGCCAGCACTTGGTCTTAAGACACGTAATAAGAAGAAGGCTTCCAACAAGCTTATCATCAGAAGACGTGATGGTAGAGCCATCAAGTAATTGAGGAGGAGAGAATAATATGGCACGTTCAGTTAAAAAAGGACCATTTATTGACGCTTCGCTGAAGAAGGCTGTCGATAACATGAATGCTTCCGGAAACAAGGCCGTTATCAAGACCTGGTCTCGTCGTTCCACCATCTTCCCGTCATTTGTTGGTCACACCATCGCAGTTCATGACGGTAGAAAGCACGTTCCTGTATACGTTACAGAGGACATGGTTGGACACAAGCTCGGAGAGTTCGTCGTAACCAGAACCTTCCACGGCCACACCGGCAACGAGAAGAGAGCATAACTCACGCATATTTGAAAGGAGGACATTTCTAAAATGTCAAAGGGTCATAGATCTCAGATTAAGAGAGAGAGAAATGCGAATACTGTAAAGAGACCTTCAGCTACTCTTTCATATGCAAGAGTATCCGTACAGAAGGCATGCTTCGTTCTTGACGCCATCAGAGGCAAGAACCTCGACGAGGCACTCGGTATCGTTACATACAATCCTAGATACGCTTCTACTTTAGTTAAGAAGCTTCTTGAGTCTGCTGCTGCAAACGCAGAGAACAACAACAACATGAACAGAGATAATCTTTATGTTGCTGAGTGCTACGCTGGTGCAGCTCCTACGATGAAGAGAATTCATCCGAGAGCACAGGGCAGAGCCTACAGAATTTTAAAGAGAAACTCACACATTACTGTAGTTTTAGACGAGAGAAAGTAAGAAGGAGGCATATAAATGGGTCAGAAAGTCAATCCGCACGGCATGAGAGTCGGCGTTATTAAAGATTGGGATTCCAAGTGGTATGCTGACAAGAATACTTTTTCAGATGCACTTGTTGAAGACTACAACATCCGTAAGTTCCTGAAGAAGAGACTTTACTCTGCAGGAATTGCGAAGATCGAGATCGAGAGAGCTGCAAACGATAAGGTTCGCGTAGTGATCTACACTGCAAAGCCAGGTTTCGTTATCGGTAAGGGCGGCGCTGAGATCGAGAAGGTAAGAAAGGAAGTTCAGAAGCTTACCTCCAAGAATGTCAACATCGATATCAAGGAGATCAAGAGACCGGATCGTGATGCACAGCTCGTAGCTGAGAACATCGCACAGTCCCTTGAGAACCGTGTATCTTTCAGAAGAGCGATGAAGCAGGCAATGCAGAGAACCATGAAGTCCGGCGTACTTGGTATCAAGGCTTCCGTAAGTGGTCGTCTCGGCGGTGCAGATATCGCAAGACGTGAGTTCTACTCCGAGGGAACCATTCCTCTTCAGACACTCAGAGCTGACATCGACTATGGCTTCGCTGAGGCTGCTACCACATACGGCAGACTCGGTGTGAAGGTATGGATCTACAAGGGAGAGGTTCTTCCTACCAAGAATACCAAGGAAGGGAGCGATAAGTAATTATGTTAATGCCAAAGAGAACGAAGTATCGTAAGCAGATTCGTGGAAACATGAAGGGTAAGGCTACGAGAGGTAATAAGGTTACTTATGGTGAGTTCGGTCTTGTCGCAACTGAGCCTTGCTGGATCAGATCCAATCAGATCGAGGCAGCCAGAGTTGCCCTTACAAGATACATCAAGCGTGGCGGTCAGGTATGGATCAAGATCTTCCCTGACAAGCCGATCACAGCTAAGCCACTCGGCGTCAGAATGGGTTCCGGAAAGGGCGCTGTAGAGTACTGGGTAGCTGTAGTTAAGCCAGGTAGAGTAATGTTTGAGATTTCCGGCGTACCTGAGGAGACGGCAAGAGAGGCACTTAGACTTGCTAGTCACAAGCTTCCTTGCAACTGCAAGATCGTTACGAAGGCCGATCTGGAAGGCGGTGATAACTAATGAAGAAGAAAACTTACGTAGAAGAGTTACAGGCGAAGACAACAGAGCAGCTCAATGCTGAGCTTGTTTCTGCAAAGAAGGAGCTCTTTAATCTGAGATTCCAGAACGCTACCAACCAGCTCGATAATACAGCAAGAATCACCGAGGTTCGCAAGAACATCGCGCGTATTCAGACAGTTATCACAGAGAAGACTAAAGCGTGAGAAAGGAGAGCACAACAATGGAGAGAAATCTGAGAAAAACACGTACCGGTAAGGTCGTTAGTGCAAAGATGGACAAGACCATCGTTATCGCTATCGAGGATCACGTTAAGCATCCTGTAATCGGTAAGATCGTAAAGAGAACCGTTAAGGTATACGCTCACGACGAGAACAACGAAGCTGGCGTAGGCGACACCGTTAAGGTAATGGCGACAAGACCTCTTTCTAAGACAAAGAGATGGAGACTTGTTGAGATCGTTGAGAAGGCTAAGTAATTAAGAGGCAAGGAAGGAGCATTATATGATTCAGCAGGAAACAAGACTTAGAGTTGCTGATAACACAGGTGCAAGAGAGCTTCTTTGCATCCGCGTTATGGGTGGCTCAACCAGAAGATATGCTGCTGTCGGAGATGTAATCATCGCATCCGTTAAGGATGCCATCCCTGGCGGTCAGGTAAAGAAGGGTGACGTTGTCAAGGCTGTTGTAGTAAGAACCGTTGATGATATCCGTCGTAAGGACGGCAGCTACATCAAGTTCGACGAGAATGCAGCGGTTATCCTTAAGGACGATGGAACACCTAAGGGAACACGTATTTTTGGACCGGTAGCAAGAGAGCTTCGTGATCATGGTTACATGAAGATCGTTTCCCTCGCTCCGGAAGTACTGTAAGGAGGTTGCCAGATGCGTAGAATTAAGAAAGACGATATGGTAAAGATCATTGCCGGTAAGGACAATGGTAAGCAGGGCAAGGTCCTTTCCTTTGACCCGGCAACCAATAAGGTAGTCGTTGAAGGCTGCAATATGGTAACCAAGCACCAGAAGCCATCTCAGGTTAATCCGCAGGGTGGCATCCTTCACAAGGAGGCTCCGATCGACGCTTCCAACGTGATGCTCGTTGTTGACGGACAGGCTACTCGCGTAGGCTTCGAGGTTAAGGACGGCAAGAAGGTAAGAGTTGCGAAGAAGACCGGTAAGGTCGTTGAGTAAGAGAAAGGAGGAATTTTAAGATGGCTAGATTAAAGGATCTTTATAATAGCGAGATCAAGGAAGCTATGACGAAGAAGTTCGGTTACAAGAACGTTAACGAGATTCCTAAGCTTGATAAGATCGTTATCAACATGGGCGTTGGAGAAGCTAAGGAAAATTCCAAGGTTCTCGACAGCGCAGTGCGTGATCTTGAGATCATCACTGGTCAGCATGCTGTAACCACCAAGGCAAAGAAGTCTGTTGCAAACTTCAAGATCAGAGAGGGACAGGCTATCGGATGTAAGGTTACTCTTCGTGGCGAGAGAATGTACGAGTTCGCTGATCGTCTGATCAACCTCGCACTTCCGCGCGTAAGAGACTTCAGAGGCGTTAACCCGAACGCATTTGATGGCAGAGGTAACTATGCACTTGGCCTCAAGGAGCAGATCATTTTCCCTGAGATCGAGTTTGATAAGGTTGATAAGGTAAGAGGTATGGATATCATCTTCGTTACGACTGCAAAGACGGACGAAGAGGCTAGAGAGCTTCTTAGACTGTTCAACATGCCGTTCGCAAAGTAATCGGAGGAAAATATGGCTAAGTTATCAATGAAGTTAAAGCAGCAGAAGGCTCCGAAGTTCTCCACCAGAGCATATACCAGATGCAAGATCTGCGGAAGACCTCACTCTGTTCTTAAGAAGTACGGCATCTGCCGTGTATGCTTCCGTGAGCTTGCATACAAGGGTGAGATCCCTGGTGTTAAGAAGGCTTCCTGGTAATCAGGACCTTCCACCATTTGAGCCTGCGGCAATGTGACCCTCCGGGGCTGTGTTGTCAAAGGCGATAATTTCCGGATTGTATTTAAAGAAGTACAGGATTTACTTCAAAAAGATACGCCGGACCGGGTTGCAACTCGGAGAAAAATGGTTATAATGTAAATGTTGCGCCGCAGGCCGCACAGCATACGCTGTGCCATCAGACTAAGCATCGGATCCCGTATCCTATGGACTGGTCAGGTGAGATCACCCTGTTGACGCGGCATTTGCTTTGTCCGAAATTATGCGGACATATAACAAACTATATTTTTTTAAGAAAGGATATCCGTAAACATGAGTATGAGTGATCCAATCGCAGATATGCTTACAAGAATCCGTAATGCAAACACTGCAAAGCACGACACAGTAACTATCCCATCCTCCAAGATGAAGCTTGCTATCGCTGACATCCTGGTAAATGAGGGCTACATCGCTAAGTATGAGCTCGTTGACAACGGTAAGTTCAAGGACATCAAGGTTACTCTTAAGTATGGCGCTACGAAGAACGATAAGATCATCGGCGGCATCCGTAAGATTTCCAAGCCGGGTCTGAGAGTATATGCTGGCAAGGAGAACATGCCTTCCGTACTGGGCGGTCTCGGTATCGCCATTGTTTCTACCAATCAGGGCGTTATGACTGATCGTGAAGCAAGAGCAAAGGGCGTAGGCGGCGAAGTTCTGGCATTTGTTTGGTAATATAACTTACTTAACCCAATAAGCTGTATAACCGAATAAGCTGAACGAAGCTTACAAATAGTAACTAGTAATCTGAAAACTGTCCGGAAGGACAGAGAATTTAAGAGAGGAGACATTAGTATGTCACGTATCGGAAAATTACCGGTAGTAATCCCAGCAGGTGTTACTGTTGAGATCAAGGACAACAACGTTCTTTCTGTAAAGGGACCGAAGGGCACTCTTGAGAAGCAGTTCGCTCCGGAAATCACTATCGAGCAGAAGGACGGCGAGATCGTTGTCAGCAGACCAAACGATAATAAGAAGGAGAAGTCCCTTCACGGACTTACCAGAGCGCTCATTCACAACATGGTGGATGGTGTAACCAACGGTTTCGAGAAGAAGCTCGAGATCAACGGTGTAGGTTACAGAGCAGCGAAGCAGGGCAAGACCCTGACCCTTACACTCGGCTATTCTCACCCGGTTACCATGGAAGATCCAGAGGGTGTTGAGGCTGTACTTGAGGGCACAAACACCATCTTCGTACGCGGTATTGATAAGGAAGCAGTTGGCCAGTACGCAGCTGAGATCCGCAGCAAGAGAGGACCGGAGCCATATAAGGGCAAGGGTATCAAGTATGCTGATGAGATCATCAGACGTAAGGTTGGTAAGACAGGTAAGAAATAATTAGGAGGAAAGTGAAATGGTAAGTAAGAGAAATAAAGCTGAACTTCGCCAGAAGAAGCACGAGAGACTTAGAAACCGTTTTTCTGGTACTCCAGAGAGACCACGTCTTTCCGTATTCAGATCTGACAAGCACATGTATGCACAGATTATCGATGATGTAGCAGGCAACACTCTTTGCGCTGCATCTACTCTTGATAAGGATGCAAACTTAGAGAACACAAGCAATATCGAGGCTGCTCAGTACGTTGGTAAGGCCATCGCAGAGAAGGCTCTGGCTAAGGGAATCAAGCAGGTTGTATTTGACCGTGGCGGCTTCCTGTATCATGGTAAGGTTCAGGCTCTCGCAGATGCTGCAAGAGAAGCTGGCCTTGAATTCTAATCGAGAGGAGAAACAAGCAAGATGAAGCGTGAAAGAATTGATGCAAATCAGTTAGAATTAAACGACAACGTCGTAGCCATCAAGCGTGTTGCGAAGACCGTTAAGGGTGGTCGTACCATGAGATTCTCTGCTCTCGTAGTAGTTGGTGACGGCAATGGTCATGTAGGTTGTGGTATCGGTAAGGCAGTCGAGGTTCCAGAGGCGATCCGTAAGGCTCGTGAGGCTGCTGTAAAGGCTATCGTTACAATCCCTGTAACCGATGAGAAGTCCGTACCGCACGATTATGTTGGTAAGTTTGGAAGCTCTACTGTTCTTCTGAAGAAGGCACCGGAAGGAACTGGTATCATCGCTGGTGGTCCTGCTCGTTCTGTACTTGAGCTTGCTGGTATCAAGAACATTCGTACCAAGTCTCTGGGCTCCAACAATAAGACAAACGTTGTACTCGCTACCCTTCAGGGCCTCACTTCCATGAAGACTCCTGAGGAGTTTGCTGCACTCCGCGGCAAGACTGTAGCTGAGATCACAGGTTAATAGGGGGTATCAAAATGGCAGATAAGAAGTTAAAGATTACACTTGTTAAGTCTCCAATCGCAGCTATCCCTAAGCAGAGAGCTACTGTTCAGGCTCTTGGTCTCCGTAAGATCCGTCAGAGTGTAGAGCTTCCGGACAACGGTGCTACAAGAGGTATGATTCAGAGAGTTAACCATCTTGTAAAAGTTGAAGAAATCTAAGGAGGCATACAATGGAGTTAGCTAATTTAAAGCCGGCTGACGGCGCAAAGCAGTCAAAGAACTTCAGACGTGGCCGTGGCCATGGTTCAGGAAATGGCAAGACCGCAGGTAAGGGTGCAAAGGGCCAGAAGGCAAGATCCGGAGCACCAAGACCAGGATTTGAGGGTGGTCAGATGCCTCTGTTCAGACGTATCCCGAAGAGAGGATTCACTGATCGCAATTCCAAGGTTATCACAGGTATCAACCTTTCTACTCTTGACGCTCGTTTCAACGAGGGTGAGGAAGTAACCATCGAGGCTCTTCTTGAGAAGGGCATCATCAAGAAGGTTAACGATGGCGTTAAGATTCTTGGTAACGGCGAGCTTACAAAGAAGCTCAACGTAAAGGTAAATGCTTTCTCTGCATCTGCTAAGGAGAAGATCGAAGCTTTAGGCGGCACCTGTGAGGTAATCTGATAATGTTCAAATCACTACTTAATGCATTTAAGGTAAAAGAACTGAGGAAAAAGCTTCTGTTCGTTTTCCTGATGCTCGTAGTAATTAGGTTTGGATCGAATCTTCCTATCCCGGGTGTGAACGCGCAGTACTTTAGCGAGCTGTTTAACAGCATGTCCAATAATGATGCATTCGGTTGGTTCAATACGATGACCGGTGGCTCCTTCGAGCAGCTGTCGATTTTCGCACTGTCCATCACACCGTACATCACTTCATCCATCATCATCCAGCTGCTCACCGTGGCCATTCCGGCGCTCGAGGAGATGCAGAAGGATGGTGAAGAGGGAAGAAAGAAGCTCACTGAGTACACCAGATACGTAACGATCGGTCTGGCTCTTATCGAGTCACTTGCGATGGCTATCGGATTTGGCGGTCAGGGACTTCTGATCGGTTTCGCCGAGGCGAGCACAGGAAGAAAGATCGCTGATATCGCGATCGCTGTTATAGCGATGACGGCGGGCTCGGCACTTCTGATGTGGATCGGTGAGCAGATCACAGATAAGGGTGTGGGCAATGGTATTTCCCTTGTCCTTCTCTTCAATATTCTGTCTTCTGTTCCGAGCGATTTCCAGACGCTGTACATCAGATTCATGAGCGGAAAGAATGTGGCAACGATGGTTGTCGCAGCGATCATCATCGTTGCAGCGATTATCGGACTCGTTGTATTTACCATCATCCTCAACGACGCGCAGAGAACCATTCCGGTTCAGTACAGCCGTCGTGTGCAGGGCAGAGGCCTGGTGGGCGGACAGTCCTCCAACATCCCGCTGAAGGTTAACACAGCAAGTGTTATGCCGGTTATCTTCGCCAGCTCACTGATGACCATGCCGGTTGTCATCGGTCAGATCATCAAGGTGGATTACAGCACGATTCCTGGTCAGATCCTTATGGCGCTGAACTCGGGCTCCTGGTGCAATCCGGACAGACCGATTTATTCGATCGGACTGGTGATCTACATTCTGCTACTTTACTTCTTTGCTTATTTCTATACCTCGATTTCTTTTAATCCGTTAGAGATTGCAAATAACATGAAGAAGCAGGGTGGTTTTATCCCGGGTATCCGTCCGGGTAAGCCAACCAGCGATTACCTTGATAATATTCTTACATATATTATTTTCATCGGTGCGACAGGACTGGCCATCGTAGCGATCATTCCGATTTTTATCTCCGGAGTGTTCAATGTTGGTCGTATCTCCTTCGCCGGTACGTCTCTGATTATTATCGTCGGCGTCGTGCTTGAGACCGTGAAGGCAATTGAGTCTCAGATGGTTGTAAGAAACTACCAGGGATTCCTGAACGATTAATCGTCAACACCAAGCCTCCTCAGACGTACGATCTGGGGAGGCTATCAGTGTTTATTACTATAGTACTATCGGGAGAACGCAAATGAAGATTGTTATGTTAGGTGCGCCTGGTGCCGGTAAGGGTACACAGGCAATCAAGATTGCTGATAAGTATGATATTCCACACATTTCGACGGGAGATATCTTCCGTGCGAACATCAAGGGTGGTACAGAGCTCGGACAGAAGGCGAAGTCCTACATCGACAAGGGCGAGCTGGTTCCGGATGAGGTGACGATCGGAATGCTTCTGGATCGTATCGCACAGGATGACTGTAAGAACGGTTATGTTCTCGACGGCTTCCCACGTACGATTCCGCAGGCAGAGAGCCTGACAGAGGCACTGAAGAGCCAGGGCGACAAGATTGACTTCGCACTGAACATCGATGTTCCGGATGAAGCCATCATCGAGCGTATGTCCGGCAGACGTGCCTGCCCGAAGTGTGGTGCAACCTACCATATCGTATACGCAGCACCGAAGACAGAAAACATCTGTGATAAGTGTGGTACCGATCTCATCATTCGTTCGGATGATAAGCCGGAGACCGTAAAGGATCGTCTCAATGTTTACCATCAGCAGACAGAGCCGCTCATCGCGTACTATAAGGCAGCCGGCGTGCTTCGTGAGGTTGACGGAACACAGGAGCTTCCAAAGGTATTTGAGGATGTCGTTGCAATCCTTTCCGAGAACTGATTCATCGGAAGGCAAGCGACAGATCAGTCTCTGATGTGAAACATCAAGCGTATTCAGAAAGAAGTACTAATGATCGAAATCAAATCAAAACGTGAAATCGAACTGATGCGTGAGGCAGGCAAGATTCTCTTCGAGATGCACAACCGTCTCGGAGAGAAGATCGCCCCTGGTATCAGCACGAAGGAACTGGATGAACTGGCCGAGGGCATCATGCGGAAGCTCGGTGGCTTCCCGAGCATGAAGGGTTTATATGACTTCCCGGGAACCTGCTGCATCTCCGTCAACGAAGAAGTTATCCATGGTATCCCTGATCGCCATGTGATTCTGAAGGATGGTGATATCGTTTCCATCGACACCTGCACCAGCTACCATGGCTATAATGCAGATGCGACCAGAACCTGGGCAGTAGGTGAGATTTCCGAGGATGCGAAGCGGGTGATCAGAGTCTGCCAGCAGAGCTTCTTCGAAGGTATGAAGCAGGCCGTTGCCGGTAATCATCTGAATGATATTACAGCGGCCATCGGTAATTATGTAGAGTCTCAGGGCTGTGGCATCCTGAGAGAATACTGCGGACATGGTATCGGAGCGGAGATCCATCAGGATCCGGAAATTCCGAACTATGATATGCATCGGAAAGGCCCGAAGCTCTGCGCCGGTATGACGCTGGCGGTGGAGCCGATGATCACTTTAGGATCACCGATCTGCCATACACGGGATAACGGCTGGAATGTCGTTCCGGATGACGGCAGTCTTTCCTGCCACTATGAAAACACGATTCTCATCACCGACGGTGAGCCGGAGATTCTGACGATGCCGGGTGAGGATAAGAGTTTATTAATCACATTAAATAAATAAGAAGGAGAACTGAATGTCTAAATCAGATGTAATCGAGATTACTGGCAAAGTAATTGAAAAACTTCCGAATGCCATGTTCCAGGTTGAGCTTGAGAATGGCCATCAGGTGCTGGCACATATTTCCGGAAAGCTTCGTATGAATTACATTCGAATTCTTCCAGGTGACAAGGTGACCATCGAACTTTCACCGTACGACCTTTCTAAGGGACGTATCATCTGGAGAGACAAATAAAGCGGTCGATATTCTTACAATTCCTTTGAAAAGGGCTTTACATTAGTGGAGCGTTTTGTTAGAATGATACGGCAACTTTGTTCGAATTCGTTATTAGAAAGGGGAATTACTATGAAGGTAAGATCATCAGTAAAGCCTATCTGCGAGAAATGCAAAGTCATCAAGCGGAAAGGCTCTATCAGAATTATCTGCGAAAACCCTAAGCACAAGCAGAGACAAGGTTAATTTTTACAGGAGGAAACAAAAATGGCTCGTATTGCAGGTGTCGATTTACCGAGAGAGAAGCGTATCGAGATTGGTCTGACATACATTTATGGTATCGGTCAGTCCAGTGCTGATAAGATTCTCGCGGCAACAGGCGTTAACCCTGACACACGTGTTAAGGATCTCACTGACGATGAAGTCAAGGAGCTTGCGAACTACATCGCTGAGCACCAGGTAGTAGAAGGTGACCTCAGAAGATCAACAGCTCTGGACATCAAGAGACTTCAGGAGATCGGCTGCTACCGTGGCATCCGTCACAGAAGAGGCCTTCCGGTTAGAGGTCAGAAGACCAAGACCAATGCCAGAACACGTAAGGGACCGCGTAAGACTGTTGCTAACAAGAAGAAGTAATCTTTTAGAGAGTATTCTTCTTTAAGGTAAGAGAAAGTCCAGATCAGAAATGATCACTCTGATGTAGAATCAGAAGTAACTATTGTGATCTTCATGTTTTAAATACAGGAAGACAGAAAAAGGAAAGTAGGTTAGTTTTAATATGGCGTCAGGTAAGAGAATTACAAAGAAGCGCGTAAAGAAAAACGTTGAACGCGGACAGGCACATATTCAGGCATCTTTCAACAACACTATCGTTACACTGACAGATGCTGAAGGAAACGCTCTTTCATGGGCAAGTGCTGGTGGTCTTGGTTTCAAGGGTTCAAGAAAATCTACTCCATATGCAGCTCAGATGGCTGCTGAAACTGCTGTTAAGGCAGCTTTAGTACACGGCTTAAAGTATGTGGATGTAAGTGTTAAGGGACCAGGATCAGGACGTGAGGCAGCTATTCGTGCACTCCAGGCAAATGGTCTCGAGGTTACTTCCATCAAGGATGTAACACCGGTTCCACACAACGGATGCCGTCCACCAAAGCGCAGAAGAGTATAATCTCAGTATTTCTGGATTATCTTGAATTGATTCACCACAGACATAGGCCGCAGTATGTATAAAATAGCGGCAGATCTGTCCGATGAAGCCCATGGGTGTAAAGGACGTATCACGTAAATTACTTGATATTATAAGGAGAAAGAATTATGGCAGTTGACAAAACTCCCGTACTTAAAAGATGCAGGTCACTCGGACTTGACCCTGTATTCTTAGGATATGACAAGAAGTCTAACAGACAGCTCAGAAACCAGCGTCGTAAGATGTCTGAGTACGGTCTTCAGCTTCGTGAGAAGCAGAAGGCAAAGTTCATCTACGGCGTACTTGAGAAGCCTTTCCGTAACTACTATGCAAAGGCTAACCAGATGAAGGGCCAGACCGGTACCAACCTCATGGTTCTTCTTGAGTCTCGTCTGGATAATGTGATCTTCCGTATGGGCCTTGCTCGTACTCGTCGTGAGGCACGTCAGATCGTTGATCACAGACTCATCACTGTAAATGGCAAGGTTGTTAACATTCCTTCCTACCTTGTATCCGCTGGCGACGTAGTTGCTGTCAAGGAGTCCAAGAAGTCTCTTCAGAGATTCAAGGATATCCTCGAGGTTACCAACGGCCGTATGGTTCCGGCATGGATCGATTGCGACCAGGAGAACCTCAAGGCGACTGTAAAGCAGCTTCCTTCCAGAGAGGAAATCGACGTTCCGGTAAACGAGATGCTGATCGTCGAGTTGTATTCGAAATAATTAGCCTGCAATAAAGGAGGCATTGCATGTTCGATTTTGAGAAACCAAACATTGAGATTGTTGAGATTTCAGATGATAAGAAGTACGGCAGATTCGTATGCGAGCCGCTGGAAAGAGGCTACGGTACTACACTGGGCAATGCGCTGAAGCGCATCATGCTCTCCGCTCTGACCGGTGCTGCAGTTTCTCAGGTCAAGATTACCGGTGCCGATCGGGATGGCGATGCGATCCCGGGTGTAAAGGAGTCTCTGACTGAGGTCATCATGAACCTTAAGAGTCTCGAGATTCAGAACACTTCAGCCTCCGATGACGCAATGGTTGTTTATCTTTCGCATGTGGGTGAGGGCGTCGTTACGGCGTCCGACATCCAGCTGGTTGAGGGTCTGGAGATCCTGAATCCGGAGCAGAAGATTGCAACTCTTGACGCCCAGGATGCTAAGCTCGAGATGGAAATCACCATCACAACGGGCAGAGGCTATGTCGGTGCAGATCGTTCCAGAGCCGCAGAACTTCCGGAAGGAGTTTTCGACGTGGATGCGATCTACACACCAGTAGAGCGTGTAAATATGGCCATCAGCAATACGCGTGTCGGTAACAAGATCGATTACGATAAGCTGACACTGGATGTATTTACCAGCGGTAAGATGAGCCCGGATGATGCTGTTTCTGAAGCAGCGAAGATTCTCTCCGAGCATCTGACACTCTTCATTGATCTGTCTCAGAATACGCAGACGACCGAAGTTATGGTTGAGAAGCCGGTCGACGGTAAGGAGCGTATCCTCGAGATGAACATCGATGAGCTGGAGCTTTCCGTTCGCTCATATAACTGTCTCAAGAGAGCCGGTATCAACACCGTACAGCAGCTCTGTGCGAAGACACCGGATGATATGATGAAGGTTCGTAACCTGGGCCGTAAGTCACTTGAGGAAGTTCTTGCAAAACTGAAGGAGTTAAATCTCAGCCTTTCCACTCAGGAGGAGTGATCCATCCGGGATGGTCTGATTCGTCTGCAGGGAGCTGCAGAAGCTGAGATACAGAAAAACCGGTAAGACCGAAGTGCACGGTGGGGGAAATAGATTATGTCAAATTATAGAAAGTTAGGTAGAGAGTCCAGTCAGAGACAGGCAATGCTTCGCGCACTGACCACTTCTCTGATCGCAAACGGCAAGATCGTTACGACCGAGGCTCGTGCTAAGGAAGTTCGTAAGCAGGCTGAGAAGCTGATCGCACTTGCAGTTCGTGAGAAGGACAACTACGAAGAGGTTACCGTTAAGGCTAAGGTTGCTCGTAAGGACGCCGATGGCAAGCGTGTAAAGGAAGTAGTTGATGGTAAGAAGGTTACCGTTTATGACGAGATCGAGAAGACCATCAAGAAGGATAAGCCATCCAGACTTCATGCACGTCGTCAGATGCTTGCATACCTTTACCCGGTAACGGAGGTTCCTGCAGCCAAGGCTGGTCAGAAGAAGAACACCAAGAGTGTTGATCTCGCTGCAAAGCTTTTCGACGAGTATGGTGCGAAGTATGCTACCCGTAACGGTGGTTACACTCGTATCGTAAAGATCGGTCTCCGTAAGGGTGACGCTGCGATGGAGGTTCTTCTTGAGCTCGTTTAATGCTTAAGAGAACATCATGCGATATTAAAAGACGAAATCATCTTCGGATGGTTTCGTCTTTTTATTATAGTGTGCCTGGCGGCGCACGTTTCTAACCGGTGTAAGTCCGGAGTCCACCC